>JAILDR010000060.1 GCA_024689285.1 Bacteroidales bacterium | reverse complement strand
ATCCACTGCATTAGTGGACTTTTCCAACACCGCTCCAGTCATCATAGGTGCTGATTCCTCAACATAATCATAAAGCACACGCCCGCCTTTTCTATACCGGCGCGCGCCGAAGCCATAGCCGAAATCGAAGAAAGGCGCATCGGAAGGCAGGCTGAAATTGAAGAGTTCAATGAATGTAAAGTAATCAATCCCCGTGTTGGACGATGTGAAGTCGTGTACACAGGTGGAAAATCTGTAACTGCGTGGGCCCCAAGGCGACATACTGAAATTCCAGTAATTGCGTTCAAATTCATCCAACGAGGCATCATACATTCCTGCCAGCAGAGCGGCTTCCAAAGGCTTTTTCTTGTAGTCGCTGACAGTCACTTCCCAAGTCTCCTCGGCTCCGGGACTGAGTTTGTCGCGCACGGTGGCCAATTTCACGTCCAAATCATAGTTGTCGAAAGGCACGGAAATATGATTGTCCGAAGTTCTGAAAGCATTTTCCTTCACAAGGACATAACGGAAATTGAGGCCGCCACGGTCGCCTTCGGTCACCTTATAAGTAAAGGTCTGCACGCTGTTGCTGATAGTGATTATCTTGTCAAAACGGATTTCATCGCCGTGGAGCAACTGCACCCAAATGTCCACATCCTTGGCTGAACTGCCGATGCTGAACTTGATTTCGTCGTCGGGATGGGCGGTCGATTTGTCCACATCGCTCCAAACCATAGCGGTATAAGGCATCTTTTTGGCCTCGTTTTCGTAAACGGTGAATTCCTCCGTCGTAACGGCCAAAGGATCGTCCAGACTCTTCAGTTCCACGACATAATTTCCAGATCCCAAGGTTTTGCCTTCCAAGAACTTGGCCTTGTCGTCCACCATAATTTCGGCCTCATCGACCAAAGTCTTGGTTCGCTTGTCATAGAAACTGTATTCAGGGAAGAGCCTGTTCAATTGTTCATCGCTAAGCAATTGTCGGTCAAAGACTTCCAAATATTGCATGGCTTCAAAATAATTAATCTTAGCAAGGTCGTCGTAGCGGTAAATCTTGCGCGAGATGCGGCTCTTGGCGGGCTGCCAGCTGAGGTTGCTCACGGTGATTTGGTACTTGCCGAGGTCCGATTTCTCGATGGTGCGGGGCAGGTCAGTGTTGATGGCGATTTCGTTGTAGCCCGCGCGAATGCTGTAAGTGTCAGCGTGAGTCTCGCCCTGCTTGCTCGTGGCGGTCACCTCGATTTCGTAGGTGAACATAGGCTGCTTCTCGGGCGCGATGGTCTTTGAAGGCTTCAGGTTGAAGGTGATGGCGAACTTGCCGTTTTCGTCGGTGCGGGCCTTGCCGTGGGTGATTTGCTCGTCATCGACGACTGGGTACCACCACCACCAGCAACGCCACGGGAAGGAGGTCTTGCGGACGACACGATAAGTGTATTCCACATCGTCCAAGCCGAAACCGGCGTAGGCTTTCACGTTGCCGCGCACCGTAACTTCTTGGTTCAGTTCGTATTGCTCTTTCGGCTGTTCAAAAGTCACCTCGAAGGTCGGGCGTTTGTATTCCTCCACGCGGATGGTCACACTGCCACGATTGGCGTTGAGGTGGAACACGCCGTTCAGCCTGTCGGTGGGGATGACAAACGAGCCGCTGAACGAGCCGTATTCGTCGGTGCTGAAGTTGGCCGAACTGATCTCTTGCCAGTTGGCATCGCGGAAAGAAACCTTTTCCGAGTAATTGTTCACAAGGCTCAAGTCCTCACCTTGGCGGCGGGTCGTAATGCCTTGGAAATAGACGGTTTGTCCGGGACGATAGATGGCGCGGTCGGTGAAGAGTTTCGTTTCGTACACCTCGTTGTTGTTCTTGTACTGCTCATTGAGGTGGAAGTACCTTTCTGAAAGCAGGTTGTCATCGTCCTTGCGCAGGTTGATGCCAAAAGAGTTGTTGCTGCCCACTTTCCCATCAAGCACGGCGCGACCGTTTTTGTCGGACTTAAACGTCGATAAAATGATGGTCTTGTGTTCACGGGCTTTGTAGTCCCACTCGCGGCGGAAAAGTTCAACGGTAACGCCTTCCATAGTTTTCCCCGTTTTGCGGTCAACGGTCACCACGGTCATTTTTTCGTCTTTTTGGTCAACGATGTAACCGAGGTTGGAGACTTGGAAATTGAGCACCAGCGTCTTATCCTCGCTCTTGATGCCTTGTTTGGTGGTGGCAGTCAGGTAGTAGATGCCTTCCTCTAAGGCAGGCAAGGCAATCAAGGTGCTGTGGCTGCGATAGTCGGTTTCGGCGGCCAAGGTGAGATCCTGCTCCGCTACGGGCGTTTTTTTCTCCAATTCCTTGAGCAAATCCTCCTTTTGCATATTGTTCAATTTGCTCAATTCTTTCTCGCTGATTTTCACGATTCTATAATAAGGTGCGGTTGTGTTTTTGTATTCCAGCACGGCGGGAATGGCTTCGTTGGGCAGTTGCACCGAGTTCAGCGTGATGTCGATTTGCGGCTCCTCAATGCGCTTGATGAGGTTTACGCAGTTTTTCGCGCCCTTCGACTTCGGGAACTTGGCGATGGCCTCTTCGCACATCGTCTTGGCTTTCTTGTAGTTGTCGAAATAGGTGCTGTCCTCTTCGTTGTTTTCGTATTGGTTCATCAGGTTCTGCGCCATCAATGCGGTGATTTCTGTCGAAAGCGGATTGTCTTTGTGCTGCATCTTCAGATTCTCCATCGCGGCTTGGTATTGCGTGTAATGGAGAAGGATGCCAAGGGTGTTGTTGACGAATTCCAAACGCTTGAAATCATTGTAAATCAGCACATCTTCGTTCTTTTCCTTAAGGTTGTAGGCAATCAGTTCCTGATAGATTTTCAGGCATTTGATGAGCGGGTTGTCGAAATCGCCCAAATCGGCTTTCACGAAATCCTTGGCGGGCAGCCACCATTTTTCGGTGTCGCCCTCGGCTTGGTCGGCGTTGGCCTCTTCTTGATAGTATTTCGCCACGCGGTGAAACATGAACTCAAACATAGAAGCCTCATATTCAATGTATTTCTCGTTGTTTTCGGTGTTTTCATACAACGCCATGAAATCCTCTGTCTTGGCCTTTTTCAATGCTTCGACGGGCTTCAAGGCTTCGTCATAATGCTGGTTGATGCGCGTTTTGAAACTCTCTTTGTCCCAATATTTCATCTCTACCTTGGAAATGTCCCCGTCGATAGGCAGGTTTTCGCGGATACGCCATTCGTTATCGCTTAAATAATCAGCGTAAGCCTTGGCGATTTCCTCGTGCAGCAGGGCATTGTGCACCTCGTCCAACTGTCCGACTTTTTCTTCAATGTATTGGATGAAAGCCTGTTGCGGGTCTTCCTCCACGGTAAACGGCATAATGTTCTGCCGATAGAGCCAAGTCTTCAGCAGTTGGGTCGGGTTTTTGTCCTTTGAGGCTTGCTTCTCAATGGCAACAAGTTCTTTCTCAGCCGATTCCGGCAGGTTTTTCTCAAGGTTTTCCTTTACTTTTTTCCACATAGTCTCATAGTTGTTTTTCGGGTTTTTTTGGGGGTCGGGATTATTGGGACTCTTTCCGGGCGTTGCAAAAGCCAACAGACCCAGAATCGCAAAGGCGAAGGTCATGAAGATAATGGTGGTGTATTTCATCTTGATGAAAATTTTATAAATACAACGCAAAAATAACAAATATCGTGCAAATGCGTTGGTGGAAGGCGCAATAATTTCTATCTTTGCAAGTTATTTTCTAACAAAATCCACCCAATGGCAGAAGAAACAAAAATAGATAAAACACCTCGGAAATATAGCCTCCGCAATCTTTCCTTGAAGAAGCTCAATCGCAAGTACGACTTCCTCATGTCGCATGATGAAACGGGTCGTCCCATGCTTAATTTTAGGCTCAACTTGCTCAACCTCATTTGGGTTATCCTTGGCCTTGTCTTGTTGTTGGCCGTCATCACGACCTTCATCATTGCCTTCACACCTTTGAGGGAATACATTCCAGGCTATACCGATACCAATCTTACTCGTGAGGTGTACCAACTAAGTTTGCGTGCCGACTCGTTGAGTCGTGAGATGGACAAGAAAGATGTTTATTTCCAAAACCTGCAGCGCATTGTCAACGGTTACGATTTTGCTGCCGACAGTGCAAATGTCAGCCTCAACATTTATGAACCGTTGCCCCCGGGTGTCACCGATACTATTACGCTTCACAAGACCAAGCAGGACAGCCTGTTACGAGCGGAATTTGAATCCCAAAACCAGTTCAGCCTCTTTGCTGACGACTTGATTCCTGTCAAGACCAGCGTATCGGTAAAGAACTTTTATGTACCTCTTACGGGAAATGTCATCAATGCTTTCAGTCCTGCCGAGGGACATTATGGCATCGACATTGCTTCGTCAGGCGACCAGATTATCAATGCCACCTTGGACGGCACCGTTGTTTTTTCGGTCTGGACCATCGATGATGGCTACTGCATTGGCCTACAGCATGAGGATAGCTATCTTTCCATATACAAGCATAACGCCACCTTGCTGAAGAAACAAGGCGACTATGTGAAGGCGGGTGAGGCCATAGCTATCCTTGGTGAATCGGGAGAGACTAACCACGAGCATCTTCATTTCGAGCTGTGGCACAACAGTATCCCTGTTAATCCTGCCGATTATATGACACTTTCTATGGCTCCAACTAACTAAAAAATCCTATCTTTGCACACTTTTTCTAACCGATAAAAAAACACTCAAATATGACTATATTAATTAAGGTATTGCAATTTGTACTTTCGCTGTCCATTCTTGTGTTTGTCCACGAACTGGGTCATTTCATGGCGGCAAAGGCCTTCAAAACCCGTGTCGAAAAGTTCTATCTTTTCTTCGACTGGGGCTTCTCCCTCTTCCGCTGCAAGAAGGTGAATGGCAAGTGGCAGTTTAGGTTCTTCTCGAGGAATGTTCCTGAGAAGTACACGGTCACAGAATACATGGATGCGAGTGGCAAGAAGCAGAAAAACTATGATCCCATTGACCTGAGCACCCTGCCTGAGGATGATTGGCGCCGCAGCGACAGCACGGAATACGGCATCGGTTGGTTCCCGCTTGGTGGTTACAACAAGATTGCGGGTATGGTCGATGAGTCTATGGACAAATCGCAGATGAATCAGCCCGCACAACCTTGGGAGTTCCGCTCCAAGCCAGCCTGGCAACGCTTTATCATCATGGTAGCGGGCGTTTTCATGAACGTGTTGTTGGCTTTCGTCATCTACATTGGTCTGCTGGCCAAGGAAGGCAAGAGTTATTTGCCCACTGAACAAGTCAACAAATATGGTATCTCCGTCGACAGCCTTGGTTATGAGTTGGGTCTTCGCGATGGCGACAAGATTCTGGCTGTTGATGGGAAATATATTGAAAACTTCAGTGAAATCCCGATGCAAATTATTCTCGATAAGGCAAAGACCATTGAGGTGGAGCGCAACGGCAAAGACACTATCATCAACCTTCCAGATGATGCCGTCACCAAGCTCCTTGGCTCGCAAGACGCAACTTTTATCTCTTTCCGCGTGCCTTTTGTTGTGGCCAATATGACAGCCAACAGTGTTGCCAAAGCCGCTGGTTTGGAGATTGGCGACCAAATCATCGGTATCAATGATATTGAAACGGTTTATTATCAGGACTTTACGAAAACCATCAAACAGTTCAAGGATAAAGATATCGATTTGAAAGTCGTTCGCGACTTTGACACGCTCGTTTTGCCGATGCATCTCGGTACTGAGGGCGTGATTGGTGCTTATCTGGCTCCAGTGACCGATTTCTATGAGTTCAATACCGTCGACTACACTTTCTGGCAGGCTATCCCCGCTGGTTTTGACCAAACCTTTGATGAGCTTGGCGACTACTGGAAGCAAGTCAAACTCATTTTCAGTCCCAAGACCAAGGCTTACGAGAGCGTAGGTGGTTTCATCAGCATCGGCAAGATATTCCCTGACCGTTGGAACTGGAGTATGTTTTGGCGTCTTACCGCTTTTCTCTCCATCGCACTTGCAGTAATGAATATCCTGCCCATTCCAGCCTTGGACGGTGGTTTTATCCTCTTCCTGCTCGTCGAAATCATTACGCGACGCAAACCTTCCGACAAGTTCATGGAAGTGGCTGAAACGGTGGGTCTCATCATCGTATTTGGCCTTGTGATTCTGGCCAACGGCAACGACATCATCAGGCTCTTTAGGTAGTTTTTGAAAATTAATTTGTCGAGGTAAATACTATTTTTGTAAATTCGCAGTTTCAAACTAGCATAATACCGCTAACAAAAGTGAAGACGAAAACCCTACATATTGCGCTCCTTGTAGCTTTTACTACGGTCACTTTGACCCAGTTGAAGGCTCAACAGCAGCCCATTTTCACCAACTATGCCAATTCTTATACCTATATTAATGCAGGCTTTGCCGGCATGAGCCAGGGTATTAATGTGCTGGGTCTTTACCGTCAGCAATGGGCAGGCTTCAAAGATTCTGAAGGTAATGATATGTCACCTACCACCTACCTGATTACAGCCGACATGCCCATACGCGTGTTGCACGGAGGTTTAAGTGTGGCTGTGATGAAAGACCACATAGGCTTTGAAGACGGCACCAGTTTTGGTTTAGGGTATTCCTTCCACCTCGATTTGGGAGGTTCAACTCTTGGTATCGGCATTGCTGCCAACATCTGCAACCGCACCGTTGATTTCGGCTCGTTGCACCCCACTCAAGAAAACGATCCAATCTTGGAAGGTTTGGCCGAACAAAGTGCTATGCTCATTGACATGAATATAGGTCTGTTTTGGCAGATTCCCGAGTCGGTTTTCGTTGGCATTTCTGCCGTAAACGTGTTGGAGACCATGTCAAAGGCACTCAGTGAGCAGAATACCAGTAGCGCAAGCTTTGTCAACGACCGCACTTTCTACTTCGTTGCTGGCTATCCTTTCCAATTCGAAGAACTTCCATCCTTTACCTTTGTGCCTTCAGTAGCTGCTATGACCGACATTGCTTCATGGCAGCTCAATGTGGGTGCTAAAGCAATATATAACAATCTGATTTCCTTGGGTGTCAACTACCGTCCGCAAGAGTCCATTGGCATCACGGCGGGATTGTCAATCAAGGGCTTCACCATAGGCTATGCATACGACATCAACATGATGGGCTTGGGCCTGCCTGGTTCTCATGAGGTCTCCCTCGGCTACTGCTTCAAGCTTGACCTCGACCGCACGCCACGAGACTATCGTAGCGTCAGATATCTATAAAAATTCGGAAAAAAATCAAAAAAATGCGGATTAAAGATAATATTTTCTAATTTTGGCGGTTCTTTTTGAACAAACAAAGCGGAAAAAAGACTATTATAAACGAAGATAAATAGAAGTAAAAAAAATAGTAATTAAATCATTGTCAAGAAGATGAAGAGACTGCTGTTCGTATTTTCCGTCGCATTGCTGCTTCTTTCGGCCTGCGGCAACTCGAATCAAGGCGAATTGGTTGGAGTGAGAAAAGCCAACAAGACTTTCAACCAGCCTGATCCTTATGGAATGGTGTTCGTACCACAAGGCAACTTTACCATGGGTGCCGGTGGTGAAGACATTACCAATTCCTATCTTAATGAACCCAAGACGGTGAGTGTTTCGGCATTCTTTATGGATGAAACCGAAATCACTAACAACGAGTATCGCCAGTTTGTGTACTGGGTTCGCGACTCTATTGCCCGTCGTCTTTTAGCCGATGCGTTCCCTGACAGGTTCGCTATCACCGAGAGCAAAACGGGTGAGACTTTTGACCCGCCTCACTTGAACTGGAAAGAAAAATTGGATTGGAACAGCAAGGAACAAGACGTGCGCGAAGCCCTTGAGCCTATGTATCTCCCCGAAAACGAGAGATATTTTATGAGAAAAGACATCGACCCTCGCAAGCTTTATTATTCCTACTATTGGTTTGACCTGCAAGCTGCCGCTAAGAAGGAGTTCGCTGATGGAAAGCTCACGCAGAACGACTATTCACTTGGTGAAGCCGACGCTGGTATCAATGTCGACCGAAAAGGCGCATGGTCGAACCGTAAACAGGGCTACAGCGACCGTTCGGTCTATGCCCGTGCTGAGGTCATCAGCGTCTATCCCGACACACTGTGTTGGATTCATGACTATAGCTATTCCTTCAACGACCCGATGACGGAAAAATATTTTTGGCATCCGGCCTACGACAATTATCCGGTGGTGGGTGTCACATGGCAGCAGGCTCGTGCTTTCTGCGTGTGGCGTACAGAACTGCTCAATGCTTATCTGCGTTCGCGCAAGGGTGTTGACCTGAGTGAGTTCCGTCTGCCCACTGAGACCGAATGGGAATGGGCTGCACGTGGTGGTCACATGCTGAATCCGTATCCGTGGGGTGGTCCTAACGCCGCCAACGCCAAAGGTTGCTTCATGGCCAACTTCAAGCCGCGTCGTGGTAACTATCTCGCCGATGGTGGCCTGCGCACCCTCGTGGTGGGCTGCTACCCGCCCAATGGTTGGGGTCTCTACGACATGGCTGGCAATGTTGCTGAATGGACCAACACCGCCTATGACCCCAATTCCTACAACTTTACTTGGGACATGAACCCCAACTACACCTACAATGCCAAGAACGATGACCCACCGGTCATGAAGCGCAAGGTTGTTCGTGGAGGCTCTTGGAAAGATGTGTCCTATTATCTGCAAGTCACCACCCGCGACTATCAGTATCAGGATTCTGCCAACTGCTACACCGGCTTCCGTTGCATCCAGCCTTATCTTGGCCGCAACAAGGGCGATAACCCGAGAATGTCAAGAGTATATAGATAATTCAGTAGAAAGTAGAAATCAATAAAACAAATAAACATAATCAATTTTTCAAACACATTAAATTTTCATTGTCATGGCAAAGAAAGAACTTAGCAAATTCCAACAATTCCTCGTTTCGAGAAAGTTCAAAACCTTTATGGGCTACCTCTATGGTTGGGGCGCCTCTGTGGTTATGATTGGTGCATACTTCAAATTGACCCACATCCCTGGTGCTGACTTTATGCTGGCTCTCGGTTTGGGTATCGAAGCATTGATTTTCTTCATGTCGGCTTTTGAGCCTCAACATGTCGACTATGCTTGGGACAATGTTTTCGTCGAACTTGAGGAAGACTGGGATGGTAAGACGAAGACACAATTTGCTACTACTGGTTCCACCTCGAAGGGTGCTCCCTCCAGCGTCGAAGATGCTATGCTCAGCAAGATGTTCGAAAAGATGAATGTCAGCGAGGAAACCTTCAATAAGATTGGCAAAGGCCTTGACAAATTGGCCGCTAATGCCGGTCAGATGGCAGACATCAGCAATGCTATGGCCGCTACCACCAACTATGCCAACGCTATGGATCGTGCCACAAAGTCCATCTCCGAGTTCTCCAACAGCTATGTTGAGACCAACAAGAAACTCTCTGATTCTCTCGGCAAGCTTGACTTCAGTGCTCTTGATGCCAATACCATTAAGAAGGTGGCCGCAAGCATGACATCACTCAACTCCATCTATGAGCTCCAGCTCCAAGGTGCTGAGCAGACCTCTGCTGCCAGCAAGAAGTTGACCGAAACTATGAACAAGTATATGGATAACCTCACCGCTTCATCACAGAACGCAGGCCAACTCAACCAACAGTTGACCCAGTTGTCACAGCGCTTGACCGCTTTGAACAATGTCTATGGTGGAATGTTGTCAGCAATGAATATCAAGGCATAATTCTACTCAACCCTATCGTTTAATATAAAAAAGGAGTAAGATTATGTCAGGCGCAAAAGAAACCCCAAGACAGAAAATGATCGGTATGATGTACCTGGTCTATACTGCCTTGTTAGCAATGAACGTCTCGAAAGACATCCTTGATGCCTTCGATACCGTGAATGCCGGTGTGCAAACCACCAATATTACACTTTCGAATCAGATTAATCAGAAATACGCCGCCTTTGAAGAGCAATATGGCTTGGATCAGGAAAAGGTCGGCCCATATTGGGAGAAGGCTCAGGTGTTGAGAAATGAAGCTACCGATCTCATCAACTACGTTGAGGCTCTTAAATGGGATCTCGTGAAGGAGGTTGAACTGAGCAAGGCTGCTTCGGATGAAGAAGCCATCAAGATGGCTGTTGAAGAAATAGGATTGCTGAAGAGTTCTAATACCACTCTTAACGGCCGTACGATTTATGACATCAATACTGCAAAAGTAAAGTCGAGAGACGGCTACAACCAGCCTACCATGTTCATGATGGGTGACCCTGAGGGTCCGGGCAATGGCGGTAAAGCTTATGAACTTTCTGAGAAGATGAGAAAATTCCGTCACGAAGTGATTAAGGCAGCTGGTCCTGAACACATCCACGAAATCGGTCTCCTTACCGACAGCATCTACGGAACGAAAGCTTATTTGCTGGAAAATGGCTATAGCGAAAACCAGATGAAGAGACTTCCCTTGGAGGGCGAGTACTACGGTGCTAAGATTAGCTACTATCCCGGTTCCACCGATATGGTGCAAGACAGCTGGGAGTACCACAACTTCCATCACACCGTTTTGGTTGCTGACGTCACCTTATTAAATAAGATTATTTCTGAGGCCCAGACCGCCGAGTTGAACGCCATCAGCGAATTGATGTCAGACATTCACGCCCAAGACTTCACCTTCGATGAGGTTGGTGCCAGGGTGTTTGCCGAGAGTGGTTACCTCCTTTCCGGCCAGACCTATAAGGCTCAGGCTATGGTGACTGCTTGGAAGAACTCGCAACTGACCGCCCGCGTCAAGTTAGACGGCGGTGCTGAGAAAGAGTACACCAGCAATGCTCAAGGTGTGATTCCGCTGGAATGGAACGTGGGTGTCGGTTCGCACAGCTATACCGGTGTCATCGACATGCTGGATCCTGTCAAGAACGAGATGACCGAATATCCGTTCTCCGGCTCCTTCACCGTGGCTCCTCCTGCGGTGAGTGTATCTGCTGTCAAGATGAATGTGGTGTATCGTGGTATTGATAACCCGATTGCCGTCGGTGGCGGTGTCGGTGGTGAAATCTCAGCCACTGCCACTGGTGCTACTTTGACTAGGACTGGTAATGGTACCTATAACCTGCGCCCGGGCGATGCCAATGAGGTGACGGTGAACGTCAGCTCTGCCGGTTCTAACCTCGGAAGCATGAAGTTCCGTGTGAAAGACCTGCCTAAGCCTACTGCTATCATCCGTAACGTGGTGAACGGTCAAGTGACGAAGGGCGCCCTGTTGGCTGCCAATGGTGTGGAAGCTGAAATGAAGGACTTTGACTTCGAAGGCGTGCATTACGATGTGGTGGGTTACACAGTGAAGTATAAGACCAAGGCTGGTACCAACCGCGAGGCTAAAGTGAGCGGTCCTAAATTCAGCGAAGAAATCAAGAGCGTGTTCAATGGTGCCAATGTTGGTGACTTGTACGTCTTCACAGCTATCCAAGTACGTGGTAACGACGGTAAGGTCAAGACCCTCGACAACCAACTGGCTGTTGAAATCAAGTAATAGAATGAATTAAAAACCCATAGAAAATGAAAAAGACACTTGTCATGTTGATTCTTGCGATGCTGGGTAGCACTGCTGTTATGGCTCAGACCACTGACATCAAGGCTCCGAAAAACAGCATTCTCTCGGGTCAACAGGAAATCATGAACGAAAAAGCACCGTCACCGCTGCCCGTCATAGATGAGTCTAACGTGATGTGGAAGAAGACGGTGATCCGCGAAATCGACTTCCGCCAGAAGATCAACCAAGTGTTCTATTACCCGATCAACCCGACTGAGGACTGGAGAAACCTCATCACTGTGATCTATGATGGTATTCAAAGCGGCGACATTACCGCCTACCGTGTGGAGAACAATATCGATGATATGGTGACCCCTCTGACCTTGGCCGACTTTGAGAAGGAAAACACGAAGATTGGCGATCCGCCAGTCATCTGGAAAGATGGCGAAGAGGTGCCGAATGAAATCTCTTTCAAGGATCGTATGCTCAACGTGACGCGCTTGCGTATCAAGGAAGACTGGTATTTTGACAAGAAATTGTCGCAGTTTCTTGTTCGCATCATCGCTTTGAGTCCTGTCGTTGCCGACGAAGACGGTATCTCGCAGACTTGTTGGATCCCTTACGAGGATTCGAGGGAAGTGTTGGCTAAGGCATTCTGCTTTAACCGCAACAACGCTGCTCAGCGTCGTACCTACGATGAAATCCTGCAAAAGCGTATCTTCGACAGCTATATCGTCAAGGAAGAGAACGTTTACGACCGTTACATCAACTCCTATGCTTTCAATATTGATGCTCTCTACGAATCAGAGCGTATCAAGAATGAAATGTTCGACTTCGAACAGAGCCTTTGGGAATATTGATGCGACCACATCTCAAAAGAAAAGGACATCTGGAAGGGTGTCCTTTTTTTTTCGTGTGCGAGAAAAAATTCATTTTTTTCAGTTCCATATCCGAAAATATTCCTATTTTTGCAGCCGCTTAAGAACCCTTTTGTTAGGGAATAGAAGCCACTTTAGCTCAGTTGGTAGAGCAACGCATTCGTAATGCGTAGGTCGTTGGTTCGAGTCCGACATGTGGCTCAAAAAGAAGAGTCTTGGAAACAAGGCTCTTTTTTGTTATTGTTTGTCAGCAATTCAGCAAGTTTTCGTACTTTTGCGCCATAAAATAGAAACCAGCGTTTTATGAAGAGTAATTACAAGGAATATAAACAGCTGAATCTCACAGAGACAGCTGATGAAATCCGCCGTTATTGGGAAGACAACGACACCTTCCAAAAGAGTTTGGACAATCGTGACAAAGACAATGCCTTCGTGTTTTTCGAGGGTCCACCGAGTGCTAACGGTACTCCAGGAATCCACCACGTAATGGCCCGAAGCATCAAAGATGTGGTTTGCCGATATCAGACCTTGAAAGGGAAGCACGTAGTCCGCAAGGCTGGCTGGGACACCCACGGCCTGCCTGTCGAACTTGGCGTTGAGAAGAAACTTGGCATCACCAAGGAAGACATCGGCAAGAAGATTTCAGTTGATGACTACAACCGCGCCTGCCGAGAAGAAGTGATGAAATATAAGGACATGTGGGATGACCTCACCCGCAAGATGGGTTACTGGGTCAACCTTGACGATCCTTACATTACCTTCACCAACGATTATATTGAGACCTTGTGGTTCCTGCTGAAGGACCTCTATGACAAAGGTCTACTCTATAAAGGCTATACCATCCAGCCTTACTCGCCCGCTGCCGGTACAGGTCTCAGCTCGCACGAACTGAACATGCCTGGCTGCTATCGCGACGTGAAGGATTTGACTTGCGTGGCCTTGTTCCGCCTGAAGGCGCAACAGAGCAAGTTCACGAAGTTGCCTTTTGGCGTGGATGTTCCTTTCAATCAGGTGCAGGTGATTGCATGGACTACTACGCCTTGGACGCTTCCGAGCAACACAGCCCTCTGCGTCGGCCCGAACATCGAATATAATCTGGTGAAATCGGTCAACCCCGTCTCTGGTGAACCCACCTACCTCATCCTTGGTAAGCCGCTGATGGCGTCTTATTTCCCTGCTGAAGAGGAGAAGCCCAGCTTTGAGGAATGGAAAGTTGGCGACAAGAAACTGCCCTATGAGGTATTGGGAACCGTGAAAGGCAGTGATCTCGTTGGTTTGGAATACGAGCAACTGATTCCTTGGGTCAACCCGGGTGAAGGTGCCTTCCGCATCATTCCTGGCGATTATGTCACCACTGAAGACGGTACGGGTATCGTCCATATTGCCCCCACCTTTGGTGCCGACGATAAGCGCGTAGCCGCTGCCGCAGGCATACCGCCTTTGCAGATGATTGGTAAGGATGGCAAAGCTCAGCCTATGGTGGACCGTACCGGCAAATTCTGGTTGATAGAAGACCTCGACCCCGAGTTCGTCAGGAACTGCATGGATGTGGAAGCCTATCGTCCTTACGCTGGCCAATTCGTGAAGAACGCCTACGACCCCACCAAAACGGAGAAAGACAAGAGCTTGGATGTCGATATTGTGGTGCTTCTGAAAGAAGAGGGCAAGCTCTTCAAGAGCGAGAAACACACTCACAACTATCCTCACTGCTGGCGCACCGACAAACCTGTGCTGTATTATCCTTTGGACAGCTGGTTCATTAAGACCACAGCACTGAAGGACCGCATGATTGAACTCAACAAGACTATCAACTGGAAGCCTGAAGCTACGGGTAGCGGACGTTTCGGTAATTGGTTGGAGAATCTTGTCGACTGGAACCTTTCGCGTTCGCGCTATTGGGGTACACCATTGCCCATCTGGCGCACTGAGGACGGCAGGGAAGAGATTTGCATCGGTAGTATTGAAGAGCTACGCGATGAGATTGAGAAATCCATCAAGGCGGGATTCATGACGGAAAATCCTTATGCAAGCGAAGACTATACCAAGTTTGACCTGCATAGACCTTATATCGATGGTGTCATCCTTTGCTCAGCAAGTGGCAAGAAGATGTTCCGTGAGCCTGACCTCATCGATGTGTGGTTCGACAGCGGTGCAATGCCGTATGCCCAATACCACTACATGGGCAAAGAAGGCCAACTGGGCAAGGACGTGTTCCCTGCTGACTTTATCGCTGAGGGCGTAGACCAAACCCGTGGCTGGTTCTTCACCCTGCATGCCATCGCTACGATGTGCTTCGACAGCGTGGCCTACAAGAACGTTATCTCCAATGGTTTGGTGCTTGACAAGAATGGCAACAAGATGTCGAAGCGTCTCGGCAATGCCGTTGATCCATTTGGTGCCATTGAGAAATATGGAGCCGACGCTGTGCGTTGGTACATGATTACCAACTCGCAGCCTTGGGACAACCTGAAGTTTGATGAGGAAGGTGTGGACGAGGTGCGTCGCAAGTTCTTCGGAACCCTCTACAACACCTACGCCTTTTTCGCCTTGTACGCCAATATCGACAAGTTCGACTACAGCCAGGCCGACATCGACATCAAGGAGCGTCCTGAAATTGACCGTTGGATTCTCTCGGAACTCAATTCGCTTATCCTTGAGGTCGATAATGCTTATCAGAGTTACGAGCCTACCCGTGCAGGTCGCGCCATTGCTGATTTTGTGGATGCACATTTAAGCAACTGGTATGTGCGCCTTTCGCGCCGCCGTTTCTGGAAGAGTGAGGACAACCAGGACAAGCTGTCGGCCTACCAGACCCTCTACACCTGCCTGGAGACCATAGCTCGCCTTAGCTCGCCTATCGCGCCTTTCTTCAGCGAACAGCTCTACCGTGACTTGAACAATGTCACAGGACGGAACAAAGCTGAATCGGTGCATCTGACCGACTTCCCCATTGCCGACAAGAGCCTCATCGACAAAGCCCTGGAGGAACGCATGGAAGCTGCACAGCTCATCTCTTCGTTGGTGCTCTCATTGCGTAAGAAGGCCAACATCCGTGTGCGTCAGCCCTTGTCGAAGATTATGATTCCCGTAGCTAACGAGGAAATGAAGACACAAATCGATAAGGTGTCGCATCTTATCAAGAGCGAGGTCAACATCAAGGAAATAGAGTTCCTCTCGCCTGACAATAATATCCTGGTGAAGAACGTGAAGCCCAATTTCAAGACCTTGGGTAAGAAGTATGGCAAGCAGATGAAGCAGATTCAGGCCTACTTCGCCAATATGAGTCAGGAAGAAATCCATCAGTTTGAGAAGAACAATGGCACGCATCTTGATATAGATGGCGTTGATGTCGAGCTGACTCTCGAAGACGCCTTGATTTCTACCCAGGACATCCCCGGCTGGGCTGTCACCTCGCAGGACGACCTCACCGTTGCCCTCGATATGACCATCACCGATGAGCTGCTGCAGGAAGGTCTGGCCCGCGAGATTGTGAACCGCGTGCAGAACCTCCGTAAGACGGGTGGTTTCGAGGTCACTGACCGCATCGAGCTGATCATTGAAATGAACGACAAGATTAAGGACGCTATAGACAAGTTCGGCGACTACATCTGCACCGAGACGCTGGCTACCATCACGAGAGTGGATGCGTTGGAGGGGGTGGAGGCTGAAGAACTCGTTGAAGGCGTGAATGTTAAACTGATGATAAAAAAGAAATAATAAATGCGGAGTGCGGAATACCGAATGCGACATTCCGCACTCCAAAATAAAATTATACGACTATGGAAAAGAAAGAGCCCCAAGTGCGCTATTCCGACGAAGACCTTGAGGAATTCAAGGCTTTGATTCTTGAGAAATTAGAACAAGCACACAATAGTTTAGATACATTGAAAGCCAACTTGGTTGGTGGTGAACACAGCACAGACGACACGGCCCCCACTTTCAAGATTTTGGAAGATGGTTACGCTGTCGCACAAAAAGAAGAAAATGCCAAACTCGTGGCTCGTCAGGAGAAATACATACACAACCTCGAACTCGCCCTGATGCGTATAGAGAACAAGACTTATGGCGTATGCTGCGAGACGGGTCGACTTATTCCCAAGGAAAGACTTCGCTGCGTTCCCATCACGACGCGTTGCCTTGATGCCAAACTTAAGAAAAGGTGAAAAAACGTGACAATCGCGGCCTGTTGTGGTCGTTTGTGGTGATGTTCATTGTTTTGCTCTTTGACCAAGTCCTCAAGATTTGGGTCAAGACGAATATGTCTTTGGGTCAAGAGATTCCCGTCATTGGGAAATGGTTTAACCTTCTGTTTATTGAAAATGAAGGTATGGCCTTTGGCTGGTTGGGCAGCGGGGGCATCGTGAAGCTGGTCTTGAGTCTCTTCCGTATCGTTGCGGTTGTGGTATTGTTCATCATTATCTTCCGGCTGTCGAAAAAAAACATCAAATTCGGGGTGTTGTTTGGTTTGTCGCTCATCACGGCGGGTGCCATGGGTAATATCATCGACAGCGTGTTTTATGGCCGTATCTTCAGCGAGAGCACCTTTACGCAAGTGGCGACGCTCTTCCCTGACGGTGGAGGCTATGCGGGCTGGCTGCATGGACGCGTGGTCGACATGCTGTATTTCCCCATCATCGATGTGGCAAAAGAAAATGCCTCGTGGTTACCGAATTTCTTCTTCGGCCCCGACGGGCATTTTATTTTCTTCAGGCCTATCTTCAACTTTGCCGACGCAGCCATCACGATAGGCGTCTTTTATATGCTGCTCTTCCAGTGGAAGTGGCTGAAGAGCCTGTAAATAAAAAAAGCGGAAGGAAACAAATCCTTCCGCTTTTTTTAGAGATTATCCTTAAAGTATTGTGTAATCTTCGTGATTAAGTGGGCGCGATCGGGTCCAGCGACGTTATGGTCGTGTCCGGGATAGACGAAGTAATCGAGTTGCTTGCCGTTGTGGATGCAGTTCTCGATGAAAACGAGGCTGTGCTGCCACATCACCACGGGGTCGGTAGTGCAGTGAATCATCAGGAGCTTGCCTTCCAGTTTGTCGGTCTTGTTCTCTAAGCTGGTCAGCTCGTAGCCCTCGGGATTCTCCTCGGGCGTGTCCATATAACGCTCGCCGTACATGATTTCATAATACTTCCAGTCAAGCACAGGGCCACCTGCCACGCTGACCTTAAACACTTCGGGATGGTTGATTTTCAGCGAGGTCGACATGAATCCGCCATAACTCCAGCCGTCGCTTCCGATACGGTCGGCATCGACGTAGGGCAAGGTCTTCAGCCATTCGATGCCTGTCATCTGGTCTCGCATCTCAAGTTGTCCGCATTGGCGGTGGATGCATTGCTCAAAAGCCTCGCCACGGTCGGCTGAGCCACGATTGTCTAAGGTAAAGACAAGAAAACCTTCTTGGGCGAGATAGTTCAGGTAAATGCCCGCCCCAGCCGTCCAAGTGTCGGTAATCAGTTGGGCGTGAGGACCACCATAGACATAAACGATGACGGGATATTTCTTCGAGGCATCGAAATTGTAAGGTTTGACAAGACGCGTATAAAGCGTCTGGCCGTCTTCAGCTTTCAGGGTACCGAGTTCGGTGCTGCCGATATTGTAGTCTTTCAGTGGGTTTTCGGCTTCATGCAGACGGCTTACAAACTTGCCGTTTTTGTCTTGCAAATCCACGTTGAAAGGCACGTCAGTGCTGTTGTATAAATCCAGGAAATACTTGCCGCTGGCGGAAGGCATCATGTCGTGGGTGCCGTGTTCCTTGGTGAGCTTTGTGATTTTACCACTCTTGATGTCCATCATGTAGCAATGACGTTCAAGCGGGCTGACCTCGGTGGAACGGTAGTAGATGGCGCTGCCGTCTTTTGAGAAGCCGTCGAAGTCGGTGATGACGAAATCGCCTTTGGTCAGCTGGCGCGAGGTGCCTTTGCTGATGGTGTAGAGATACAGATGATAATAGCCGTCGCGTTGGGCTTTCCAAATGAACTGGTCGGGGTTGTCGGGCAGGAAATAAGCGGGGCCTTGCGGCTCCACAAACTGCTCGTCGCGATCCTCGAAGATGGTTTGGATGAAGTCACCGGTGAGGGCATCGTATTCGTTGAACTTAAGGTGGTTCTGCTGACGGTTCAGCACACCGATATAAATGCGCTTGTTGTCGGGATTCCATGTGACAGCGGTGAGGTATTGGTCGACGGGCTCACCGGTCTTAACGACGATTTCCTTGGCAGTGGCGATGTCGTAAATGTGCAGCGTCACCTGATGGCTCGTCATACCTGCCATAGGATACTTGATGGGTTTGGCCGTAGCGATGCGTTCCTGGATATCGACCAGAGGATAATCGGTCACCATACGCTCGTCCATGGAATAATAGGCGAGGAGCTTGCCGTTGGGCGACCAGAAGATACCGCCGTCGATGGCGAATTCGTTGCGGTGTACGCTCTGGCCTGCCACTACGCCTTCGGGGTTGTCGGTGATTTGGATTTGCTTGTCGCCGTCGGCCACGTAGAGGTTGTTGTCGATGGTGTAGGCAATGCGCATCGTTTCTTTACAGAGTTTTTGGTTGTCAGCGTTTTGCGGCACAGAGACCATCTGCTTGATTTCCTGTTTTTTCAGGTCGAGGCGGTTGAGGACGATACCTTCCTTGCCCAAGGCATAAAAGCAGGCTTGATAGTTGTTGACCCAAGTCAGTTGCGGAATGCGGTGCAGGCTGTCCAAACCCGCTTTGTTGGCGTATCCGTTCAGTTCGTCCAACGTCAGGAATGTGGCTTCCTTTTTGCTGCCAGGCATCATGGTGATGATTTCGTTGCCCTTGACTTTCATCAAGATGTCAGAGTCGCCCACCCATTTCAGTTGGTTGGGGCGTTGGGCGTAGACCGCACGGTTGTTATAGGAAGCGTCGAAAGGGGTAAAGAGCTTCTTTTCCTGTGATTGAGCCGGAATGGCAAGTGCCATTGCAAAAGCCAATGATAAGACGGTTAGAATTCTGTTCATAGCAGTATCGATTTTGAAATTTTGTGCAAAGATAGAAATTATTTTGAGCCAAACACTGTCTTTTTTGCCATTAAGGTCATGCTGAGGCCTCGGGCCACCATGAAGAGCAGGAAAGCGATCCATAAACCGTGATTGCCAAAATGAGGCATTAATAACAAGGAGGCGGGCAGGAAAACGCCCAGGGCTGAGATGAGCATGGTGTTTCGGATGGCTCGTGCCGCTGTTGCTCCGATGTAAATGCCATCCCAAAGGAAAGCGGCAAAAGTGATGAGTGGGATGAGGATCATATAAATATGGTAAGGCTGGGCCTGCAGTGCGATTTCAGGCTGGTCGGAGATAAGGCCGATGAACCAGTCGGGGAAGAGTGTGTATAACAGGGTGAAAGGCAGAGCGATGACGAAGCCCCAAATCAACAATAGTTTTACCGTTTGGCGCAATTGCTTTGCATCATGGGCACCCGTGAAACGTCCCACAAGAGCCTCGCCTGCATAGGCGAAACCATCGGTAAAGTAAGAGAAAATGTAGAAGAACTGCATCAGGATCATGTTGACCGCCAGCATATCGTCGCCAAGTTTGGCCGACTGGTTGTTGAAATAGGCGATGCTCAGCACCAAAAGGATGCTGCGGATCATGAAATCGGCGTTCACCGAGAAGAAACGCTTCAGTTTGTCGCGTTGTAACAGAATGACCCGCCTTATAGGGATGAGATGATAGCGGAACTTGACCAACAGGAAGATGATGGCGGTCAGCAGTCCGCAATACTGCGCGATGACAGTACCTAAGGCCACTCCTGTGACCCCCATACCCATCGCATTGACGAAAACCACGCTCAGCACGATGTTGACCACGTTGGTCAGAATGGCGATAATCATGGGGATGGTGGTGTTTTGCATGCCAATGTACCAGCCGTTGAAGGCATAGAGACAAAGCACGGCAGGTGCCGCCCAGATGCGTACATGGAAGTAAGTGGAAGTGTGGGTCAACACCTCCTCGCTGCCGTGCAGCAGCTTCATGCTCAGCCATTCTACCGCATTTTGTAAAGAAAGCACCAGCACCGTGGCTATCAAAGCAATGCAGAGCGAACGATACAGTGAATAGGCTATCTCAGCGCGGTCGTTGGCGCCGTAGGCTTGTGCCGTAAAACCCGTGGTGCCTGCCCGCATGAAGCTGAAGATGGAGTACATCACGCTGAAGATGGTGCCTCCCAATCCGATGGCCCCGATGTAGGCGATGCTGTCCTGATGACCCATCAGCACCATATCGACCAGTCCCAGCAGCGGAACGGTGATGTTGCTGATGATGTTGGGAATGGCGAGCTTCAGTATTGACCGGTTGAGGGAAGGTTGCTTCATATCTTGATTACAAATCTGCTGTAATCCTCATACGCTTGCCGCTGCATTTCGTGCAGCCTTTCCATCTCTAACGCCCTGTCGTAGAACTTCTTCATATTTCCATTCTTTTATGGCTGTAAATTTTACCGCTGTTAAATTTCGCTGCAAAGATACATTTTTTGGTAATATGGGAAAAGGCGTCAAAGGTTTTATAATTGTTCACATTTTGCGGTACACATTTTGCGAAATTGCATTTTTTTGTTCCAAGTTCATCAAGTCGCTCAGGCCACTTTTATCATACGACAAGGGAATCCCGTGTACAGTCTCAACGCGTTCATAGTTGCAATTTCTTGAAAAATTCAGAAAAAGAAGGGTCGGCGGCTATACGCCGCCGACTCAGTCTCGTGTCTCGCAGTCCTTTAGAAGAACAGCGGTCCTTTTCCCATGCAGCTCGTGGTGGTGATGGCGGTGACGAAAGCCGTCAGGGCGGCCACGATGACTTTCACCACGATTTCGATGATGTGTTTCTTTTTGTCGTTCATAAGGGTAAGATTTAAGATTTCAGATTTCAAATTTCAGATTTAGGATTTCAGATTTCAAATTTCAGATTTTTGGCACGCAGAACCCGCAGAATTTTATGAAGCGCGAGGCGACGCTGGGGCAAAGCCCGGAGAAGGACTCCCCCTTGTCCCCCTCTCAGAGGGGGAAGCGCGAGGCGACGCTGGGCAAAGCCAGACAGATTCAGGTCCAGCAGGCCAGACCCCGGTAGGTTTCCCCCTCTGAGAGGGGGTGCCCGAAGGGCGGGGGAGTCCAACTGCCGCTTTGCGTCATCGCGAGCGAAGCGTGGCGATCCAGACCGTCACTTTTGCAATATCTGCTTGCGGTTCCAGCCGAGGCGTCGGTAGCTGACGTGGATGAACGTCGGGTAGAGGATCAGCTGGTCGAACTTGCCGGAGGCGATGAGGAATTGTGCCAACACTTCCAAGTCGGCTTCGTTGCCGTCGACGGGCTGAATGTCGGCTGCCTCGCCGCGCATGTGCTGGCTGTTGGGGCTGCCTCCCACCAGGTTGTTGAGCCTGGGACAGCGGTAGCCGCTGTTGACGCGGATGGGCTTGCCGTAGGCCTCCCTGAGGGGGTCGAGAACCTCGTTGACCAAGGCCCTGAGGTTCTCTTCCGCCTCCTTGGGGGCACCGTTCCAGAGCTTGTGTTTCAGGGCGGTGTTGCTCTTCAAAAGCTCGCTGATGGTGAAGTGCTTCATTTTGATTTCTGATTTCAAATTTCAAATTTAGCAATTACTCAGTGTCCGAACCTCCGCTGCTCTTGGTGAAGGTCTTGGAGGCCACTTGGCTGGCGACGCCGTCCTTGATGGCGACGGCCTTCACGGTGGTGGTGGCGCTGAGGGTGAAGGGCGCGGTGTAGAGCGTGCTTTCAGCCGTGGGCGTGGTGCCGTCGGTGGTGTAGTAGGCGCGTGCGCCTTCAGGCTCGGTGAGGGTCACCTGGGTGGTGTCGGCGAAGGGCGAGGTGCCGCTGATGACGGGGGCGGTCACGTTGGGCGTTTCGCTGCCGCTGCCCGAGTTGCCGCCGCTGTTGCCAGAGTTGCCGCCGTTCGGATTGTCGCCTTCGGGGTCTTCCACGGTACCAGGGTCAGAGCTGAGCACACGTTTCAATTCCTTGCCATTGCGGTCATAGCAGGTAATCTGCACCGCGGTTTTGGCCAGTTCTTGTTTCAGCTCCACCGTTGGGGTGAAGACGATGCGGCGGGCCGAGATCAGGTTGGCTTTCACGTCGTTGACATCGGCCACGCTCTTGGCACGCAGGCCGAAGCGCATGGTGCCCAATCCGGGCAGGGCAACGCTGTGGCCTTCGGTGGCCCAGGTCTTGATGACTTCGCCGGCGGCATCCCAGCAGGCCTGCATCACACCGCGGCTGATGCCACTGCGCAGTGCGGCTTCACTGATGACCTTGTCGGGATTGAGTGCGATGTACAGCTCGGGCTGCATCACGAACCGGTAGGTTTCGGCATACTTGCCGATGTTTTGCAGTCTCTCGACTGCTTTCACTTTAAGTGCCATAAGTCTTGGTTTTAAATGTTAATAATTAAGTTAATACCTTCGCGTCAGCCGAATCCCAACTGCCTTGAGCACTTGTTAGACGGTTGTTTCCCGGCTTTCTGCGAGTCGCTTCTCAGGGGTGTTTCCCGCCTCCCTCGTGGGAGAAATATTTTTCTCTCGTGGGAGAGATTTTTTTTCCTCGTTTGGGAGGCGTTCCCCGTTCCTTTGAATTGACATTGCAAAGATACAAAAAAACATAACACTGTGTATATAAGATAGTTATATAACTAACTTATAAAGATTGATGCGTTTTGATTCTGAAAAGCGGAGTTCGAGGTGGTGAACATGGTGAACGGTGAACTCCTATGTTTTGGTGGGGGGACAGGCTATTAATTAATAGAAGAATCAGTACGAATTTCTTTTTTTTCAAACTACTGATTCCTCTGCAACGGGGAAACAATGCGGTTCACCATGTTCACCGTTCACCGACTCAGAAAAAACAATGGATGTTGCCTGTGAATGGACAGGCTCCATATCGGTCAGTTCCTCCATGTAGACCCCTTCCTTGCCCCTTTCGTCTTTATGGTATGGATACACACCATTCTCACCCCACCGTTGCGTTGCGGCAAGTGAAGTGCCTGTGAGGTCGGCCAAGTTCGTTGCAGATGAAACTGTTGGCATCTTCAGAAATTCGGGGTAAAAATACAGTTTTATTTCTTCTTTTTCCCAACAATTCTTTCTTTTCGGGCTCAGGCGGCATTTCGTATTTTTTCGATTTTTTTTTCATAAATGATTGTTAAAACGATTTTTAAGCTGTTGATAATTTTGTTGAAAACTATTTTCGGCAAAAAACAGAATGTAACTGGATAAATAGCAGTACTTTTGCCATCGGTTTTATCCGTCTTTTCTTTGAAGAAGAAGGAAGAGCCATAATAACAAACATAAAAATCATTTATATATGATTATTATTTGTATCACAGCAGCCTTGGAGGCTGATTCCACTAGACAAGAGAGGGTAAAGAAACTCGTACGTGAATCTCTCTTTAACTTAGAAAATGAGACAAACAGTCTTGTTAAGGCGAGAAACAGTATTGAAAACATTGAGAGAAGAAGGAAGGGTGTGGAACAGGATGAAAGTGATTTTCAACCTTATTCCAACTCCAACTTACCCAAGAGGTTGTCGCCAGAGGATCTTCCTGCCGATTTAAGACGGTACGCCGAAGATATACGAGACAGGCTGATCATCTCAAAGGAAACGCGAGGACTTCAAGGCGTTGAGGCCAAATACCATAGTTTGGATTGGGTTCTGAATACAATGACCATAGAAAACGGTGGCTATTTGGCTGAATATGAGGATGACGAAGATGTCGCTGGCGAAGTGTCAAAGATACTTGGCGATATTGATTTTGATTATCAAACCTGTATCAATCTTGAACGTTTCGTTGATTTTCTTCTTAGAAGAACGAAACAATTAAAGAACTGGTATTGGACTGAAAAAACAAGTCAAGGCCATTATCGGAGCACACTCTTGTTCTCAAGGCTTTGTCGAACACTTGAAGCCGAGGTGAGTAGGACGCGCTGGTTGCTGAAGTCGGTCGGAAATGACTCTGTTGGCCCCATTGCCTCATTAGCTGCATTCCCTGATGCAGATTCTGTAGGGAACGCTGAGAGCAAGGGCTTGGCGGTCAAAGACCATATCATGATGGACAGCAAGAAAGCCTCCATGCTGTATAAGGCACTCACAGCCGATGATGTCAGCTGGCTGGCGGGAGAGATGGTTGAAAAGATTTTCGTCAACCGCTTGACGTCATCTGAAGGAACTAAAATCAAGCTCCATAGTCTCAACCAGGTTCGTTATATTGCCAGAAAGTATATCTTCCCGCCCGATGAAGGAAAGACAAGCCGTCGCATTACCCCTGAAGAGTGGGGGTTGATCAGGCAGGTGTTTGATGTGGAAGATGGTGATATGGATAGGGTCAATTATGCCAATAAGACACCTTCCAGGTGTAAAAAATTCGAAAAACACATGAAATCTTTGGGATAAGAAGAGTTTTTTTGGGATATATAACTATCTTTTTTTTCAACACAGCCGCGGGGGTGACTCCTGCGGCTTTTTTATTGTCATTCAGTTGTTTGCCTTATCTGAAAGCCTTTACGTTTTACAATAGCTGGGATAATAGGCTGGGATAATTGGATATTACCCTATAAAACACTGAAAATCAATTATATAAGCAGTATTTTGTATTCGAATTATGCCTATTTTTGCAGCGTTTAATTCTGACTGATATGAAAGGAATGATTGACAAAAACGAAAACACTTACCTCGCTGACCTGGCCAACATGTTGGGGGTTACCGTTGAAGACATACTAGGCCATCGCCGCAACGCGGAACTCGTTGATGCCCGCTGCATGATAGTGGCTATATTAATGAACCGCCCGCACGTGAGGCAACAAGACGTTGCCCTGATGCTCGACATCAGCCAAGCAGCGGTCAGCAAGCTGCTCACTCGCCACGGGTATATGCTGAGTGGATTTGGCGATGCATGCTATTCCCACAGATGGCAGACTTTGCTAAGCGGTATAAAGAAAGACTTAATGAATACAACACAAAAACAACAGAATCATGTTAATAACCTTGTTCCCTAATGTCCGTGCTCAGCGCGGACAACTGATGACAGCTGAGCTGTTCAGCAGAATCACGAGCGAAGCTCGCATCAAGACGCTCTGTGCAAAAATAGCCGAAGAACCCGACCACGAGAAGCAGCAGGAGATGAAGAAGCAGCTGCCTATCGTCACTTGGCAAGCCCACTTCGACGGGGCGCGCAAGAACGAGATGGCGCAACCCAGCGGCCTCTTCATGTTGGACGTGGACGGGGTGGACAACCCCTACCAGCTATGGTGCAGCATCATGCCGCGCCGCGAGGAACTGGGCATCCTGCTGGCGCACCAAACCCCTTCCACCCACGGGTTGCGCTTGGTGTGCAAGTGTCCCCCCGAGTTCACTACCATCGACGAGTGCCAGCAATGGCTGGCCTCGCAGATTGGGGTGAAACACGACCCTGCCTGCAAGGACTGGGCGCGACCGAGCTATCTCGTCCCCGACGAGTACATCTATTACTTGGACAGCAAGGCCCTGTTCACGGATGAGCCAGAATGTCTCTATGAGGTGCATTGTGAAACGTCCGTGCCGAAATCGAAGCAAACTGTGGATCAAATCCGCAACGACAATGACGGTAGCGACAGCCAACTATCAACTGTCAATGGTCAACTCTCAACTTTCAAAGGCCTGTCTTTGAGGGATATTGCCCATGAGTGGCTTCTGCTGACGGGAGGCGAACCTGTTGCCGGAGAGCGCAACACGCGGCTTCATGCACTGGCTTTTGACCTACGCAACATCACCGACTTCAACGAACAGACCTTGCTGGAGGTGATGCCTGACTACGGCCTGACGGAGAACGAGATGAGGAGCCTTATTCATTCGGCTTGCATCGCTCCACGCTCGAAGGGATTGTCCCAAAGCCTCGAACAGGTGCTGCAAAAGATGCAGAACCAGAACGACGACGAACAGCAATTATCCACTGTCAACCCTCAACTGTCAACTGACGATGCGCTTCCACCATTGCCACCGCTCATCAAGGAGACGGTTAGAACCTTCCCCGACGACTTCAAGAAAGCCGCCATCCTGTGCCAGCTGCCAACGTTGGGCACCTTGGGCTCGAAGTTGAGGGCTGAGTACATCGACGGTCGGATGCACAGTCCCTCGTTCCAGGTGAGCTTTGAAACACCGCAAGCCAACGGCAAGAGCCTGATCATCGAACTGTCCAAGCAACTGCTGGAACCCATCGTGAGACGCGACGAGGGAAACCGCAAGATGGAGGCGGCCTACCTCGAGAAAGTACAGGAGGCAAAGCAGAAGGACAAGATGGACAAACTTGGACCGCGTCCAAAAGGCATCGTGCGAATGGTTCCGGCCACCATCAGCGTCACCAAGCTGTTGATGCGCATGGACAACTCGCAGGGGCTGCATCTTGTGTGTGTGGCTCCCGAGGTCGACGAGGTGACCCAAGCCATCAAGCGCGAGTTTGCCAACTACAGCAGCCTGCTCCGTGTGGCGTTCGACAACGATGTCTACGGACAGGACTACGCCAGCGACAACTCGTTCAGCGGTATGGTCAACATCTACTTCAACACACTCTTTTGCGGCACACCCAAGTCGATGAGGAAGCTCTATCCTGATGTCGAGAACGGTCTTGTGGGTCGTGTTCTCTTTGTCACCGTCCCCGACCAGTTCGGCAAGCCGATGCCGGTGAGGGGTAAAATGACCGCGAAGGAGTGTGAAGAGGTCGACAGACAGATGGCTCGCCTTGATGCCGTAAGCTTTGCAGATGGCAAGGTGCAGGACGACCACGTGATGGACATGGGGTTCCTGAACCGTGTGATGGACAGTTGGATTAAGGCACAGCGCGAAGAGGCTGTGCGCACCAACGACCGCACTCGCGACACCTTCTGCCGCCGTGCCGCCGTAGTAGGTTTTCGTGCCGGTATGCTGGTTTGGTTCCTCTATGGGGAGAAGGACACCAGTGCCAATCGCAAGAGAACTGGCGAGTTTGCATGCTGGGTGGCTACCCAGATGCTCAACCAGCATTTGTTGCGTTTCCAGATTGACGAAAGCGTTAGCAACACCAACCGCTGGATGGATGTCTATAACCTGCTTGGTGAAGAGTTTACGAGAGACGATGTAGAACGTGCATTGCGCATCACTTGCACCAGCACACCGCTCAAGAAGGTCATTTCCCTCTGGCTTATCGGAGGCAATATCAAAGCCATCGAGACTAACAAAACTGTTTCCGGGAAACTTCAAACCGTGAGATTCAGAAAAACAAGGGCATGATTAGAGGGAGACATTCCCGTCAGCCTTTTTCTTATTCAGGCGGCCTTAGCGGTGGCGGTCATGCACCTTTTATATCCGTCGTAGAGACGCAATGCTTGCGTCTCTATGTGTTTTATAACAAGCGGAATAATCCGTATTTCAACCAATTCCTCCTCATCCCATGCGACCGCCACCGCATGGGATTTTCACTTTCTGTGTCTTTTCATTCTTCTTTTTTCATATCTTTGCGCCCATCAACCTAAAAAGAACATAACGACACAGACGATAATTGATTAAATAACATATTGATATAAAGCGTTTTTGCTTTTCTTGGTTAAGTCGAAATCTGGTAAATTTCTAACATTTAATGCACAAGAAAGCGGAAATGCTCACGGAAAACCGTGGGCTTTCTTGTTTGCATTAAAGGTTTACCAGAGCCTCGACTTACAACAGAAGTCCACGGCTCTGTTTTAGGTGTCCTTCCCAAATGAATTGCGAAAATGCAATTTGAGGAGGTACACAATGGCCAAGAAACAAAACTTTTCTCATATAACCGCCCAAGAAGCACTCGAAGCAATTTCCGACCAACTGAATGCCGACAGCCTTCCTTACGAGCTTCTCCGAATCTTTTGCGGATATGGCGACGCATCGCTCCAGCGTGTGCGTGATGGACGCGACAACAAGTCCCGTGACCCCAAAACCATCCTCATTAAGGACAAGTTTGTTTATTGCCCTTTTAGCAAAGGCACCGAACCTTTGGCAACCATCCAAGCACTCAGAAATAACGCTTCCATCACCCGTCACAATCCTCGTCTTTACATTACCTGCGACGGAACGTCGCTTATTGCCTACGACCCGAAAGATGAGGATTTTTACGAGGGCGCATTAGAGACCCTTTGGCGCGATTTTGAGTTTTTCAAGCCCCTTGCAGGCATCGAGAAATTCCGCAACTATGAAGAGGCCGAGTCTGATGTCAAAACCGCTGAACTCATGGCAAAGCTCTATGATGACATTTGCCGCTACAACGACTTTCGCGACCCAGAAGTTTCGCACTGTATCAATGTCTTCATGTCTCGGCTCCTTTTCTGTTTCTTCGCCGAAGACACTGGCCTTTTCAAGCAAGACCAGTTCACCAAAGCCATTGAAGACAACACTGCCATCGACGGCTCCGACCTCGCCGAGTTTATAGACCGTATCTTTGTCATTCTTTCCACCAACGACAAGAATCTGCGCGAGCAACAAACCAATAAAATTATTTCCGATTTCCCATACGTCAATGGTGGTTTGTTTAAGGAGCGTTATGCCATACCCAAGCTTAGCCGTCGTGCCCGACTACTGATGATTCAGTGCGGCAAGTTCCAATGGAGCGAAATCAACCCCGACATTTTCGGCTCGATGACACAAGCCATCGTGTCGCCCGAAGACCGTGCCGAATTAGGCATCCACTACACTTCCGTACCCAATATCATGAAGGTCATCCAACCCCTTTTCTTGGACGACCTTGTTGCCGAGTATCTCCGTAGCCGTAACGACGCAAAAGCCCTCAATGCCCTATTAGTCAGGATGGGCAAGATAAAGTTTTTCGATCCCGCTTGTGGCTCAGGCAACTTCCTCATCATTTCCTATAAACGAGTGCGTGAGTTGGAGATTGAAATTTGGAAACGCCTATTTGAACTTCAAGCAACGGCCATCCCGTTTACAAATATTCAACTCACCCAGTTCTACGGCATCGAGATTGACGAATATGCCTGCGACACCGCAAAACTCTCCCTTTGGCTAGCAGAACACCAAATGAATAATAAGTTCCGCGAGGAGTTAGGTACCGCCCCCAACCCATTACCACTACGCGCCAGTGGTCACATTGTATGCGGGAACGCCTGCACTATTGATTGGAACACCATTTGTCCACACACAAGTGATGAAGAAGTGTATGTAATGGGAAATCCACCGTATTATGGTTCCAAGAAACAGACTAATGAGCAAAAAGCAGATATGCTCATGGCACTTTCTGAATTACGTGACAAAAAAGGCCTCGACTATATTGCTGGTTGGTTCTGGAAAGGGGCTATATACATAAAGGGAACAAAGGCAAGATACGCATTCGTAACCACAAACTCAATTTGTCAAGGAGAACAGGTTGATATGTTGTGGAAACCAATACTTGTTAAAGGGTTAACAATTGCATTCGCCAGAACTTCTTTCAAATGGTCTAATAATGCAAAGAACAATGCTGTTGTTGCATGCGTGATAATTGGCGTAACTAATGATTTTTCGGGACAAAGAAGATTTTTCAATGAAAGTTCACAAATAGAACTTAAAGTTAATAATATTAACCCGTATCTATCTGTGGGAGAAAATATTATTGTTAGAAAAGAAAACACCAGTTTATGTGGAATGCCTCCTGTGTATTTTGGTAGTATGCCACGTGATGGAGGTTTTTTAAACTTTGACGAGTCTTTTAAAGAGAAACTGTTGTTAGAGTATCCTTTATCTGAATCTTTTATAAAAAAATACATCGGTGCACAGGAGTTGCTCCAAGGCGGAATGCGCTATTGTCTCTGGATCGAAGAGCCTGAAAAAGCTCTTGCATATTCCATACCTCCAATAGCGAACCTTCTTTCTCAAGTAAAAGTTGATAGAGAGAAAAGCGATGCCGAAAGTACTCGTGAATATGCCAAACGTCCTTATATGTTTGTTCAACGATCGTATCAGAAAAAAGAATCAATAATTATCCCAGGTGTTTCTTCTGAAAGACGCGAGTATATTCCTATGGGGTATATGGATGAAAACACTGTGATTTCAAACTCTGCTTTTGCAATCTACGATGTTGAATACTGGCTTTTTGGATTGCTCACTTCGAAAATTCATAATGTTTGGGTAAGAGCAGTTGCAGGTTCTTTGGAAAATAGGATTCGATATGCCGCTACGCTGTGTTATAACACTTTCCCATTCCCGAAAATGTCGAATGCACAGAGAAACGAGTTGTCTGAATTGGCAAAAGAAATACTTCTTGTTCGTGCAGAGCATACAGAAATGACCCTTGGCGACATGTACAACCCCGAGAATTTCCCCGATGACCTTCGTGCCGCCCACCAAGCACTTGATTTGGCCGTGGAACGTTGCTACCGTGAAAAGCCCTTTGAATCTGATGAGGAACGCTTGGAATTCCTCTTCAAGCAGTACATCAAACTAACAACTGACAAATCAACCTTATGGAGAACTTAGTTCAAATACAATACGGACAGACAGGAGCATCCTCCAATACCGACGCCCTTGGAATGCGTGAAATGCAGCGCATTGTCTATCAAGCGCGCAACCGCCAATATCTGCTTGTCAAAGCACCGCCAGCGTCAGGCAAAAGCCGTGCATTGATGTTTGTCGCCCTCGATAAACTGAAGCATCAGGGCATCAAGCGTGTCATTGTGGCCGTTCCAGAAAAGACCATCGCTCGTTCCTTCAACGATACGGAACTCAAACCCTACGGTTTCTTTGCAGACTGGAAAGTCAGCGATGGATACAACCTTTGCGCTCCTGGTCTTAAGGAAAGCGGGCTGCGCCAAAAGTTCATCGACTTTCTCATCAGCAATGCCACAGTCCTTGTTTGCACCCATTCCACGTTTCGCAATGCGCTGAAGGATTTGGACATCACGCTGCTGAATGACACGTTTATCGGCATCGACGAATTTCATCACACTTCAGCCGATGAGATGAACAACTTGGGCACAGCCATTCGCACCATTATGGCGGGCAGCAACGCTCATATCATGGCAATGACTGGTTCTTATTTCCGTGGGGATGCCGTACCTGTGATGCGTCCCGAAGACGAAGCAAAATTCCAGCCTACCATCACCTACAACTATTACCAACAGCTCAACGGCTACAAGCACTTGAAAAGCTTGGGTATAGGATACCAATTCTACCAAGGCAAATACATTTCCGCCTTGCCTGAAACGCTTGATACTACCAAAAAGACACTCATCCATATTCCCACACCCCAATCGCGTTCTGCCTACACCCGCAAATATGACCAAGTGGCCGACATCATTTCCTGCATCGGCACTATTGTAGGCGAAGATGCAGAGCACTACATCAAAATGGTCAAAACGCCCGATGGCCGTATTCTTAAAGTAGGCGACCTTGTGGAAGACGAGCCTCGTCAGCGCGATGCTCTTCAAGCTTACCTTAACAGGATGGATAGTGCCGATGCCCTTGATATTCTCATTGCTCTTGGCACTGCCAAAGAAGGTTTCGATTGGCAGTGGTGCGAGTGTTGCCTGACCATCGGCATCCGTGCATCCCTCACCGAAGTGGTTCAGATTATTGGCCGCTGCACCCGTGACTGTGAAGGCAAGACCCATGCCCAATTCACCAACCTCATCCCTTGTCCCACAGCCGCTGAAGACGATGTAAAGACGGCAGTCAACGATATGCTAAAAGCAATCACCGCTTCACTCCTGATGGAGCAGGTGATGCAACCCGAATGGAATTTCAGAACTGCACCCGAAAAAGACGATGATGACGACAGCGATGATGATGACAAGACTATCAGGGTGAGAGGCCTCAAAAAGACTACCGAAAGGGTGCAGTCCATCATCGAAAACGACCTCACCGAACTCAAAGCCACCCTCTATTCCAGCGACATCATCAAGCAAGCCCTTGCGGGAAGCCAAATTGGAGAAGTCATCACCCAGTCGCTCATTCCCAAGATTATTGAGGAACGCTATCCAGACCTAACCTCCGATGAGCAGGAACAACTGCGCCAGCATGTGGTGCTGTCCACCACATTGCAAGGCGCAGAGGTTGTGACAAAGGACGATGGCAGCAAATTCCTGAAGGTTGCCAACCAATTTATTGACCTTGACAAACTCAGCATCAACCTCGTTGACAGCATCAATCCCTTCCAGCGTGCATACGAGATTCTTTCAAAGTCGCTCACTCCCGATGTCTTGCGCACCATTCAAGACACCATAGATGCCCAACGTGAGGATATGACTATAGAAGAAGCCTCTCTGTTATATAGAAAATATCTTCCAAAGTATCGGGAAGAGCATGGAGGCGCAGTGCCGACAACTAAAGATTCCGATCCTTTGGCAAGACGTATTGCTGTGGCTCTTGCTTTCTTGCGTAAACTGAAACAACAATCTTTATCTGCAAAATAAACTATGATAGACTGGGAAGCAGAATTACAGGCCATACTAGCCGAGCCTTTTTTTGATGATGTGAAACCTGTCAAGCGACACACCACATCGTCCGACCGCCTTGTGAATTCTTTCCTCGAGGTGCTGGATTTCGTAGATGCTGAAGGAAGGGAACCGTCGGAAAACGCCGAAACACTCGAAGAACTGAAGCTCTTCCGCACACTACGTAGCATCCGTGCCGACGAATCTAAACGCCGCATTTGCCAAAGTGTTGACACCATCGGCCTTCTTTCCGAAGCCCACTTGCCCATGGTAATAGAAGAGAGTTCTATCGTTGAGTCAGTTCCTGTAGAATCCGTTGCGCCTGCCGAAGAAACAGACCTGCATGATGAGCTGGAGGCTATTCTTAATGACCCCTTGTTTGATGACGTCACAGCCGAAAGCAGCGGCTTGTTCGACATCCCCGACTACATGCAAAAGAAGATGCAAGAACGGGCAGAAGCCGAGTCTATTGCAAAGCGTACCGAGTGTAAGGATTTCGCTGATTTTGAAGAAGGTTTTCAAGTTGTCCACAAGAAATTGGATGATGGTCTATGCCGTCTTGTCCGCTTCAAGGAAGCTCACCTTGTTGAAGGCCGATACTTTGTTGTAGGCAATATGCTGTTGTATCTTGCGCACCTTAACAAACACGCCAAGCGTCGCGATTCACGAGGCCGTGCCGACGACCGAACCCGATGCATCTTTGAGAACGGCACCGAAAACAACGTCTATCAGCAAACTCTTGTCAAATCACTTTACACAGAAGGTTACACCGTGGTTGACTATAGCGATGTTGAGCCTGATTATCTCGTCAAGCATTTCACGCCAGACGAAAACGATGTTGTCAGCGGATGGATATACATACTTCGCTCGCTTTCCACTGACCCTGAAATTGCTGGCATTAAAGACCTCTACAAGATAGGTTTCACTCGCCAGACTGTTGAGCAGCGCGTAGCCAATGCCGAGAATGAATCCACCTATCTCTTTGCAAAAGTCCAGATAGTAAAAACCTACCAAGTTGCCAACATCAAGGCCTCCACTTTTGAGAATCTGATACACAAACTATTTGATTCGGTTCAGCTCCAAGTAAATGCTGGACTGGCCAAACCCAAAGAGTGGTATATCGTACCGTTCCCAATTATCGACCAAGCCATTCATTACATAATTGAGGGCAAACAAGTGGCATACGACCATAACATACAAGAACTAATCCTATAAAAAGAAGCGTAGTAATTATGTCGGGAATAGCGAGAACGTTGGTACGACACAAAAGAAAACAGAAAAATGACAGTGAATAAAAATCCTTATTGAAATGACACTTACAGAAATAGGGCACAGAATCAGCAAAGCCCTTAACATCGGAGGCAACATACTTGCAACCTACATCACATGGTTCAAGGAAGCCTACCAAGGCGACAAACGCGCCATCGACGACTTCAAGGCACGATACAACGACGACGGAAACGGAGTCGTATTCACAATAACAATCAACGTGAAACAAAAAGAGTTTAGTTTCCCGATTGCGAAGTCAAGATACAACTACAGAAAACAATAACCAATTAAACACACATAATCATGAACGCACAAGGAAGAAAAGAGATTGCGAAGTATATCGCTTCGCTTGAAGAAATCAAAAGCAAACTCGAATCCATGAAGGATGACGAGGAAAACAAATTCGACAACATGCCCGAAGGCTTGCAAGAAAGCGAACGCGGCGAAGCCATGCAAGAAGCCATAGAGGCACTTGAAGATGCCGCCAACAGCATCGAAGAAGCGATAGAACGTCTAAATGAAGTGGCTTAACCAAACAGATTACCAACCAAAGGAGGCATCAATGCGTCAATTCTGACACAGTTATAGCTGCGCATAACAGAAGTTGGTATTTTTGCAGTGGAAACAAGATGGGTAACGATGAATCGAAATGAAATTACGGCACTGATTGACAATGCTTTGCGAAGATTCAGTAATCCTTTGACGCAGGCGGAACTACTTCTTGAAATCAACAAGCGGCAGAAGGATGAACTGATGACCCGGCATTCGTTGCGACGGCATCTTGAACATCTTGAACAAGAACTGCCTGCAGGCTACAAGATAGTGAGGAAGCCAATCGAGGATGCAGATGAACAACGTCGGAGAGGCGGTCGGGTTATGCTGTGCTACAACCAACTCCCTCCGCGCCTTCGCTTCGATGCCAATGGCGAAGCGTTGTTAGAAAACATCAAAGTGCTTTACCAGGCCATGTCAAACCTCCCATGGTTGCCACAGGTGCAGCAACTTATGGATGACTTGAACCTGGGGGATAGAGCGGAGTCCTTCATGGACGACCATCCTTTGTGTCTCCAGCTTGATAGTAACATGTGGTCGATAATGGATGATAATCACCGCCGTCATCTTGGTGACTTGTTCGACGCTGCCCTTCGTGGCTTCACATTGGACATTACCTACAACCGTTTCAATGAGGAACCTCGTATTCATAAAGGCTGTAGCGTTCAATTGCTTAAACAAGACAATCGCTTCTGGTATGCGGCAGTTGTAAACGACCATAGCATAAATAGGGAGCAACCTTTCTTTTGGCTCGCTGTTGACCGCATTCTGAAAATTCGTCTTTCTGAAGCATCTTACCAAAGGATAGAGTTTGACTGGAACCTTTATTTTGCTGACATCGTCGGTATCACCAATCGGATTGAGCAGCCAGTCGAGAACATCTGTTTTCTTGTTTACGATGAAATGCGCGACTATATAAAGGCCGCACCTTTGCATCGTAGCCAAAAGTACAGGAAGCGATACGACTTGCCGGGTGAGCCTGTCGAGGTAAGTCTTTGCGTAAAAGATAACCACGAACTCCGAAACAAGCTAAGCTCGATTTGCAAGGACATCGTCATCCTCAATCCCTTATCTTTGGCAAATTGGCATCGTGACATGATGCAGAAAAGCCTGGAAAGGATCAAGACAACTGACTCCTTTATCAATGGAAATTACCTTAAAACAGAATAAATAACTATATTGTATCACCCTTAAAACACACAACCATGATTGCAATTGCCATTTTATTAGCTCTTCTTATGGATGGTTTCAAGTACAACACCGGGAGCAAGTTCTTCGATTGATGAAAACAACACACAAAGTGTATAATGACGAAGTTCTTTCTAAATTACCAATACACCATGCGTGTAAAACGTGTGGATTCCTTCAACGGAAGGCAGAGTTACATTGTTGAGTATGAGGGCAAGGAGTATCGGGTAAGAAAATATGACCATCAAGCCGACAATCGCACAGAGCTTAACGTCGAGTATGTTGGCGATAATTCCCTTGGCAAACCTCAGTTCCAGCAGGACTACACAAATGTCTTGCTAGAGTTATATGAGAAGAATGGCGTTTATCCTTTCACCATTTCCGATGAATGTGTTGACCCCAACTCTCAGGCGTTTTATTATATGCTGTCTGATCAATACGGTTTGAAACACAGAGTCTATTCTCAGAAAAACTCCTTGTATAAGATTGGCGACAATATTGAATGCGAAGTACTTGCCGTTGAAAATTGTCATCTTAGTTTGAATCTCCTTCAAAAAGTTGCGTCCCCTGCCACCTTTGCCATAGGAGATTTGGTTGACCTAAAAAGCGTATTGAGAACTGATGGCGATATAGATTTTTCATTGCTCAATCCCGAGAAAGACACCACACTCCGCGATTATCAAATAGAGAACAAGCGCAAGATTTATCAGGCTTGGCAAAAATGCAGGAGTGTAATGCTCCAGATGCCAACTGGAACAGGAAAAACCAGATTGTTCGTGTCAATTGCGCGAGACTTGTTTAACTATGGTGCTGCACGGAAAAAAGCCATTAAGATTCTTTTCTTGGCTCATCGTAAAGAGTTGATAGAGCAAATATCCGACCATCTTGGACGCAAGTACCACTTGGCGCACGGGTTAATTGTTTCCCAAAATATGGAACAGAAACAATACCCAATGCAAATTGGGTCCGTTCCAACATTGACCCGCAGGCTTGAACGCTGGGAAGATAAAGGTTTTGATGTCATCATCATCGACGAAGCCCACCATGTTAAGGCAAAGAGTTACAGAAAAATCATCGATTTTTATCCCAGCGCCAGAATATTGGGTGTGACCGCTACACCATACCGCCTAAACGGTGCAGGATTCCGTCCCGAATTCGACGAACTCATCGTTTCCGCATCCGTAGCCGATTTCATCAAAAAAGGTTATTTGAGTGAATATGTATATTATTCCATCAAACCCACCTCGGAACTTCAAAAAGAGATTGACCAGATGAAGCTTGATTTCGAGGGCGACTATAAAGAGAGTGAAATGATGGGCGTGATGGATAGGGATTACATCCGGGCAGGCATTCTGTCCTCCTACCAGAAATATGCCGAAGGGAAAAAAGGTATTGTTTACACCATCAGCCGCGACCATAACACTCATTTGGCAAAGGAATTTAATGCGGCAGGTATCAAAGCAGCTGCCATTGACAGTGAAACATCCAAAGAACAGCGGGAAGAACTTGTGCAGAAATTCCGCAGGGGAGAAATCCAGGTTCTTTTTAATGTAAACATCTTCAGTGAGGGTTTTGATTGCCCTGATGTAGAAGTGATACAGCTTGCACGCCCTACAAAGTCTCTCGCGATGTATTTACAACAAGTAGGGCGTGGACTACGCCCTCATGATGAGAAAGAAAATCTTATCATTCTTGATAATGTAGGTCTCTTCAACAAATTTGGATTTCCTTCTGCTCGAAGAAAATGGAAATACCATTTTGAAGGTCGTCCGGTTGACGAATCACCTGCTGAACATTTGCTTGACAACGACCAAGAAGAAAGAGAGGTCAATTATATTTTTGAAGGGAATGAGGCTGTGGAGATGCTACACGACTCCAGAACGGAAGAAGTGGGGCAATCTCCTTTAGACAACATAGAGCATGATTATGAACAGAGTTTCATTGAATACACGATGCAATTACTAAACGCTCATACTGCTCATAGCTATGCGCGCACGATACGCCCACACTTGGATACATACATCCGTGAACATATTGAGCCAACATTTAAGAGCCTGTTCAATGTCATTGACACCCGGATACTTCACTCAATGGCAGTTGAATTAAAATCAAATTCTGAATTCCGTTCATTCAACCGTAAAAAACATAACGTTTTCACCGCTTCCCTTAACCATTATTTGGACTTTGCAGAGTGGTATGCCAACAATCTTGATGCTGGGGTCCCACTACCTCCAGTCGAAGACTCAGAAAGGAAATCCATGCGGTCTCACCCCGATCCTTTCAATGAGCCTGATATTCCTGATGAAGAAATTGATACTGAAATAACATCATTAGAAAAAGTCATCGAGTTCCATAATAAGAAGCGTTTCCCAATTCCAGATGAATTGTTGTTGGAACTTGCAAGACTACGCAGATTAAAGAAGACCCATTCACAAAAAGCTGTCATTGCCAAAGAATTTGAAGAACAGGTGTTGGGACATTTTGACCTTTCCGATTTCGGTAAAGTTACTTACAAAGTCGGAACCATCCACTTGGATGTTGAAACTGATTTTGACTATCTGGCAGAGCTACGAGATGAAAACGAAATGATGGAGTTGATACGCATCATGAACAAACTCAAACTTCAACTTTCAACCGAGATTCAAGAAAAACTGATGCTGCTAAACAAAGCAAAAGACATCCATCAAGTTGAATGTCAACTTTACACCGCTATAAACGCGTTTGTGACATCCAAAAAGGATAACGGCATTTACATCCAATCCCTGTCCTACTCAAAAGAGAACGGGCTTTCCATTGTTTTGTCGGATACTCCCGACAACCCAATATCCAGGTCCCTAAAAACTAAAAACGCCCCGAAGTGTTTCACGGTTACTTTCCCCGACGGAACGGTAATGACAGGAGCTAATGCAACAAAGACCTTTATTGATGCGCTCGAGAAAATAGGTGTTGGTAGAATAAAAGACCTAGGTCTGGTTTCATTCAAGCGCCCATTTATTGACTCTACGCCACACGACAAATACCCCTCTCACCAGTTGAGTTCGGGAGATTATATTTGTACGCAATTAAGCAATGACCGCAAGACTCTCTATATTAGTGCTATTTCCCAACTGCTTGGTCTAAATGTCGTTGCTGAGGTAAAATGAAAACCATAGAAAATACCAGCTCGGTGTATAATTTGCTGATTTTGGTGGTCACTTCGTTGCCTTACGACTGACCATAGTTGACGGGGGCATCGTTTAGGACTGTTATGAGTTGTCAGCCGCTCTCATCTGGTGCGCCTGGTTGGGCTCGTGCTTTATCAATTCCGTCGTAGAGACGCAATGAATAGACAAATTGCATCTACAATAATCGCCACAGCGCCTGCCATCAAGCGGAGCAATCCGCCTTTTCTTTTTTCGCGGAGTTCACTCGGCTGTGGTGAAAAACAGGAAATAGTTTGCCGATAAGAAAACTTTGCGTATCTTTGCAACACAAATATTAAACGCTATGGAAACGATAACCATTCAGTATGACGCCTCCATCCCTGGCCTGAAAAGTTTGGTTGCCTCCCTGCTCAAGCTCGAAGGCGTGAAGAAGGTGAAAACCCCCAATGTCGCCACAGAATACGACCCTGAAATCGTGGCCAAGGTGAAACGAGGCCGCGAAGACTTCAAGAACGGCAAGTGCGTAACCATCAAGGCAGAGGATATATGGAACTAAAATTCACCCCAGATGCCGAGAAAGACCGCATCCTTTACGAAATCCACGATGAAATAGTGATTGTACTCGTACTCTCCATGAGAGGACATTATTGAAAAAAACACGTTCATCAAAGAGGGATGAAATGCTGAAAACCTGTAGTGCAAAAGTAGGGCAAAACAAAAACCCTAACTCCGATTTCCAAAGAGTTAGGGTTTGTTTTTGTAGTCTCTCCGGGATTTGAACCCGAGTTACCAGGATGAAAACCTGACGTCCTGACCAGACTAGACGAAGAGACCACTTCGGGTGTCATTTTTGACGCTGCAAAGGTAGATATTTTTTTTATACCAACAATATTTTTAGTGAAAAATTTTCAAGTAATAAATAATCTGCTGTTAATCAATCGTTTGTTTATTCAAAGATAAGGGATAATTGGAATAGTTTGTTGCGTAGTTGCTCGATGGGGGCGGTATAAATGAAGGCTTCGTTCTTCACGATGTCCAAAAAACCGTAGCTCATCTTCAATTCCACGCCCATCTTGAACCATTGGTTATAGATGTCGAAACCGGCTCCGATTTCAGCGGCACAATCGAAACGCTTGGTGACAAGATTGTTGATAAACTCGTTTCCCTCGTCATCGGTCATTTTGTTTTCCTTTTGTGATGCAAGGTCGATTTTCGGGTTGATGCCGCCAAAAATATACGCACCTATATTATTATAGCGTTTTGATCTGTATTTGATGTTGAGTGGGAATTCGACGAAGGTGGTGCCGATGGACTTGGTGAAGCTCTTCATGGTCACCTTGTTCTGAAGGTCAACCACAGCAACATCGTAACGCATCCGGCGCTCGCTGAAACTCAGCGAGGGGATGAAACGGAGGTCGAAGTAACGGCCGAGGCGCTTGCTGCCGATGATGCCCACGGTGAAACCGGGGGTTTGCAGAGTCTCAATATTGTAGACCGAAAGATACCTTGTGTTTGGAACGCTGATGGGGCCGCTGGGCCACGCCTCCGGTGCAATCTGAAGGTTTTGGTAGTTTTCCACAGTCTTTACCGTGTACATCATTTGGTTGTAAGCCAAAAGGAATCCGAAATGATAGGGCTCGTTCTCGTAGTTTGCCAAATAGCGCACGGTTCGGCGTTGGGCTTGTGCTGGGACGGCCATGATGCTGAGTAGCAGCGTAATGGCGAATATTTTCAGGGCTTTTTTCAATTCTTTTTAGGTTTTATCGTGGATTAAACGCTATTCCATGGGTTTTATTGCGCGAAATCGGCTGCAAAAGTAGGAAAAAAAGACGAAGCTTCAACCTTTTATTGTTGAATATAGCGTGGCAATACCGTAGCAGAAGTGCCGCATCGAACCTTCGACCAAGCCCTGTGCTGAAAGCATCCTTAGAAAAACCAAGGGTTTGGGGAAACGTTCCACGGATTTGGGCAAATAGGAATATGCACTTTCGTCTTTTGAGATGCATTTGCCTATTTTAGGGAGTATATGGTTGAAATACAAACGATAAAGTTGTTTTATCGGGAATCTTTCCGGCAACGAGAACTCTAAGATGAAAGCATGTCCTTGGGGACGTAGCACGCGATGAATCTCTGAGAGTCCATCCTCTAAGTTCTCGAAATTCCTCACGCCAAAGGCGACTGTGATGGCATCGAAGGTATTGTCGCCAAAAGGAAGATGGGTAGCATCACCCAAGCGCAGTTCGATTTGACTTTCAAGTCCTTGCCTGGCCACTTTTGCTCTTCCTATTTCCAACATCTTTTCTGAAAGGTCAACGCCGACGATGTGCGCCTGGGGATGGCGTTTTGCCAATTCGATGGCCAAATCCGCTGTGCCTGTGGCGAGGTCGAGAATGGTTTTGGGATGGAACTTGGAGACGGATTTTGCGGTTTTCCTGCGCCATATTTTGTCGATGTTGAAGGAAAGCAAATGGTTCAGCCGATCGTAACTGGGTGAAATACGGTCGAACATTGAAGCGATGGGGGAGTTACGCATGACCAACCAGTTTTTCGATGACTTGGCTTGAAGTAATGCCGTTCATGCAGGCGTAATCGCCTCTGAAACAAGGCTTGTTGCCATATACAGAGCAAGGACGGCAGGGCAAATCCAATTGGACACAATCATCCGCTTTTTGGTTCCAACCCAAGAAGCCGGCGTAGGGATGGGTGCCGCCCCAAAGGGAAACGACCCTCGTTCCAACCAAGGAAGCCAAGTGCATATTGGCAGAGTCCATAGAGAGCATCACGTCCAATTGACCCATCAAAGCAAGTTCGCCTTTCAAACCTTGATGGCTTTGGGCTGCTTGCACGTTGGGGTATTTGGCGCATAGTTCAGCGATTTGCTGTTTTTCCTCCTCGCCGCCTCCAAAGAGGAATAGGGTGGTGTTGTCCTTTAGGCTCAAAGCTTTGATGACTTCCTCTGCCTTTTCCATCGGATAAACCTTGGCGGGATGCTTGGCGAAAGGGGCGATGCCAATCCAAGTCTCACCTGACGCTTTTTGTGTCTCGCAAAAAGAAGAATAGTCAAGTTTTACGAATTGCGTTTTGATGGGAAAACCTAATTGCTCCAATACTTTGGTATAACGCTCAAACGAAGTGGCCTGCTGCTCGAAAACCTTGTTTTTTTGTCGCGTCAAGGCCTTTTTTCCTTTGCGCCCCTTATCGATGATTGCGACGTGCCGCCCGCGCATCTGGCTGCCCAATCTCAGAAGTATTGTGCGTATAACATTGTGGAAATCGGCAACATAATCGAAATCCTCGAGATGGTAATCATTCCGCAAACGTTCCAAACCAAGCAAGCCTTTGTGTCGTCCTTTCAGGTCGGCAGCGAGGAAATGCACGTTGTCGGGCAATAGTTCAAACAAGGGTCGCGCCATTTCGCGACTGAGCATGGTGATGTCCAAATCAGGGTACTGGATGGCCAAATCGTGAACAACCGGCACCGTCATAGCGATGTCGCCCAAAGCGGAGAACCGTATGATGAGGAGCTTTCTCAAAGGGGCTTTTTTCCGTAAAGTACCGGGTTTAGGGCGGGGTCGTTGTACATTTTCATCTGTTTGTAGACCTTCATCACTTTTTCGCCCTTTTTGTAGCATTCCATCAGTTGGTTGATGGCGGTGCAGAGGTCTTTGTCTTGCTCTGTGAGCACGTCCAGTTTCGCTTGGCATTTGGCCTTATGATCCTCGCTGACGTCGGCGCGTGTCGCTTCTGCTTTCATGTGGTAAATCTTCAGTTGAAGAATCGAGAGCCGGTCGATGGCCCAGGCGGGACTTTCTGTGTTGAGGGTGGCGTTGGGCTGTGGCTCAACTTTTTGGAAGAGCAGCTGATAGTAGTAATCAATCATCTCCACGATGTCGGTCCGGTCTTGGTTCGACTTGTCGATGCGGCGTTTCAAAGCTAATGCTTCGATGGGGTCGATGTTCGGGTCGCGGATGAGATCCTCGAGGTGCCATTGTACTGTGTCTATCCACGCCTTATGGTAGAGATGCCATTCGATGGTCTTTTCCTCGTAAGGGTTTTCGCAAGGATGATTCACATCGTCGAATTTGTGGTAGTCCGCGATGGCTTGGTTGAAGATGGGGAGGATGGGCTCGGTGGAAAGAATGATCATGGAGATTGTATTTATGGGGCAACGCAAAGGCGTTGCAAGGCGTTGCCCCATGATTAAATTAGTGCAACTTGGTCAAAGCAGCCTTGATGCGCTTCACAGCTTCGATGAGTTTGTCTTCAGAGGTGGCATAGGAGAGACGGATGCAGTCGTCGTTACCGAAGGCGTTGCCAGCCACGCAGGCCACATGGGCGTTGTAGAGCAGCCACATGCAGAGGTCGTCGCTGCCCTTGATGACGGTCTCGCCGTCGGTCTTGCCGTAGAACGACTTCATCTCGGGGAACACGTAGAAGGCTCCGGTGGGGGTGTTGCATTTCACGCCTGGAATCTCGTTCAGCAGCTTCACGAAGGTGTCGCGGCGGTGACGGAAGGCAGCCAGCATGTCTTGAATCTCTTTCGAGTTCTCGGGGCTGAGCTCCATAGCTTTGGCAGCAGCGGCTTGGGCTATGGTGCAGATGCCAGAGGTAATCTGTCCCTGAATCTTGTTGGTGGCCTTCACGATGGCTTGGGGAGCGGCGATGTAGCCGATGCGCCAGCCCGTCATGGCATAGCCTTTGGCGACGCCGTTGACGAGGACGAGGCGGTCTTTCAGGAACTCGAACTGACCCATGCTTTCGTGCTTCTGCTCGTATTGGATGAACTCGTAAATCTCGTCGGAGATGATGATGATGTTCGGGTATTTCCTCAACACCTCGGCAATGGCGGTCAGCTCGCCCTTGGTGAAGACGCTGCCGCTGGGGTTGCAAGGCGTGTTGAGCATGAAGACCTTGGTTTTGGGCGTGATGGCCTTTTCGACCTGCTCAGCCGTGATTTTGAAGTCGTGGGCGATGTCGCTCTTGATGATGACGGGCACACCACCGGCCAGCTTCACCATCTCGGGGTAGGAGACCCAGAACGGGGCGGGGATGATGACCTCGTCGCCGTCGTTGACGACAGCCAGAAGCACGTTGTTGATGGCTTGCTTGGCGCCATTGGAGACCAAGATGTCAGTCTCTTTGTAATCAAGGCCGTTGTCGCGTTTCAGCTTGTTGGCGATGGCTTTGCGCAGGGCAGGCGTGCCGGGTACGGGCGGGTAGTGCGTGTCGTTGCCGTTGATAGCGTCAATACCGGCTTGCTTGGCCGATTCGGGCGTGTTGAAGTCGGGTTCGCCGATGCTCAGACTGATGACGTCGATGCCTTGGGCTTTCAGTTCACGGCTTTTGTTGGTCATAGCCAATGTGGCTGACTCAGCCATGTTCAAAACTCTGTTCGAAAGAATGATTTCGCTCATGATGTATGTTTAAGTGTTGATTGTTTAATTGTTTAATAGTTTAATTGTTGTCTGATGTTGTTTGACGCGGGACTACGGGACGCGAGACGCGGGACTGTCTCGTAGTCCCGTGACCCGCAGTCATGCGGTTTTTGGAATGGCAAAGGTAGGCCTTTTTTTGATAGGGTCGGCAGAATAACGCGAAAATCGTCACGAAACCCAAAGCCAAAAACAGAAAAAGCCCCTTTTTTAGTATGAAGTTTTCGGAAAAAGAGCTTTTTCCTTATTGGAATGAATTGATTTAACAAATCCCATACTTCTCCGCCAGCAGGTCCATCAGTTCGTCGGTCTGTGACATGAACTTCTGCGCGTCGTCTTTCCAACGGCGGTAGTGCTTCTCTTTCTTGCCTTGACCGCGCATGGTGTTCATTTTGGCAAGAAACGTGGTGTCGCGCTCCAATTGGGTGAACATGGGCAACATTTTGTGGCAAAGGTCTTGTGCCTCAACGAATTTCGATTGCTCTATCAAGGTGTTCATGAGCACTAAGTCATCGCCTGTCTCCTGTGCGAAAACAGTCAGCACTTGGCGGATGGCTTCTTCGTCATCGCCCATCACTTGGCAGAAAGCGGGGAAGTCCTCCGCGAACAGGCAGGCTGCCGCGCCGCTGTCGCCTTCGGTGGCCGCATTCCCGAACAAAGCCTCCAACTGCTTCATGCTGAAGGGTTTCTGCAAGAACCCGTCAAAGCCTTCCTTGGTGGCTTTTTCGGTGGTGTATTCGATGCGTCCGGTCATCAGGATGACGGGCTTGCTCTTGTCGGCGTCTTTCACCAGGAAGAGGACATCGTTGCCGCTGACGGCACCCATTTCGCGGTCGGTGAGGATATAGTCGTATTCCTGGATTTGCAGTAGTGCGTTGTCGAGGTCGTTCATCGAGCGGCAGGGGATGGATTGGTGCCCTAATCTGTGAAGCATGGTGTCGATAACGGATAAGAGCGTGTTGTCGTCGTCGATGACCAGGATGTTGAGACTCTTGGTGTTGGATATGGCATTACCCTCTGTGTTGTCGTGCATGAGTTCAACGGGTATCCTCACTTCGAAGTGTGAGCCTTTCCCCACTTCTGAGTCAATTTGGATTTCTCCGCCCAAGAGGTCGATGAGGCCTTTCACGACGGTCATGCCATAACCGGTGCCTTCGGCAAACTGGTTGTAGCTTTGTATGCGTACGAAAGGCTTGAACACTTCCTCGCGCTGGTCGGCCGGGATGCCAACGCCCGTGTCGATGATGTCGAATACCACCAGGTTGCGTCCCAAACGTGCCTTGAAGGTCACGCTGCCTTCCAAGGTATACTTGATGCCGTTGGAAATCAGGTTGGTGAGTATCTGCCTGATTTTTAGTTTGTCGGAATTGAGTATGGTGTTTTCTTCGATGCTGTTCTCAAAGTTGAATTGCAGGTTCTTGTGTTGGGCGATGGGGGAGAACATTTCGGCTATTTCTGCACATAGCTGCCCGATGTCGAAGGTCTCGAGGCTCACTTGCAGCTTGCCTTGCTCGAGGCTTGAGTATTCCAATAGGTTGTTCAGCAGGTTGAGGATATGGTCGGCTGATTGTTGTATCGAGCTGATTTCCTTTTCGTTGTTGGCTTTGTCCATCAGTTCCACATGTCCCATGATGGAGGCTAACGGGGCTTTGATGTCATGCGAGACCGACAGCAGCAGTTTATGGCGGCTTTCCATGATTTCCTCGGTCTTTTTCTTGGCCTCTTCTGCTGCGCGGCGTGCACGATAGCCTTTGTTTACATCGCTGATAATCAGTATAATGAAAATAATAATCAAAATCAAAGTCACGGCACCGATATACATGGTGGTGTGGAGGTTCTCGCGTATCAAGGCCTCGCTTTTCTCGATTTCGAAGATGGTGGAGTCGATGATTTCTTGGTTGAGCCTTATTAATAAGGAGGCAATCTGTTCTGACAGTTTGTTGTCGGCTGTGACCAGTTGCTGGGTCTTGTTTTCGTATTCTTTGATTTTGTTCCAATACTCCGTTTTGGCTTTGTTGGATAGCTTGCGCAAATCTTCAAGGATGGTGAGCGAGTCGAAATGGTGTTGCTGTACGCGCACCGTGTCGCTCTGCTCGATGGTGAGATGGACGAGGGTGTCTTCAATAGGGTTGCTGGGGTTGAACACTTCGCCGACGCGCCCCCAAAATCCTTTTTTCTCTGCGGGCTTAGGCACGCGGATAATGGTGTCTTTTGATACTGTGGTCACCACAATCTCTTCCTCGGGCTTGGGCGGGATGTAGTCGTCTATGGTGCGGTCGAATTCGGCCAAGGGGTTGAAGTCGTGGAACTGACGCGACAGCTCGTAGCTAAGTCGGCCTTTGCTCCTGATGAGGGATTTTATCTCAACGACCATTTCTTTGCTGCCGTCGCTTATGTCTATCATTATCAGCGAGTCGGCTTGTTCGTTGATTTTGGCTTTTGCCGCGTTAAACTGTCGCTTGTATCGGGCTTGTTCGGTAAAAGCATATAGGTTGGCTGCATTTTGGGCCTCGTGTACATTCTTCGTGAATCGGTTGACCCAGTCCAAAGAGGCGTGTTGCGCGCTGATGTTGGAGCGTTGGTTCTCTATGGTCTTGCGCAAGCTGGAGATGTAGTAGTACAAGGCGGCGCATAGGGCCATGACGAAGATGTAGGTGATTACCACCTCCCAACTCGTCCGGCGTTCGTATCTGCGGTTTTGCTTCGACATGATGGTGCAAAGATATAGTTTTTTTTCCTATTTTTGCTCATTGGTTTCAACATGTCGGTACTTACTCGTTCCATATTGCAGCGTTTTTGGGGTTATCCCGGTTTCCGTCCCTTGCAGGAAGACATTGTCGATTCGGTGATGGCGGGTCGTGACACATTGGCACTTTTGCCCACGGGAGGCGGAAAAAGCATCTGTTTTCAGGTTCCGGCAATGGCTATGGATGGTCTTTGTCTTGTCGTCACGCCACTTATTGCCTTGATGAAGGACCAAGTGGCTCATCTTATGGCGAAAGGCATTCCTGCGGCGGCCATCTCTTCTGGGATGCATCCTGATGAAATGGAACTGGCTTATAATCAGGCAGCCTATGGCAGGCTGAAGTTCCTCTATGTCTCGCCTGAACGTCTTCAGACCAGTTATTTTATGGAGGCGGTGAAAAAGATGAAGGTCTGTCTTCTGGCTGTCGATGAGTCGCATTGCATCTCGCAATGGGGTTATGACTTTCGTCCGCATTATTTGAAGATTGTCGATATCAGGCCCTATATGCCCAAAGCACCTGTCTTGGCCCTTACCGCTACGGCCACCGCTAAAGTGGTCGACGATATCCAAGTCCGTCTCGGTTTCAGGCAGAAGAATGTGTTTCAAAGCAGTTTTGAGCGCAAGAATGTGACTTATAATGTGCTGCATGAGGCCGACAAATACGGTGTGCTGCGGCGTAGGTTGGAGACGATGCAGGGAGGCTGTGCCATCGTGTATGTGCGTAATCGCAGGCGTACTCAGGTTATTGCGGATTGGCTTAACGCTGTGGGCATTACGGCGACTTTCTATCACGCGGGCTTGGATGTCAAGACGCGCGACGCGCGTCAAGAGCTTTGGATGAAGGACAAGGTGAAGGTTATGGTGGCCACCAATGCTTTTGGTATGGGTATCGACAAGCCTGATGTGCGTCTTGTCGTCCATGTTGACTTGCCTGACAGCATCGAAGCCTATTTTCAGGAAGCAGGGCGTGCAGGCCGCGACCTGAAACCATCCGAAGCCTTCCTGCTCGTTTCGCCTGCCGATATCAAAAACTTGCAGGAGAGTTTGTCGCAATCTTTTCCCGTTTTGGAGAGGATTAAGTTGATTTACAATGCTTTGGGTAATTATTTCAATATTCCTGTCGGAGCAGGACAGAATGTGTCTTATCCTTTCGTTATCCATGATTTCGCTGGCCGATATGGGTTTTCTCTTGTCGAGGTGTTCCATACTTTGAAAATCCTTGAAAGGGAAGGCTTTCTGATGCTTTCTGATAGTTTTGACGAACCCTCAAAGGTGAGGATTAAGGCTTCCAGGGACGAAATTTATGGTTTTCAGGTCAACAACCCGCAATATGGCGAATTAATCAAGTTCATGTTGCGCAGCTTTCCTGGCGTGTTGACGGATTTTGTGAAAATCAACGAGGAAGTTGTGGCTAAAAAAACAGGTAAGACGGTGGAGAAAATCGTGGAACAACTGAAGCGATTGGAGACGTACCAGTTTCTGTCTTACGCACAGCGCAACGACAAGCCTCAGTTGCTTTTCTTGTCGGAGTTTGTTGACACACGGCATTTTAACCTTTCCAAAGAAAACTATCACGACCGCAAGAAAGATGCGGAAGAGCGAGTGAGGGCTGTCGTGGATTATGTGAATAACAACGAGGAGTGCCGTAGTGTTCAGCTTTTGCGCTATTTCAATGAACTCAAGTCGAAACCTTGCGGATTGTGTGATGTCTGTTTGAGTCAATTAAAAACAAAATCTGTTGATTATCAAAATATTGAAAACAGATTGATGGATGTGGTTGGTGAAACGGAGGTATCGATGGGTGAGGTGAAGCGCCAATGTTCCGATGTCGATGATGACCGTTTGATGGATGCCGTTCGTTTTTTGATTGATAACGGAGTGTTGAGGATGGGAGCCGACAACAAACTCTGTAAGGGCAATAAAAAAAGCCGCCAGAGCTGACGGCTTTTTCTTGGTTGCGTTAACTTTGATTATTTCAGCAAGTTGCTTGCAGGCTTGAATTTCACAATCCTCTTGGCAGCAATCTTGATGCTTTTGCCAGTGCGGGGGTTGCGACCTTGGCGGGCCGGGCGTTCAATCACGCTCATGGTGCCGAGACCAACGAGGGCAATCTTTCCACCTTTTTCGAGTTCTCCTTTAACGGCGCCCAACATGGCGTCAATAGCTTTTCTTGCGTCAACTTTGGTCATGCCAGCATTCTCAGCAACGGCGTTGATTAATTCTACTTTGTTCATTTTGATATATTTATTTGGTTAAACGTTTGAGCGACAAAAATAATGTATTTTTCAATAATGCAAGTTTTTTTTTCAAAAAATGAATGATTTTTTGAAAAAAAATGCTGAAGAATGGGAAATAAACCAATTCTAACCTTAAAAAACGGCTTTCCAATCCCCTGACAGCTGCGTTCCGCGCAGAAAATCGGCGATACCCATGCGCTTTTTCCCGGCTTGTTGCACTTCAACCAAATGGAGAAAACCATCGCGAAGGGTCACTTTGAGAAACTTTTTGTTGTCTGTGACCACCGTTCCGGGTTCCATGTTTGTCTGGCAGAACTCTTTCCCGGTGACGAACACTTTCATTTCGATTTGCTCGCCGCTATCCGAAACGAGTTGTGTGTGTGCGGCTGGGTAGGGCGATAATCCTCTGATGTGGTTGTAAACGCTTTGGATGTCCTGGTTCCAGTTGATGCGGCAAAATTCCTTGCTGATTTTTGGAGCGGGTTTCAATTCGCCTTGTTCCATCAGGGCTTGTTCCGTGGCATGAGTTTCGCCCTGTTCGATTTTCCTGATGGTCTCTACAACCACCTGGTTTCCAAGCATCATCAGCTCATCGTGCAGTTCGCCGGCAGTCTCGTCGGGACGGATGACGACACGTTCGCGCATGATGATGGCACCTTTGTCTATTTCTTCGTTGAGGAAGAACGTGGTCAGGCCGCTCTCTGTCTCTCCATTGATGATAGCGAAATTGATGGGGGCTGCGCCACGGTATTGGGGCAGGAGAGAGGCATGAAGGTTGAAAGTGCCGAGTTCAGGCATTTGCCACACCACGGCAGGCAGCATCCTGAATGCCACCACGATGAAGAGATTGGCGTTGAATGAAGACAATGCCTCCAAAAACTCGGGGCCTTTCAGCTTTTCAGGCTGGAGCAGGGGCAGGTTGTGCTCCAATGCAGCTTTCTTGACTTCGGAATACTGTATCTTCCTGCCTCGACCAGCGGGCTTGTCGGGCATGGTGACGACAGCGGCTACCTCATAGCCGGCCGCGAGTATGGCCTCAAGCTGCGAAGCTGCGAATTCTGGCGTGCCGAAATAGATGATTCTGATGTTGTCCATGTGCCTGACGAGATAAAAAAACTGGCCTGAAAGGTAGGCCAGTTTTTCAAGTATTAACTATTATCAAAAACTTATTTCATTTTCTCTTCCAAGTAAGCGATGTTTCTGCTGATGTCGAAAGCTTCGTTGCTCAGCGGATAGTCTTTCTTGAGGAGTCTGTAGGCTTCGAGGGCTTTGCCATAGTTGCCCATGATTTCATACGTCATACCTTCCTTGACGAGGAACATCGGTGTGGTGAAATCGTTGGAACTCTTTTGGGCGGCCTTGCCATAGTAATTGGCAGCATTTTGGTTGTCGCCAAGTTCCATGTAGCAGTCGCCGATAGCACCGAGAGCCATAGGGGCAAGGATTTGGTCATTGTTGCTGTATTTCTTCAGATGCTCGATAGCGTCTTGATAGTTGCCTAATTTCATATAGCTGATGCCAGCATAATATTGGGCAAGTTTGCCGGTTTTGGTTGAGCCATAGTCGCTGATGATATCGAGGAAGCCGAGGTTGTTGCCGTCGCCGTTGAGGGCGTTCTCATACTGTTCGTTCTCGAAATATTGTTGTGCCTTGAAAATCTGAGCACTGGCGGTCTCGTTGCGCTTGTTCATGTATTTGGTTGCGCCAAAGATGCCGAATGCTATTACCAACACAGCGATAAGGATGCCCCACAGGGTCTTCTGGTTGTTTTCAATCCAAAGTTCGGTTTTGCTTAAGGCTTCTTCTACGTTCTCGAGCCTCTCGTCTCCTTGTTTTGTGTTTTGTTGTGCCATATCAATTCAAAATTTTGAGCTGCAAAAGTACGCTTTTTTGGTATACCTTCGACCTTTTTTCTGATTTTTTTTCTTTTTTCGTATTTTTGCACACCTTTTACTTTTTTATCATGACTACACGCGATACTTTATTATTGGAATTCTTGATACAGTTCATCACCGATGAACGCCGTCAACGCTTTGAGGAAGTGCTGGATTACCGCACCCGTCACGTCACCGTTGTCCTTGAGGACATCTTTCAGCCGCATAATGCCAGCGCCGTTTTGCGTAGCTGCGACTTGCGCGGTGTGCAGGATGTCCACATCGTGGAAAACAACTACCAATATGACGTGAATCCTGATGTGGTGTTGGGCAGCACGAAATGGCTCAATCTCCATCATTACAATAGTGGTGGGTTCAATACGCCGGCAGCCTTTGATTATCTGCACGAGAGGGGGTATAAGATTGTGGCCACGTGTCCGCACCGTGATGACTTTACGCCTGATACCTTGCCTTTGGATCAGCCTGTCGCTCTGGTTTTTGGTACTGAGAAACTTGGCCTTTCGGATTATGCGGTTGAGCACTCCGACATGCATGTGCGGATTCCGATGTTTGGCTTTACGGAGAGTTACAACATCAGCGTGTCGGCGGCTTTGTTGCTCTATTCGCTGACCAATCGGCTTCATGCCTCCACCGACATCGACTGGCATCTCTCTGAAGAAGAACGCAATGAGTTGCGTCTCATTTGGACGCGCCGCACCTTGAACCGCATCCGGCAATACGAACGTAAATTTGCCGAGCTGCATCCGGAGTTTGAGTAATTGCAATTGCTGACAATATTGTTTATTTTCCTTCGTTTATGTCTTTGTATTCCAAAAAATCCTAATTTTGCGGCAAATATGAATCGGAAGATGAGAAAACTGATGATAATTTTAGCGGCTATGTTGCTTCTTGTGGCCACGTCGTGCAAGAAAACACGTTATTGCCGCTGCACCACGGTACAGAATGATGAGGTGGTGAACCTCGGCGAGGATTTCTACACCATTGAGGATAACTCTTCATGCAACGACCGCGCAAAGGAAATCGTGGGTTGGGGCCAGGTGATTTGTACTGAAGTCTCCAAAGAAGAGGCTACTGGTGAGCAAAACACATGGTGGGAAAACCTGTTCGGTGGAGGAAGTCATTGAGATTCAAGGAACACATACTGCTTGCCGTTAAAATCCTGCTTGGGCTTGTCTTTATTGCTTCGGCGGTGTTGAAGATTTTCGACATGGACAAGTTTGAGCTTTATATCTATAGTTACCATTTCTTTAGCCTGAATTTCAGCTTCTTGGTGGCTCGTGCAGTCATTATCTTTGAACTCGTCCTTGGCATTGGATTGGTTTCCAATACCCTGCATAAGTTATATTGGTGGAGTAGTATGGTTATGCTGTTTGGCTACACCTTATTAATAATATATGCACTCGCTATGGGCCGCAACGACAGTTGCCATTGTTTCGGCGATTTCTTGCCGCTTGACCCTAAATGGAGCCTTTTGAAAAACGTAGTGCTGATGCTGCTTTTCCTGCCGGTTTATCGTGTTAAGGAATGGAAGAAACTTCCGCGCTGGCTGGTTTTGGGCGTTGCTTTGGTGGGCTCAACCGTTGCTGTTTTCGCGGTGTCGCCTCCTGATAATTTCGTGTCGTCAAACAACTCAGGGCATCATCTACAAAAGGAACTTCTCGACGATTTCTTGAACGAGCCTCCTTTTGATACGTTGCATCTGAATGAGGGCAAACAGGTTGTCTGCTTTTTCTCAACAGGTTGCCAGCTTTGCCAAATGGCGGCGCAGAAGCTGTCGCTGATGCAACAATATTATGGTTTCCCCGAGGAAAACGTTACCTATATCTTCATGGGTAGCGAAGAAAGCATCATGGGCTTTTACGTGAAATCGCAGTCTGCCAGATACAGGGATGTTCTGTGCGACAACGTGGTAGGGATGATAAAAGTCATCAATGGCCAATTCCCGACCATCATCTTGATGGATGAAGGAACAGCCGTTCATGAATACGGTTTCCGCGACATGAAGGAGTCGGAAATCAAGGCGTTTTTTACTCAACCATAATCTTGAGAATCTCGACATCGGTTTCTCTCATGCCGTTGCGGCCTAAGCGTCCGATATGGTCGATGGTTTCTTCGGCATCGTTGCCGATGATGCCGTCGCCACCGAGCAGGTTGTCGCCGTGTTTGCTCATCTCGTAGCCGAGTATACCAGCCTCGACAGAGAGGGCGATTTTGCCGGCGCAAGAAGGCTTGGCGCCGTCGCAGACGATGCCGGCGGCCATACCCAAGGCGTTTTCCAGGGTGTGCGTAATGTTGTCGAGGTTCTCACCCATGAGGTAGGCAATGCCACAACCCGCGGCACAGCCGGCACTCACGGCACCGCAGTAGGCCGACAGTCTGCCGATGCCCGTCTTTTGGTGAATGGCGACAAGGTTGGAGAGCGCTACGGCGCGGATGGTGCGTTCTTCGTCGATGCCGTATTCTTCGGAGTAGGCGAGGATAGGCAGGCACACCGTCATTCCTTGGTTGCCGCTGCCCGAATTGATGATGACGGGCATCTCGCAGCCGCTCATGCGGGCATCGCTGCCAGCCGCAGCCCAGGCTTTGGCTTTTTGACGCACGTCGTTGTTGAAGCGGAGCAAGGTGCTGCCCACGTTGGCTCCCCATTTGCTGTTGAGGCCTTCCATAGCTATGGCTTTGTTGCAGGTCATCTGTCGCTCAATGACAGGACGCAGGTCGGCAAGGTCGGCAGTGGTGGCGAAGTCATAGATCTTGTCCATCTTCAGGCACTCGCGGTCGGTCATGTTGGCGTTGGTGTCTGAACACTTGCACTCGAAAATCGACTTGCCGTCCTTCTCGATGCTGACCACATTGGTGTGGTGCCCTGCGATACGCACACTTGCCGAATGTTCGTTGTTATAAAGCTGCACGGTGATGTCCAAACGGGCGACGCAATCTAAAGGTTCAACCGTGATGAGGGTGGTTTCAAGGAAACGGGCGATTTCTTTTTTCTGTTCGGGCTTAACATCGGCGATGACTTCCAGCACGTTGTCGGGGTTGCCGGCCACGATGCCTGCTGCCACCGATGCCTTCAAGCCTTTCAGGCCACCCGTGTTGGGCACAATGACGCTTTTTACGTTTTTGATGATGTTGCCGCTGGCCACAATCACGACCCGATTGGGTTTGTCGCCCAATACTTTACGTGCTTTTGCGGCGGCGTAGGCCAGACAAATTGGTTCGGTGCAACCCATAGCGGGAACGAGCTCTTCTTTCAGGATGTTCAGATAAGAGGTGTATAGACAATCGCTTTTTTCCATTGTTTCAAATTTTTGCGGCAAAGATAGGGAATCTGTCGTTACAAAACAAAACCCGCCTGAGGAAATTCAGACGGGTCTTGCGATTTATTGAAAAATGGCTTATTCTACAGGAATATCCTTGTTCACGTTCTTGTATCCGACAAGAGCGTAGAACAGAATGTAGGCGGCGCAGAACAGCACGACGACGTAGCTGGTCATGTAGCTGCCCGTCCAGTCGGCAACGAGGCCCTGCAGACCCACCATGATGGCGAAGCCGAAGACCATAGTCATGAAAGCACCCGAGGCAATGGCGGTGTACTTGCCTAAGCCTTCGGTGGCGAGGTTGAAGATGGCGCCCCACATCACCGAGGTGCAGAGACCCACCAGGATGAAGGCGAAGATGCCCACCGGCACTTCAGCCCAGATTACTTTCAGATTAGCCCAGTCGACGCCAGGGACGTTAACTTGCCAGCTTTGAGGGGCAAGCATACCGAACAGTACCAAGACGATAGCAGCGATAGATACAGTAGTCACCATAGCTCTCGACGATACCTTGCCGCCGATGGCACCACCAATAAAACGACCGATGAGCATCATCAGCCAGTAGACGGCGACGATGAGGCCCGCGATGGTACCGCTCATAGCTAAGCCTGGAGTGGCTGCGGTGGGTTCTGCGGTCAGGTATTGCAGGATGTAGGTAGGCGTACCCACCTCGATACCGCCGTACAGGAAGATAGCAAGTATGCCCAGCTTGAAGTGCCGGAAGGAGAAGGCGCTGTATTTGTCTTTAACCGCTTGTTTGTTCTCGACGGGTTGTTGCGGCTCCTCAATCTTGGTGAAGAGGATGACGATGAAACCGATGACGAAGATGGCTAAAGCAATCATCAAGGCGGGGGTGGCGTCAGAAATCTTGGCCTTGGTGGCCTCGCCGATGAGGGCGCCCATGATGATGTAGACGGCTACAGCAGCTGCCGAGTTGAACACACCGCCGATTTGAATCAGTTGGTTGCCCTTGTTGCCACCGCCACCGAGCAGGTTGAGCATCGGGTTGACGACAGTGTTGAGCATGCACATGCAGAAGCCGCAGATGAAGGCACCGATGAGATAGACACCGAAGCCCAGCTTGCCGCTGGCCCATTGTACCAGGATGCCGATGATGCCCACAGCAAGGGCGATCAAGGCTGTTTTCTTATAGCCGTACTTCTTGATCAGCATACCCGAAGGGATACCCATCACCAAATAGGCAATGAAGTTGCCGTAGTTGCCGATTTGCGACAGGAAGTTGCTGGCGCCGAATTGGTTCTTCACGATGACGGCCATAGGTGAACACAGATTGGTCACGAAGGCAATCATGGCAAACAGGGCAATCATCACGATGATGGCACCCCATTGTTTTGTTTTTGTACTCATATTATTGAAAATTTAAAGATAATCGTTTCGTTATACTCTTCGCCCGAACGCAAGAAGGTATTGGGGAAGTTGGGCTTGTTAGGCGAGTCGGGGAGAGCTTGGCACTCAAGGGCTACACCTGAATAGTCCTCGTAGATATGGCCGTTCTTACCCTTGGGGCAACCTGAGAGCCAATTGCCGGTATATACTTGCACTCCGGGTTGAGTAGTATAGATTTTCACTATGCGTCCTGTGCCTTCGTGTGAGAGCTCGGCAGCCAGACACAGTTTGTCCTTCTCGATGCCGTCGATGACCCAACAGCTGTCGTATCCTTTGCCGTTGATGAGGTCGGGGAAAGATTCCTTGATGTCGCGCCCAATCAGTTTGCCTTCGGTGAAATCCATGGGGGTGTCGGCCACTTGTGCCATCTCGCCTGTGGTAATCAGCTCGTTGGTGGCAGGCAGGTAGCGCGAGGCGTTCAGACGCAGCTTGTGGTCGAGGATGTTGCCGTTGCCTTCACCTTTCAGGTTGAAATAGGTGTGGTTGGTCAGGTTGATGATGGTGGTGTCCGACGAATAGGCGCAATAGCGGATGTTCAGCTCGTTTTCATCGTTGAGGGTATAATACACCTTGGTCAGCAGTTCGGCGGGATAGCCTGCCTCGCCGTCTGCGCTGAGGTAGGTGAACACCACGCTCTCGCCGTTGAGGCGGCTGGCCCACTTCTGGTTGGCGAAGCCTATGCTGCCGCCGTGCAGGTGATGCTTGCCGTCGCTGGTGTTGAGTTCCAGCTGGTATTCCTTGTCATCAATCTTGAAGCGACCGTTGGCGATGCGGTTGGCGTAACGTCCGGGAGTCTTTCCGGCGCAGGGGCCGTCGTTGTAGTAATCCCAAGGATGCTGATAACCCAGGGCGATGTCTTCCATGTGTCCGTAGCGGTCGGGCGTAACGATACTGACGATGCCGGCACCGATGTCGCTCAGCTGCACTTTGATACCGTTGGCGTTGGTCAGCGTGTAGAGCTTAATGTCTTTGTTGTCGGGGGTTCTGCCCCAGGTTTTTACTTCGATGTTCATACGCTCCAAAGATGTAGAGGATAAACGCCTTTGTCAATCAACTCCTTGATTTTGCGCATCACATCGGGTTTGTCTTCTTTGTAGGTGACACCGAACCAAGAGGCGTTGCTCGACAATACTTTCAGCTTGGCTGTGCCGTCGTTGATGCTTTGGTTCACCATCAGCGGGATAAAGAACTCGGCTTTGATGTTGGTTTGTGCGGGGCCTTTCAGGAATTCGACGAAGCCTTTCTCGGAATAGGCAAAGAAATCAGGCGTGAAGCCGAAGAAGTTCATCGATACCAGCGAGTCCATATCCAAAGGATGGCTGCCCGTTTCGTCGGTGTAGGCTGCGCCGCCTTCGGGGGTGTGACCGATAGCGGTGCGCTCGACGATGGTCTGCAGATTGCCCTCAGCGTCGGCGGTGCAGATGCCGCGACTTACGGTGCCGAAGTCCGACATGGTGTTGCGCAGCTTGTAGGCTACCATGCTGTAGGCACCTTTCTTGCCTTCGCATTCCATGAGGTAGTTGGCCAGCACTTCGTAGGCTTCCTTGCCGTAGAAGTCGTCGGCGTTGATGGCGGCAAACGGCTCGTGAATCACGTCCTTGGCCATCAGCACAGCGTGGCAGGTGCCCCAAGGCTTTACGCGGCCTTCGGGGACGCTGAAGCCTTCCGGCAACTTGTCTAACGACTGGTAGACGTATTCAACGGGAATGCCGAATTTCTCCGCATTGTTGACTTTCTTAAAGGCCTCGGCGAAGTCTTCGCGGATGACGAAGACCACCTTGCCGAAACCGGCGCGCTTGGCGTCATAAATGGAATAATCGAGGATGGCTTCGTTGTTGGGACCTACGCCGTCCATTTGCTTTAGGGCTCCGTAGCGCGAGCCCATACCTGCTGCTAAAACTAATAAGGTGGGTTTCATGGTATGTTGAATTGTTGAATTGTTTGATTGATTGTCTGGTCGTTATTAATCGCTTTGCGCTGAAGTTACACTCTTCTGGCTCCATCTGAAATCACGACATCGTAAACCTTCGGTTCGTGGCCGAATTTGGCAGCGAATTTTTCTTTTGCTGTGGCGATAAACTTATCGTAAAGCGCTTCTTTCGCCAAGTTGATGGTGCAGCCACCGAAGCCGCCACCCATTACGCGGGAACCGGTCACGCCGCATTCCTTAGCGATATCGTTGAGGTAATCCAGCTCTTCGCAACTCACTTCGTAGAGTTTGCTCATGCCATAGTGGGTGCCATACATTCGGTCGCCAACGGTTTCATAGTCATCTTTTTCCAAAGCGTCGCACACGTCAAGCACGCGTTGCTTTTCACCGATGACATATTCCGCGCGCATGTAATCCTCGGCGGAAATCTCGGCTTTTACTTCGTTGAGCATAGCCATTGTGGCATCGCTGAGATACTTTACCTCAGGATGTTTTTTGGCGATATGGGCGCAGGCGTTCTCACACGACTCGCGACGACGGTTGTAGGCCGAAGATGCCAACTCGTGCTTCACGACGGTGTCCAACAGCACCACCTTGTAGCCTTTGGGGTTGAAAGGGAAGTATTCAAACTCCATCGTGGCGCAGTTGAGGCGCATCAGGTGGCCTGCCTTGCCGAAGAGCGAGGCGAACTGGTCCATGATGCCGCACTTCACGCCGACGTAATTATGCTCCGTGGCTTGACCGATGCGAGCAAGTTCAAACTTGTCGATGCCAAGGCTGAGCAAGTCGTTGATTGCGAAGGCGAAGGTGCTTTCCAAGGCTGCCGACGACGACATTCCCGCGCCGAGCGGCACATTGCCGAAGAAGGCCGTATCGAAGCCCTCGACCTTATATCCGCGCTTCTGGATCTCGCGGCACACGCCGAAGATATAGCGCGCCCAAGCCTCGTTGGGCTTGTTCTCCTCGTTAAGGCCAAACTCGCTATAAGCGTCATAATCAGAGGAGTAGGCACGCACTTTGTCGGTGCCGTTCAGTCGGATGCAGGCGTAGATGCCCTTGTCGATGGCTCCGGGGAAAACGAAGCCTCCATTGTAGTCGGTGTGTTCGCCAATGAGGTTGATGCGTCCCGGCGAAGTGTAGACAACGCCCTCATTTCCAAAGCGTTGCTTAAAAAGAGATTTTAATTCTTCGATAGTCATAGTGTAAGGTTAAATTTGGGCGCAAATTAGGAAAAAAATTGATAGCGTGACTTAGATTTTTGATTTAGTCACGATTTTTTCTCCGTCAGGTATTGCGATGGTGTTTGCCCATACTTTTTCTTGAACGAGCGCAAGAAAGTGGCGTAGGAATTGAAGCCTGCCATGACCGAAATATCTTCCAAAGAGTGTTGGTTTTCAGTGTTTTGACTATCTAACATGGCTTTGGCATCCTCCAAA
>JAILDR010000003.1 GCA_024689285.1 Bacteroidales bacterium | reverse complement strand
GCGTAGTCGAACAGGTAGCGCAATACGTTGCGGCTGGGTTGCTGTTGCTCGCTCTCCCTACGGAAAACCTCCTTGATTTGTGATACCAACACTGCGTCTTCAACGGATGAGGGATAAGAGGTGTAACTATTTGTCATAGGCATTTTTTAGGTTAGACTTTACCTTAAAACGCGACCACTACGAAATTATTTTATATGGAGAATTATTTTTTTACAACTACGGATTTCACGGATTATACGGAAAACAAATCCGTTTCATCCGTGCAATCCGTAGTTTAATGAACGCGACTCAATACGTCAGCGTCATATTATTGGCAACCATCATTTTACGCAAGTTAATCAAGGCGTAGCGCATACGTCCCAAGGCGGTGTTGATGCTCACATTGGTGATGTCGGCGATGTCCTTGAAGCTCAAGTCGTCAAAGATGCGCATGCAGAGCACTTCGCGTTGCTCGTCGGGCAGGAAGGTGATCATCCTGTGAAGGTCTGAATACACCTGGTCCACAATCATGCCTTGCTCGACGGAATGGTCGGTAATCGGCACGTTGTCGATATAGTTGTAGTCCTCGCTTGACGACTCCACAGTGGGGATGCGGCTCTCCTTGCGGAAATGGTCGATGACGAGGTTGTGGGCGATGCGCATCGCGAACTGTAGAAAACGGCCGTCGTCCTTATAGGACTTTGACTTGATGGTCTGGATTACCTTGACGAAGGTATCCTGGAAGACATCGTCAGCCAACTGCTTGTCTTTCACAAGCGTAAAAATATAGGAATAAACTTGTTTTTGGTATCTGCCAATCAATAATTCAAAACTATGAACATCGCCATTCTGGTAGTGTTCAATCAATTCTTTGTCGCTTTTCACTATGTTGGACATACGGTCCCCCTTTCTTTGTGCACTCAATGCAAGTGCTTGTTAATAAAGGGTATAAATCTTTCGATAGCGTCTCTCCTATTGATTAGTTAGTGAATAATTACACCGCAAAGATACGGATTTTTTGAAAAATGCAAGAAAAAATGTACTTTTTTTTCGTTTTGGGGCAATAATTTTCGGGAAAAGGAGTAGTAAAAACTCTCTGGATTTGTGATGAGCAATTAATGCTTCGCCTTCAAGAAGCTGTATTCCTTGCCATACTTCAGATGCTGTGCCACAAAATCGTAAGGATACTCGACCTTGTAGTCAATCACTTTTCCGTCTTCCACAACAGGGACAATCTCAGGATTGATGAAGCCACCATACGGCTTCAGCCCCAAGGCGTTATAACGGTCCTTGACTTCCTTATGCAGTTCGGGGTCGACCTTCACAGCGTATTTCTCCACAATGGCTTTTCCTGCGGCATAGTCGCCTTCGCTCTTGATGCGCTGAATCTCAGCCAGCAGTTCGCCGAACAAACCACGCAAGGCCTCAAAGTCGTTAATGACGTAATAGGTCTTGCCGTTCTCCACTAACTTCTCGATGACGTTGGCATCCTTGCCATGCTCGTAGCACCATTCTGAAATGAGCTTACGGTTCTGCATGTGCGACTCAGTTACATCCTTACCCAACTCTACGCGAGCCAGTTGCGACATCATACCATTGCGGATATAAGAGCAGTACTCAGCCTTATACGCCTCAGCATCAGGCATCACGCCCAACTCAACCATTCTGGGGTCAGCCAGATAGTATAAGCCAAAAAGGTCGGCACGGGCTTCCTCAAGCGTCGAGCTGAACTCTTTCAAAGCACCAGGCTGTGTGCCGGGTAATAGTTTACCCGAGCCGTGACCCAAGCATTCGTGCAGGTTGGTATGCACCACATCGGCATCCGATCCATACTTCTTGCACAAGTCAATTTCTTCCTGTGAATAAGCGAACTCCGCCAAAGCGCTTCTCGGATTCTCTTCAGCGGCTTTGTCGTAGGCTTCCATCAAATTGGTGATGGTCACAGATTTGGAGCCATAGTCCTTGCGAATCCAATCGGCATTGGGCAGGTTAATACCAATCGGAGGTGATGGGAAACAGTCGCCGCCCAAGGTTGTGACAATAATACTCTTTGCCGAAACGCCTTTACATTCCTCTTTCTTAAAGCGCGGATCAACGGGTGAATGGTCTTCAAACCATTGTGCATTTTCACTAATCAGGTTGGAACGTTTCGTGGCTTCAAGGTCTTTGTAATCGACAATGGCCTCCCATGTGGCCTTCATGCCCATCGGGTCGCCATAGTCCTCAATGAAACCGTTCACATAGTCGATATGCGACAGGGAATCCTGCACCCAGGCAATGTTGTATTCATCCCAAGTCTTCAGATCGCCTGTGGTGTAATAGTCAATTAGTTTGCGGGTGTAGTCACGCTGGGCATCATTTTCTGCAACCTCATTGGCTTTCTCCAACCAGCCGATAATGGCTTGTATGGCTTCGCCATACAGACCGTCAGCCTTATACACATCTTCATAAATCAGTCCGTTTTCCTTCAGCAGTTTGGAATTCAGTCCGTATGAAATCGGAGTGGCATCATTGGGAACGCGCTTGCTGTCATAAAAGGCTTCCACTTCAGCCTTTTTGATGTCACCCTCATAGAAGTTCACCGCCGAATTGACGATGATGTCTTCTTCGCTACTACGACGCATCTTATACAAGTTGCGGTCGAAAACCACGGGTGTCAGGAATGCGATGAAGTTCTCCACCGTCTCGCCCTCGTTGAGCGGAAGCAGGCTGACATCGCTACCTTTCACCAATTCAGCGAAATAGGCCTCGCTGACTTCGGGGAAGAACTTGTCCTCAGCATAATGGTGATGAATTCCGTTGCTGAAAAACACACGCTTGGCATAGACCACAAAGTTCTGGAAATCGGCGCAATCACGATTGCCCTGATAGGAATTCAGCACAGCCTCTATGGTTTTGCGTACCACAAGGTTGTACTTAAAGTTCTGATCGGCGAGAATATCGCGGCCACACTTGGCAGCTTCGCCCAAATAATAGACGTAGCTTTTCTGCTGTAGCGTCAGCTGATCCCAATCAGGAATCTGATAACGCATAATCCTCAAATCAGCAAATTCGTCCACCAAATACTTGAACTCTTCTTTAGGTTGGGTTTGTTCGACAGTTTCCTCTTGTTTCGGCGTACAGCTAACGAGCGCGGTAGCCATTCCAATGTAAATCATCAGTCTTTTCATTATCAATTATTAATAAATTGCTTCCCAAGGTTATTTATACAAATCCGACGGCTTGTACAAGTCGTATGCCGGCATGTTGGCAAGATTCAAATTACGGATCAACCCATCATACTGCCATTGCTCCTTGTTGTAGACATAATGCCGGCAAAACCAGAGCAAATCGTCAACGGTTACAGGCCCGGCGGCTGCAATGCTATGACCATAGCCTTCGAAACGCTTGGCATAATATGGATAGCCAAATTTCTCGAAACGCTTCACCAATGCATCCGTTCCGAAGAAACCTATCTTGAAGAGGCTGAGTTGCTTGTAAGTTACCAGCTGGTCTGCGGTACCATGAAAGAGCATCGTTGGAGCAGGCGCATGGTTGCTGTATTTCACCTTGCCTTCTGTAGAATAAATAGCCCCTGCATACGAAACCACTCCTGCCAAACGGAAATCCTCTGGCAAAATGTTGGAGTTGAGGAAACCATTGCACAAGACATAGTCGGTCTGCAATGAGGTGATGGCACCCGCGCTTGAACCGACCATAACAATCCTATCCTTGTTGACTCTCAACTCATTAGAATGCTCAAGAAGATAGGCAATGGCCGAGATAGCATCTTCCGTCGCCATATTGATGGCAATTTCAAGCGGTTTGGAATTGGTGATACTGAGGTTCTTGACACCTTTAAGTCCCAAACGGTAGTCGATGGCTGCTACCTGAAAACCTTCGTCCACCAGTTGCTTGAAATAAGCCTTCTCAAACTTACCGTCACGATGGCCACCAATAAAACCTCCGCCAAAGACATACACCACACAAATCGTGCTGTCATGAACATAATCAGGGGTATAAAAATCAAGATAAAGCTGTAGCGTGTCTCGCTCGGCATATTGATAAGTCTGCATGTTTTGGCTATACCCGCCGAATCCGGCAAGCAATAGCATAAGCAATAATACCAGTCGTTTCATGATTGATGTGTTTTATAGTATTCTTTTAAGAACTCAGGCAGTTGGCGTAGCGCCGCCTGTTCGCGCCATTGCTTTTTGACCTCTTGGGCAGGCACACCAAAGACGGCCTTGCCTGGCTCAATGCTCTTGTCAACAGCGGAGGTGGCAAGCACGACTGCACCCGTACCAATAACCAAATCCTTGTTGACACAAACACGCCCCCAAAGGATGACATCATCTTCAATGCGCGTCACACCTGCAATTGCGGCATGGGCACCGATGAGGCAATTGTGGCCGATATAACTATCGTGGCCAATCTGGCAGTGGTTGTCGAGTTTGGTGCCGCTTTCGATAATGGTATCTGAAGTGACACCACGGTCGATGCTGCACAAGGCGCCAATCTCCACGTCGTCGGCGATGACAACACGGCCAAACGACTCAAACTTTTTATACCCTTCGTTGCGGCGCTGGAAATAATAACCATCCGCCCCGATGACACTTCCCGAGTGAATAATGACATTATCGCCAATAACGCAGTGATCATAAATCGTCACATTGGGATGAATGAGACAATTCTTCCCAATGACGGTGTGATGTCCGACAAACACACCAGGCATGAGCAGCGTCCCCTCCCCTACCGTTGCACTGTCGCTAACGGGCTGTGTCTGTGGCTCAAAAGGACGAAAATGCCTCATGATACGGATAAAGGCATCAAACGGGTCGGGGTGCAAAAGCAAGGCTTTACCCTCGGGACATTCCACCTCTTTATTAATAAGAACCACTGTCGCCGCCGAATTGAGTGCCTTTGAATAATACTTCGGATGGTCGACGAAAGTGATGTCACCCGACTCCACCTTGTGAATTTCATTCACGCCTGTGATGGGAAAATCGGGAGCACCAACAAATTGTGCTCCAATTAGTTCAGCAATGGATTTCAAGGTAGATTTCTGAATTTTCATCGGCAAAAAGAGTTATGATTAAGTCGCAAAGATAAGATTTTTTTGAAAAACAAAAAAAAGCGCAGAAGAATTTTCCTCTGCGCTTTTTATTGTTCAGTCGCTCGATTAGGCTTTCACACGTTCGCAGTACTCACCCGTGCGGGTATCGACGCGAATCATATCATCAGTATTGATGAACAACGGCACGCGAACCATTGCACCAGTTTCAACGGTGGCTTCCTTCAGCGCGTTGGTGGCGGTGTTGCCCTTTTCACCAGGCTCAGTGTAGGTCACTTGAAGGACGGTCTTCACTGGCATTTCGGCGAAGAGGATAGTCTCGGTAGAGGCATCAACAACGACATCAACCACGTCGTTTTCCTTCATGAACTTCACGCCGGTGATGTTGTCGCCGGCAATCGGAATCTGTTCGTAGGTCTCGGTGTGCATGAAGATATAGTCCTCACCTTCCTTGTAGAGGTACTGATAGGGACGGTGTTCAACGCGGACATCCTCGAGCTTCACGCCAATGTCGAAACGCTTTTCAAGCACATTGCCGCTCAGCACATCCTTCAGTTTGATACGCATGATAGTGTTGCCTTTTCCAGGCTTAACATGTTGGAAGTCAATGCAGAAGTAAATCTTACCATCCAGGCGGACTGCGCTTCCAATCTTAACATCTTGACTTAACATAGGTATTTCAGATTTAATGATTTAAAACTCAAAGATTTAAGACTCAAAATTCAATTCCAAAGTAATGGAATGAAGGTGCAAAGATAGTGGTTTTCAGGGAAATGGCAAAAGGTTTATTGAAAAAATTTGGAAATAGTTCTCTTTCCTCTTGCCAAATCCACCAAAATTGCATATCTTTGTAGCTGCAAAACAAAGCCCCCTCTTGGCGAGAGAAATTCGTGTAACTATCTGTACCACTGAAAGATACAATATATTGATAGAGTTACCCACCAAAACCAAATCATAACACACTGAATTTCATTGTTTTGCAATAGATTTCCACATAGCAACTCTATACCAACTCTATATCAAGGCTATATCATGCCTATAACCTCGCGCAGGCAACTTTGAGGTAACTCCGAAACAAGTCCGAAACACATCCCTGTTGGCTGTCTGTTTTCGTCCTGTTTCCAGCATAAAAACAGAACGAAGACAGGGAGCGGACAGCGAAAAACAAAGCGCGCGAAACAATTGCTCCCAAAAAAAACGACTTTGATTCCTTTTCATGACAAAAAAAGCCGTACCTTTACCGCAAATTTCTAAACCGTAATAATATGAGAAAACCCAAACTATTCCTGTTAGCCATGATTACCTGCCTAATCGTATCGTGCAACACACAAAAACCTGAAAACGAGGTAAAAACAGAACCAAAAGCCGAAGCCAAAGCGAAAATCGGCCCGAAGGAACTCACCCTGAACTCCGACATCATGACGCCCGAAGTGCTTTGGAGCATGGGCCGCATCGGGGAATACAGCCTCTCGCCCGACCACTCGCAAATCGTCTACAATGTGACTTACTACAGCGTGCCTGAAAACCGCAGCGGCTCCACCTTATACATTATGAACGCCGACGGCAGCGGCAACAAGGTGTTGGTCGAGAGCAACGACAGCCAATACAGCCCGCAATGGCGTCCCGATGGAAAGAAAATCGGTTTCCTCGCCCCCAAAGACGACATCATGCAGCTTTGGGAAGTGAATCCCAACGGAACAGGCTTGCAATGCGTCTCCAACGAGCCCGACGACATCAACGGCTTCCTCTATTCACCTGACTGCGCCCAGGTGCTCTTCACCAAGGAAGTGAAACTGAAAGAAACCGTGGCCGACATTTATCCCGATCTGGACAAATCCTCTGGCCGTATCAACAACGACCTGATGTACCGCCACTGGGACCATTGGGTAGATACCTACGGACACATCTTCGTAGGCAACTTCAGCAGCGGAAAAATCGAGAATGCTTTTGATGCCATGAAGGGCGAGCAATGGGAGGCCCCTGTGCGTCCCTTCGGCGGAATGGAGCAGGTGCAATGGCTGCCCGATGGCAAGAGCTTCGTTTACTGCTGCCGCAAGAAGGTCGGCAAGGACTACGCCCTCTCCACCAACACCGACATCTACCAATACATCATCCAGAGCGGCGAGTGCAAAAACCTCACCGAAGGCATGATGGGCTACGACCTCAACCCCGTCATCTCGCCCGACGGCAAACTGATGGCCTGGGAGAGTATGGAACGCGACGGCTATGAGAGCGACAAGCAACGCCTCTTCGTGATGAACCTCGAAACCGGCGAGAAGACCGACTACTCCGCCCGTTTCGACCAATGCTGCACGGGCTTCAGCTGGTCCGACGACAGCAAGACCCTCTACTTCGTTAGCGATGCCTACGCCACCGACCAGCTCTATGCACTCAACATCGAGAACGGCGAAATCAAGAAACTGACGGAAGGCGTTCACAACTATGTATCAGTACATTATAATGGCGACAACCTGATTGCAGGCCGCCAGTCGATGAGCCACCCGACAGAACTCTTCAGCGTGAATCCTGCCACAGGCGAAGCCACACAGATCACCACCATCAACGACAAGATTTTTGACCAGCTCACTATGGGTGAAGTGAAAGAACGCTGGGTGAAGACCACCGACGGCAAGCAAATGCTCGTGTGGGTCATCTATCCACCTCACTTCGATGAAAGCAAGCAATACCCTGCCCTGCTCTACTGCGAGGGCGGACCGCAAAGCACCGTGAGCCAGTTCTGGAGCTACCGCTGGAACTTCCAGATGATGGCTGCCAACGACTATATCATCGTTGCCCCCAACCGTCGCGGATTGCCCGGCTTCGGTCAGGAGTGGCTTGAGGAAATCAGCGGCGACTATGGCGGACAATGCATGAAAGACTACCTCAGCGCCATCGATGAGCTGAAGAAAGAGCCTTATATCGATGAAAACCGCCTTGGTGCCGTTGGTGCCAGCTTTGGTGGTTACAGCGTTTACTGGTTAGCCGGTCACCATGAAGGACGCTTCAAGGCCCTCATCGCCCACGACGGTATGTTCAACCTCGAAGCCCAGTATCTTGAGACTGAAGAGATGTGGTTCGTCAACTGGGACCTCGGCGGCCCCTTCTGGGATTGGAACAACCCCACCGTCCGCAAGACTTATGCCAACTCGCCCCACCTTTTTGTAGACAAATGGACGGCTCCCATCCTCGTCATCCACGGTGGTCTGGACTACCGCATCTGCTTCACACAGGGAATGCAGGCCTACAACGCCGCCATCTTGCGCGGATTGGATGCCGAGTTCCTTTACTTCCCCGACGAGAACCACTGGGTGCTGAAACCCCAGAACGGAGTCCTCTGGCAACGCAGGTTCTACAACTGGCTAGATAAATATCTGAAATAATAGGAATTACTTATGGAAACCAGATACATCTTCATTACAGGAGGTGTTACCTCCTCATTGGGCAAAGGCATCATCTCAGCCTCCATCGGCAAACTACTGCAGGCAAGAGGCTATAAAATCACCATACAAAAATTTGACCCCTATATCAACGTCGACCCAGGCACGCTGAACCCATACGAACACGGTGAGTGTTACGTGACTGCCGACGGGTTTGAGACCGACCTTGACCTCGGTCATTACGAGCGTTTTACAGGCATCCAGACCACCCGCGACAACAGCGTGACTACTGGACGCATCTACCTCAGCGTCATCGAACGCGAACGGCGAGGCGACTACCTCGGCAAGACCATTCAAGTTGTGCCACACATCACCGATGAAATCAAACGCAGAATCCTGCTGAACGCCACCAAAGAGCATTTCGACTTCGTCATCACTGAAATTGGAGGCACCATCGGCGACATCGAAGGTCTGCCCTATATCGAGGCCATCCGACAGCTGAGATGGGAGTTGGGCTCACGCAGAGCCTTGAACATTCACCTCACCTACGTACCCTATCTGGCAGCAGCCGGTGAATTAAAGACAAAGCCCACGCAAACCAGCGTGAAACAGCTACAAGGCCAAGGCATCCAACCAGATATTCTGGTGTTGCGTACCGAACACGAACTGAGCGACGATATCCGGAAGAAAGTCGCGCATTTCTGCAATGTCGAAATGGAGGCCGTTATCCAGAGCCAAGACCTGCCGAGCATCTACGAGGTGCCTGTCAACATGCAGCGCCAGAACCTCGACGGCATCATTCTGAAGAAGATGGGGATGGAGGTTGGGCCGACGCCTGAACTGGGACCTTGGCGCAATTTCCTCGAACGCCGAAAAAATGCCACTAAAATTGTGAACATCGGCATTGTTGGCAAATATGACCTGCAAGACGCCTACAAGAGCATTTTAGAGAGTCTCGCCCACGCAGGCACCTACAACGACCGCAAGGTAAAGACGCATTTCATCAACAGCGAGTTCATCACCCGCGAGAACGTCAGCGAAAAACTGGCGGATATGGCGGGCATTGTCATCTGTCCTGGTTTCGGTCAACGGGGCATTGAAGGCAAAATCATTGCAGCAGAATACACCAGAACTCACGACATCCCTACCTTCGGCATTTGCCTTGGGATGCAGATGATGGTTATCGAGTTCGCAAGAAATGTGCTGGGCTATGCCGATGCCAACAGCAGTGAGATGGATGTCAGGACACCGCATAATGTCATCGACATGATGGAGGAACAGAAGAACATCACGCAGATGGGGGGCACGATGCGTCTGGGTGCTTACGACTGCGAACTGGTCAAAGGCAGCCGTACATGGGAAGCCTACGGCGAGCAAAGCCTCATCAAGGAGCGCCACCGCCACCGTTATGAGTTCAACAACCGTTATCTCGATGAGTACCAAAGCCACGGGATGAAATGCGTAGGCGTCAACCCTGCTGCCAACCTCGTGGAGATTGTTGAAATCCCTGACCTCCGTTGGTACATTGGCACACAGTTCCACCCTGAGTATTCCTCAACTGTGCTTCACCCCCATCCCTTGTTTATGGACTTCGTGAAGACCTGTGCAAGTCTTACTGAATAACAAGACAAGCCCCGATTTGGTTGAAATTCTTGTGATTACGGAACTGTCCGTGCGGATTGTTGCCATGATAGGCACGCAGTCCGAGGGAAACGCGTGAAAACAATCCATCATATTTGGGATTACAGAACCTGACCCCTAAAAACAGGTTGTAGGTGAATATCCTTGTCTCTTCTTGCGTTTCATAGTTCAACGAGGTAATGCCAAATTCATCGCAAGCCCAATCAAACACAGGATATCCATACAAAACCCTGTTGCGGACTTCCAGCGCCGCAACGCCTTGAAATCCATGCTTTGAGGCACGGGTTTGGTATTGGTACTGCAAATAAGCCTCCCACGGAGAGTTCTTCGGATGGGCAAGAGATGCGTCTCCATCGGTGGAATCGATGAAATACCAGCCTTTCTTGAAATTCCATAGCAGCATAACACCCAACCTTAACGTGTGATAGGGCTCATAAATCTCCTCGGGGTCGTTTAAGGTGATGGCGTACTCGGAATAATTGTAACTGACATTCACACGATGTATCGGGAACCCATGATTAACATGCTGCAACACAATCTCATCGCCCACATGGGTGCTCTCATGCTTGAACAACGAAACGGAGACTTGAAAGTTTTTCAGCCCTTCCAGTCCGGTCCTGTGCAAATAGGACACGGTAGGCAAGGCAATGCGCCAATCCGCATTAACCACCGGAGCGGTAACGGGTTCGAACAAATCCAGCCAACACGATGCAGCAGTTGACAATGTGACAGACAGGGCATTTTTTTCATTGGATATATTACCGCTCCAAACAGGCAGGCCAAAGCCAAGCCAGCCAAAGGTGTTCAGGCGCATGGACTCTCCCGTCTGCCCCCAATCCCATTCAGAATGGTTGGTGATGCTGGCCACATCCGCCCTAATGAAATCAGGGTGCATGTCAGAAAGCAGACTGCGCCCCATGGGTGAATAACGGAAAAGGCCATCACGGAAACTTGTGCCTTGAGCAATGGCTGTCGAAAAGGATGCAAAAAGCAACAAAGCTACGCACAAACGCTTGAAACAGTTTCTTCTTATGTTTAAATGCATCATCATATAGTCTGGATTAGATTGGATTTCAACAATATAGCACTCCACCTATTCTTTTTCTTTGGGCTGCGCAAAATGATAATTCAGCATCAGTTCAAAACTACGTCCTGGCATAGCACGCCAGATGACATTTTGATAATCCCGATTTGTGAAATTGTTGCAACGCAGCTCGATATAGAATTGTTCGAATTGTTTGCCCAAGGCAATATGGTGCAATGTGTAAGGCAGCAAAGGAAACGATTCCTCATCAGCGTATGATGTGCTGCGACGTCCCGTGACTTCCATTGTATAGTTCATGCTCCATGTCTTCCAATGCACGTTGAAAAACAGGTTGCCGTGATGCTGTGGAATGTAAATCAGTTGTTTTCCGTTAACACCCTGTGCAACTGCACTTTCGCTTTCATCAGTGGTTACGGTATAGACATAGTTGCCCGAAAGGCTCAACTTCCAGTCATCCTTGACAAACGACACATCAAGGTGGGTCTCAATACCACGTGCAAAAACCAAAGCCACATTTTCGGGCACCCAGTAACGGTAGAAGCTCGGTTTCCATTGAATCCAGTTTCGCACCTTCGAGAGGTAGCCGCCCGTGCGAAGGTCAAGTTTGAACGGACCGCTTTGTACGTTGACTTTGATGGCCAAGTCACCAGTGCGACCATTTTCGGGCAACAGGTCTGGATTGCCACCCGGATACCAATAGAGGTCATTCAACGAAGGGTTACGGTAGTTGTGGCTATAGCCCAAAGTGAAGCTCAAAACCTTGAAGAATGGCAACTGATATGAAAAAGTTGCCGTCGGGAACAAGCCCATAGGCTTGCCGTCGGTCCAGTCATAACGTGCTGTGAGATTGAGATTTGCCATCTTGAAAGGTTCACCATTGACAGCTGCATAGGCTGAAATCACATTACGCTGTTTCTGCCCTTCGTAGTTGTTGGAATTGACCCTCTCGTTATCCCATTGCAGCTTCGCCTTCAAGGTCCATGTCTTGTAGAGTTGCTGCTCAAGGTTGGCGATTTGGTGCAGCACCAAGGCCTTGTTGATGGAATTGATGCCTGTAACGAAATCATAGGTATCAGGGTTGCGTACTTCAAGGAAATAGCGTTGGTTCTCAATGAAAGCAGCCGATTTCAATTGCAGGTTGCCCGTATTCCAGAACGTCTTGAACGAAACAAAATTGCGCGAGAAATTGTCCTTGGTCCATTCCTCGAAATTCCTGTTGCTGACATTAGTCATGATGGGAGGCAGATTGCGGTCGTTCCACTGGTTCCACGATGATATGCTTATGATACTGTTTTTCAGCATGAAACTCACTTCAGGCATCACACCATAGTCGACGAAATCGGCATTACGCTGTTTCATCCACCTGTTTGTATCCAATACCGCATTGTTGTAATATAGGAAATCGTTCTCCGACGAGTTACGATAGGTCTTCACACGGACAGACACTTTCTTGCCGTAATAACCTATGGTATAATAACTGCCGAAGGTACTGAAACTGCCAAAAGTGCGTTTCACGTCGAGCAGCAATCCATCGCCGAAATGGTTGCTGTTGTCAATGTTGACCGTTCCGCCCAAGCCGCCACTGTTGCTTGAAGTACCACTGCCCCAATTGAGACTGACATCGTCGATCAGAAAAACGGGAATTGTGCTGAAATCAACCTGCCCCAAAGTAGGCGCGTTGAGCTGAAAACCATTCCAAAGCACAAGTGTATGGCTGGCCGTAGTGCCACGAAAGGATGCCGTCGAAACGCCACCGGGACCATAGGTCTTGATGAAAACGGGACTGTGTTGGATGAGCAGTTCCGAGAGCGTGGCGGTGCTTTTTGTTTTCAGAACGATTGTATCCAACTTCCTCATCACCAAAGGCTTGACAGCCTCCACCCTTTCTCGTTCCGCCGTTACCTCGACGATTTTCAGGGTGATGGTATCTTGGGCATAGAGCTTTGTTGCAGCCAGAAAGAAAAACAGGAGTATGATATTCCGCCTATTTCTTCTTAGCATTGTCAAAACCAACAGGGGCTTTTTGCTTGTATGTCTTGGTCTTGCCTTGTTGCTTGCCCTTCGAGTAATTGGATTCACTCTTCAGAGAGCCATCGCTGTAGAAGGTCTCCTGCTTGCCATTGAACTGGCCGTTCGTATACTCGATGGTCATTTTCTTGTTGCCGTTCTCATAATACCAAGTGGTCAAACCATCACGCTGACCGTTCTTGTAGTTCGCCACCTCAAGATTGCCACCCTTCTCGTAGCAGAGGATTTGCTCGCCTTCCATGATACCCGCTTTGTAGGTGTTCAGTTTGGAGAGTCGACCGCCACGATACCATTCGCTGACTTGCCCGTCAAGCTTATCGTCCTTATACTCAGCTTTTTTTGTAATGGAACCCGTCTTATCGATTTCCACAAAAACGCCGTTGCGCTTGCCGTTTTGGTAATTGACGATTTTCTTGGGAAGATAGGTATTGCTGTTGAAATACTCAATCCATGTTCCTTCCTTCTGGCCATTGACCACTGTACCTTCAATTTTGCAGTCATGGGCCGAAGCCTTGAAAACGCCATTAGGAGCCTTGCTGACATCCACTGTTTCGATGGTTTGTGCGAACATAGGTGTTGCAAACAAAACCAAGATAATGATAATCAAATTCTTATTCATCTCTGTTGATATTTTTAACGATGGACAAAATTAGTAAAAACATATCAATCCATTGCAATTTCCGTGCAAATTCTTCTAAATCCAGTTTTTTTTCGCAATTTTGGGGTCTCAAAACTATGAAGTCATGAAGAAAATAGAAGTCAATAATTTCAGGCTCTACACCACAGCCGTCATCTGCATCGAATGGAAAGGCGACCTGCTGAACGTTAACCTTGACCTTGCCATGATGCTGAAAATGATGAAGATGGAAGGCCTCACCGACGCCGATATCATTCGTTTCAGCCAACAAGGGCAACCCATCCCATTTAAGAAAGTGTCGCTCTATCTTTTCCAGGAAGACGGGAAAACGGGACAATATTGTACCGACGAATCATTCTGCGAAGATGACGACCCAGTTGTGTTTTATGTGGAGATTAAGGAATAAACTGTAAACCAATCGTTTCCGTTTCTATTGGTTTTACTCCCCTTTTACTCCCCTTTTGATCACCTTTTATGTAACACCGACATTCCTTCGACTTACCACCGACCTACCTCTAACCAAAAAGAGACCCTCCACTGAACTGGAGAGTCTCTTTGGCTTTCATTGTAAAGGGTATCAATGCAGGCTCTTGATATACTCATCAATGGCCTTGGCGGCTTTCTTACCTGCACCCATAGCGAGGATGACGGTAGCGGCACCGCTTACAGCATCGCCACCGGCAAAAATGCCGGGACGTGAGGTGGTTCCCACTTCATCGGCCACGATGCAACCCTTGCGGTTGAGGTCGAGGTTGCGGGTCGTGCTGCCAATCAGCGGGTTGGGTGAGGTACCCAGAGCCATGATAATCATGTCGACATCAAGAACAAACTCAGAGCCTTCCACCGGAACGGGGCTGCGACGGCCTGAAGCGTCAGGCTCGCCAAGCTCACATTTCACGCACTTGAAGCCTTTCACCCAGCCGTTTTCATCACCCAATACCTCGACAGGAGCTGTCAGCAGGTCGAACATGACGCCTTCTTCCTTGGCGTGGTGCACCTCCTCCACCCTGGCAGGCAGCTCAGCCTCCGAGCGGCGGTAGACGATATGCACCTCGGCACCGAGACGCAAGGCTGTGCGTGCGGCATCCATAGCCACGTTGCCGCCACCGACCACAGCGACTTTCTTGCCGACATAGTTCGGGGTCTCGTAGCCTTCCTTATAGGCGAAAAGCAGATTGTTGCGGGTCAGGAACTCGTTGGCCGACACCACACCGCAGAGGTTTTCGCCCGGCACGTTGAGCATCATCGGGAAACCGGCACCCGAGCCTACGAAGACAGCCTCGAAGCCCTCGCGGTGCATCAGCTCGTCGATGGTGATGGTGCGGCCCACCACAACGTCTTTCTCAAACTTGGCACCCAAGCGGCGGACGCTCTCCACCTCTTTCTTCACGACGGTGTCCTTAGGCAGACGGAACGACGGGATGCCATACACCAACACGCCGCCCATCTCGTGCAAGGCCTCGAAGATGGTGACATCATAACCCATCGAGAGCAGGTCTTTGGCGCAGGTCAGGCCTGAAGGGCCGCTGCCGATGATAGCCACCTTGTGGCCGTTCGGGATGCTCTGGCTGTTGAAGTGCAAGTCGTGCTCGATGGCATAGTCGCCCACAAAGCGTTCCAGCTTACCGATGGCGATAGGCTCAAACTTCTTGCCCATCACGCAGCTGCCCTCGCACTGGCTCTCCTGCGGGCACACACGGCCGCAGACGGCAGGCAAAGCCGAGTCGCAGCTGATGACGCCGGCAGCACCCTCAAAGTCGCCTTTGGCGACACGGGCGATAAAGCCGGGAATGTTCACATTGACGGGGCAATGGGCCACACACTGCGGGCTCTTGCAGTTGAGGCAACGCTGGGCCTCCATGATGGCCATATCCGCCGAATAGCCAAAACAGACCTCATCAAAGTTGTGGGCGCGGATTTCAGGCTTCTGTTCAGGGCAAGGCACACGCTTTTTCTTGTCGAAAGTCTCCTCAGAGATGCCGCCAATGTGGCACTTGTGGCCTTCGGCTTTCTCCTCGGCCTCAAGCTGCTTGCGGGTCTCCACATTATTATACATGGCCTGGCGTTTCATGGCGCCGTCAAAATCAACGTCTTTACCCAGGAACTCGGGACCGTCGATGCAGGTGAACTTGGTCTTTCCACCGATGCTCACGCGGCAGGCACCGCACATACCCGTGCCGTCAACCATAATCGAGTTGAGCGACACCGTGCAACGGATGCCCAGCTCCTCGCAGGTCTTCGTGGCAAACTTCATCATAATCATCGGGCCGATGGCCACAGCCTCATCATAGACTTTACCGCTGGCCACTAACTGACGCAGCACATCGGTAACCAGACCCTTACGGCCCGTGGAGCCGTCGTCGGAAGTGACGTACAGGTTGCTCACCTCAGCCAGTTCCTTTTCGAAAATAAGCAAGTCCTTGGTACGGGCGCCGATGATACAGTCGGCTGTGGCACCGTGGTCGTTCAGCCACTTCACCTGAGGATAGATGGGAGCGATACCCACACCGCCACCGATGAAAACGAATGAACGCTTGCGCAGTTCCTCGGCAGTCATCGTGGCAAACTCAGAAGGCTTGCCCAAGGGGCCCACGATGTCGGCAAAGCGGTCGCCTTCCTTGAATTCGGCCATCTTCTTTGTCGACTCACCGATAGCCTTAAAGACGATGGTCACCGTCCCCCTGACGCGATGATAGTCACTGATGGTCAATGGAATACGCTCAGAGTTCTCTTCCATCTTAACGATGAGGAACTGGCCCGGAAGGGCTGAATGAGCAATACGCGGCGCATAGACGTCCATGAGGTAAGTCTCAGCCGCGAAGGTTTCTTTGTGAATAATTTCAAACATACTATAAGGTAGTTTTTGAGTTAGTATTCAAGCAATTTGCACCGCAAATATAGTGATTTTCGCAAAGTGTTGAGAAAAAAGTGAATTTTTGTGGATTTTCTCATGGACCATTGTCATGAGTGTCAGGTGTCATTGAATTGCAATCCGCCACGGCCCCTTCTTCCCCTAAACAAAAAATAAAGCCTCGCGCAAGCAGGGCTTTTTCGGATTTTATCGTACGTTAGAAAAGAAAAACCGGAATTTATCGTAGTTTAAAGAAAGAACAATACACCAAAAAAAGCGCATTGCTTTAATTGTGAATTCTAAAGCAATGCGCATTCAATACTTATTTACCAATACTTTACAGCAGATGGCAGGTAACAGTCAGACCGGCCATAACGATGCTCACCATGCTCATCAGCTTGATAAGGATGTTCAGCGAAGGACCTGATGTGTCTTTGAACGGGTCACCAACGGTGTCGCCAACGACGGTAGCCTTGTGGTTCTCAGAACCCTTGCCGCCAAAGTTGCCTTCCTCAACATACTTCTTGGCATTGTCCCAGGCACCGCCCGAGTTGGCCATGAAGACAGCGAGGACGAAGCCCGTGCTCAGACCACCAATCAACAGACCGAGGACACCGGGGACACCCAGGATAACACCCGTCAGAATCGGGACGAGGATGGCGAGGATGGAAGGCACCAGCATCTCCTGCTGGGCACCCTTCGTCGAGATAGCCACACAACGCTCGTAGTCGGGCTCAGCCTTACCTTCGAGGATACCCTTGATGGTGCTGAACTGACGGCGGACTTCCTCCACCATCTTCTGGGCAGCGCGACCCACAGCGTTCATCGTCATTCCGCAGAACACAAAGGCCATCATGGCGCCGATAAACACACCGACGAGAACGACGGGGTTCATCAGGTTGACATTGTAGGCTTCCATGAAGTCGACCAAAGTGGCTTTGGTAGCCTCAACGCCATTCGGCAGGTTTTCTCCGATACGAATCAAAGCGATCTTGATTTCCTCAACGTAGGAGGCCAGCAGAGCCAAAGCAGTCAGAGCGGCAGAACCGATGGCGAAGCCCTTACCCGTGGCGGCAGTGGTGTTGCCAAGAGCATCGAGAGCATCCGTGCGCTTACGCACCTCGGGCTCGAGGCCGCTCATTTCAGCGTTACCACCAGCATTGTCGGCGATGGGGCCGTAGGCGTCGGTGGCCAAGGTGATACCCAAAGTGGAGAGCATACCCACGGCAGCGATACCGATACCATAAAGACCTCTCGAAAGGTTGGCAGCCGTAAACTCAATGTTGAAACCATTGGCGCAGAGATAAGCCAAAACAATGGCGAAGCCCACAGTGACAACAGGGATAGCAGTGGAGAGCATACCGAGACCCAAACCGGAGATAATCACCGTAGCGGGACCGGTCTTCGAGCTTTCAGCCACCTTTTGCGTAGGCCTGTAGCTCTGCGAGGTATAGTATTCGGTAGCTTTTCCGATAATCACGCCAGCCAGCAAACCGACCACCACAGAGAGTGAAGTTTGCCACCACATGTTGGCCATGTCGCCCGTTTCCTTACCGAAGAGAACATACATGATGCCGAAAGTGGCCACAGCGATGAGAATAGCAGCAGCATTGGTGCCACGGCTCAAAGCGCCAAGAAGCTCTTTCATGCCAGCGTTTTCCTTAGTCTTCACAAGGAAGATACCGATAATGGAAAGCAGTACACCCACAGCGGCAATCAGCATAGGAGCAAGCACGGCCTTGAACTGCAAGCCTTCGACGGCGGCAGTGGCAAAAGCGGAAGCACCCAGAGCCATAGTGGCCAGGATGGAACCGGCGTATGATTCATACAGGTCAGCACCCATACCAGCGACGTCACCCACATTGTCACCCACATTGTCAGCGATGGTGGCAGGGTTGCGCGGGTCGTCCTCAGGGATGTTGTATTCAGTCTTACCCACAAGGTCAGCACCGACGTCGGCAGCCTTGGTGTAGATACCGCCACCCACACGGGCAAACAGGGCCTGAGTGGAAGCACCCATACCGAAGGTCAGCATGGTGGTCGTGATGGTGATAAGGTCGTTCTCAGCTCCGACAGCGGCAAGCAAACCGGTGCCATTCAGCACAAGGAACCAAACGGAAACGTCGAGCAGGGCAAGACCCACCACAACGAGACCCATAACGGCACCCGAACGGAAAGCCACTTGAAGACCGCTGTTGAGCGACTTGCGGGCTGCGTTGGCTGTACGCGCCGAGGCGTAGGTGGCCGTCTTCATGCCGAAGAAGCCCGCCAAGCCTGAGAAGAAACCGCCCGTGAGGAATGCGAACCACACGATGCCGTTCTGCAAGTGGAAAAGACTCATCACTAAGAAAACCACAGCCAAAACGACGAACACGATAGTCACCACTTTGTACTGCTGCTTCAGGTAAGCCATAGCTCCCTTACGGACATACGCAGCGATTTTCTTCATTAAGTCCGTGCCTTCATCTTCCTTCATCATCTGTTTGAAGAAGATGTAAGCAAATGCCAGCGCCAAAATGGAGGCGCATAACACAATGTAAACAATACTGTTACTCATACGATTATTGATTTAGTTAAACTTATTGTTGTCGTCTAAATGCATTTTTGAGCGTACAAAAATAAGAACAAATCATTTTGAATTGCATTTTTTTTCAAGGAAAATCACCTACAAGCAACTTTTTTTGCTCATTTCAGAAAAAGTCACTATTTTTGACGATTGAAGGGAATAGGTCTTGAAGAGAATCAAACTTTTCAGTATCAGTTTCTTAACAAGGCCAAACCTTCGCTAACATTGCAAAACTAACAGAAATGAACAAGGTCAGTTTGGAAATCGTCGGCTTGACATACAGCGAGTCCTCCACAGGAGCATGCGTGTTGATATTGGGCGACAAGAACTCGCAACGCAAGCTGCCTATCGTCATCGGGAATGCCGAAGCCGAATCCATCGCAGTAGGCATCGACAAGCAACCTGGCGGACGTCCCCTCACCCACGACCTCTTTTTGAGATTTGCCAGGGAGTTCAACGTCGAAATCAAGGAAGTGGTTATCAACCGTTTCCGCGAAGGGGTGTATTACGCCATGCTGGTTTGTCAACAGGGCAACGACATCACTATGGTTGACGCGAGGCCGTCTGATGCCATCGCCATCGCCGTGCGCGTTGGTTGCAGCATCTTTGCTTACGAAACCGTCATGCAAGAAGCCTCCTTCGTCATGGACGACTTGGAAGTGACGGAAGAAGAAAACCTGAACGAAGCCCTTATTAATAATAAGGTGCAGGAAGGAAACAGCCTCGAGCTGCTGACGCTGCATGAACTGGAAGACCTGCTGCAAGAGGCGATTGAAGAAGAAGACTACCAAAAAGCAGCAAAAATCCGAGATGAGATTAAAGGAAGAGGATAACGCCAATCTGAAATAATAAATCTGAAATAATAAATCATAAAATCCTACAGATATGAAAGCAATCAAGTTTCGTTTAATCGTGATGAACTTCCTCATCTTCGCGGTGTGGGGAGCTTATCTTTGCTCGTTGGGCATCTACTTGGGCCGTGTCGGCATGGGTGCCAACATTGGCAGATTCTTCGCCATCCAGGGCATCGTCTCGCTGTTTATGCCTGCTTTGATGGGTATCGTCGCCGACCGCTGGATTCCGGCTCAGAAACTACTCGGCATCTGTCATTTCCTCGCCGCCATCTTTATGGCTCTGGCGGGTTATATGGGCATGAAATATGGCAACAGCATCCAATTTGGACAACTCTTCCCCTTCTACGCCCTCAGCGTAGCTTTCTTCATGCCAACAATCGCTTTGGGTAACTCCGTGTCGTACAACGCCTTGAACCAAGCAGGGTTAGACACCGTAAAGGCCTTCCCTCCTATCCGTGTGTTTGGCACCATCGGTTTCATCCTTTCCATGTGGATTGTGAACTTCACGGGCTTCAAGGATGGCTACCAGCAATTGTTTGTTTCGGCCGCTTGGGGTATCCTCCTCGGATTCTACTCCTTCACCCTGCCAGATTGCCCCGTCAACAAGAATGTGGAAAACAAATCCTTTGTCGACACCTTCGGATTGCGTGCCTTCACGCTGTTTAAGGATCCGAGCATGTGCGTGTTTTTCATCTTCTCGTTCCTTTTGGGCATGTGCTTGCAGGTGACCAACGGCTTCGCCACCCCATACTTAGACGCTTATGGTAACGACCCACAATATGCCAACGCTTTTGCAGTAAAACACAACGTGTTCCTCTCTTCCATCTCACAGGTGTCAGAAACGTTGTGCATTCTGCTTATCCCCTTCTTCCTGAAGAAGTTCGGCATCAAGAAAGTGATGCTCATCGCCTTCATTGCCTGGGCTTTGCGTTTCTTCTTCCTCGGTGCAGGCAGTCCGACGGGTTTCGGTCTCGTCCTGCTGATTCTCTCCATGATTGTTTATGGCGTGGCCTTCGACTTCTTCAATATCAGCGGCTCGCTCTTTGTGGACCAAAACACCGATGTCAGCATCCGTTCGAGCGCGCAAGGCGTGTTCATGATGATGACCAACGGCTTTGGCGCCACAATCGGTTCGCTCTGCGCACAAGCCATAGTGAACCGCTTGGTTTTCAACCCTGCCGCTGCCGACCCCAGTTTCGACGTGATGGGCGGTTGGTCAACAGCTTGGTATGTGTTTGCGGCGTTTGCCCTCGTGATAGGGATACTGTTTGCGATTCTCTTTAAGTACAAACACGAGCCGTAGAGACGCATTGTATGCGTCTCGGCTAAAACGGGAAAACCATGTAACCGTTGAGACGCAAGCATTGCGTCTCTACAAATGGACGATTGCCTGTAGAGACGCATTGAATGCGTCTCTAATAATGCCAATTTTGCCATATAGAGACGCAAGCATTGCGTCTCTACAACAAATGCACATATACAATATTCGAAAAAATCCCTATTTTTGCAGCATAAAAACACCCAGTATGAAGCAATACCTCAACCTTCTCCAGCATATCCTCGACCACGGCCACCAAAAAGGCGACCGCACCGGCACCGGCACCATAAGCGTGTTTGGCTACCAGATGCGATTCGACCTCTCTGAAGGTTTCCCTTTGGTCACGACGAAAAAGGTACACCTTAAAAGCATCATCTATGAGTTGCTGTGGCTGCTGAAGGGCGACACCAATATCCAATATCTGCACGACCACAAGGTCACAATATGGGATGAGTGGGCCGACCCCAACGGCGACCTCGGTCCCGTTTACGGAGCGCAGTGGCGCAACTGGAACAACGAAGGCATCGACCAGATTGCCGATGTGGTGAAAAGCATCAAGGAGAACCCCAACAGCCGCAGACATATCGTCACAGCCTGGAACCCCAGCGTGCTGCCTGATGAACACGAGAAGGACTTTGCCGCCAACGTGGCTGCCGGCAAGGCCGCCCTCCCACCCTGTCATGCGTTCTTCCAGTTCTATGTAGCCGACGGCAAGCTGTCGTGCCAGCTCTACCAACGCAGCGCCGACGTGTTTCTCGGAGTGCCTTTCAACATCGCCTCCTACGCCCTTCTCACCATGATGATGGCTCAGGTTTGCGATTTGGAACTCGGAGATTTCGTCCACACCTTTGGCGACGTGCACATCTACAACAACCTCATCGAACAAGTGAAGCTGCAACTGACACGCACCCCACGCCCACTGCCCACAATGAAATTGAATCCCCAAGTCAAAGACATCTTTGGCTTCAAATTTGAAGATTTCACATTAGAAAACTATGACCCCTGGCCTGCCATTAAAGGCGAGGTCTCGATATAATTCAACACAATGACCATTTCCATCATCGTCGCAATGGCTGCCAATCGTGCCATTGGCATCAACAACCAGCTCATTTGGCACAACAGCAATGACCTGAAACACTTCAAAAAAGTGACCACGGGACATTGTGTCATCATGGGGCATAACACCTTGCTCTCGTTGCCCGGACAAAAGGCATTACCCAACCGCCGCAACATTGTTATTTCCAGCCATTTGGACATGGCTCCCGAAGGTTACGAATTGGCCAACTCCATCCCCCAGGCCATTGAGATGGCGCAGAACGAGGACGAGGTCTTCATCATGGGTGGCGGCAGCATCTACGAGCAATTCCTGCCCAAAGCCGACAAGCTGTATCTGACTCGCTTGGACAAGGAATTTGAAGCTGACACTTATTTCCCATACGTCAATTTCGATGAATGGGAACTCATTGACCTTGAGGTAATCGACGACGACCTGCAGGTGGATTACTCGTATCGCTTTGAAGTGTGGGAGCGCAAATCCTAAGCTTGAACACAATGGGTTGAAACCAAGGCCAACAAGAGAACCGCTATCAAGGTCACAGTCCGTTTCATAGTGCGAAATTAGTGAAAAAAAACGGTCACCCCTTACGAGGTGACCGTTTTCCAAAAAACAAATGCTTATGAAAAAACTTACTTGATGACAGTAATGCGTTTGGTAGCCATACCGTTTTCGGTAGCGATACGCACCATATAGATACCCGTCTCGACATCACCGAGGTTGATCTCAGCCATGTTACCTTCGCAGTTGGCATCGTAAACCATCTGGCCAAGGGTGTTGTAAACCGAAACGTGATTCAGGCCATTGCCTTCAACGGTGAAGCGGGAAGTAGCAGGATTCGGGTAAACGGCAACCTGACTGGCTTCCAACTCTTCAACGCCGGTGGGTGAATAGTAGACATGCAGGAAGAACTGGTTGTGATCCCATTTCCAGTTGGCAGGAGCCGACTCGCATTCAAGATCCTGATAGGAAGCATAGAGCTTGTAGTAGTAGTGACCTTCTTGGTTGGCGGTATTGTCGGTGTAGGAAGTGGCGTTGGCACCCAGCAGCTTAATACGGGTGTATTCACCGTCTTCTTCGTTTGAACGGAACAAATAGTAACCAGAAAGACCTTCAGCCGGGTCGGGTTTCTCCCATTTCAGCTTAATCTTATAGGTGGAGCCAGTGGTCTCATAGTCAATGTTGGTAGGAGGATAGCACTCACCCGAAGTGGCGCACGACTCGTTGGAGAAGCCAGGGTTCTCGCCACCGTCGCTCAAGAAACCGACGCGATAGCAGTGACCACCGATGGGAACATTCTTATCATCAAAGGAAGTAGCCTCGGGGATGATACGATGGAGCAGGCCGTCACGATAAACGATATAGCCGTAGCCTGAATCATTGATGCCGTCCCAAGAGACATGGATGTTGTAAGGATCCTCTTCGTCGCGAACGGCGACAAGGTTGCTCGGCACACCCGTACCAGGCGTATTGCCGCAGCCGTTGTTGCCTTCATAGAAGATGCCCTCAGCCAGATCCGACGACTGTCCGCTATAAGTATAGACAACATTGTTTTGAGCGTCTTTGACGGTGAAAGCCAAAGTGAAAGCAGAACCATTGGTTTGGGCTGACCAGCCGAAAGCAACGCGACCCAGCGGCACATCAACGGGGAAGGATTGTACGCTTGAAGTGGTGGAGGTCACAGTGGCAACCTCGGTACCGGCGGCATTGTAGACATGGATAGCACCGCCACGGAAGCCCGTGAACGAGGCTTGGGTGACATTGATAGTCCAGCCGCAGGTGGGGCCAAAGAACACTTTGTTGGAGTAGACCATCTTACCATGGTTACCGCCACAGATAGCATATACACTGTAAACAAAGCCATCGAAACGCGGCACGTTGTTGTCGACAATGGTCATTGCAGCACCAGGAGCGACATTTTCCTCGGTATAGATGACTTCACCATCACGGCAAACCACGATTTGGTCAATGCCTGAAAGGGCGGTGTTGTCAAGGGTTTGGGTAGGATTGGTCCAGCTCAGCGTAGCAGCCAACTCATTGTTGGCGGCAGGCGTAACTGTGAGGGCTGTGGGAGCCTTGGGCGTTGATTTGTAAATCAAAGCGGGAACAAAATTGAAGATAGCAGCGTCGCTGCTGTTGTAGTCAATCAAATCAAAATCAAACCAGCCGTCGCCGCTGCCGCCCCAACCCCAGTTGTAGTGGAAGAGGTCAGCATCGTTGTAACCATCGCAAACAAAAGCATGTCCACCGTCAGGGCTTTGGCCGGAATAATACAGCGGCCAACCCATATCGAAGGATTCCTTCAGCATCTGAGCCCACTCAGCATAGCTATAGCTGTCTCTGTTTCTCAGAACGGCTTGGTTGGAGTAGTCGAAATATTGGGCAATTCTTTGGGGGACATCGGGTGAATAAGCACCGCTACCGTCAACAGCCCACATCATGTCGACCGAAACAGCGCAATGGTACATCAACGTGGCGACAGCGTCAATCTGCACTTGGGGCGAGTTATTGTTGATCGAAACGGGCATATTTTCCCAATCATAGTTGGTATCACCAAAGTTGGCTGTCCAAGGACCAGAACCAGTGCCAGGCACATAATAACTATAAGAGTGGCTACCTGTTCCTTTCAGTGGGTGATCCCAGAATTTCATCACCTGGCTCATGGCAGAAGCCACGCAGCCGGCATAGACGCGTCCACCAGGGCCGCCATTGGCATTGGGGCAATAGTAGTTGTAAGGATAATCCTGGTTCCACTTCGTCTGGCAGAGATGAGCACTGGCACGACCGCCGTTGAACGACATCTGTGCACCACGCTCAGTGACTTGTTTCCATTCCGAGGCCACAGCGGGAGACGGAGTGCCCGTCATCCTGTTGCTACGATAGGAAATCAGCTCGTTGAGCATGTAGTTCAGCTCAGGATTGATGTTGTTGGCATCGAAAGCACCCTCGTCGGAGAAACCGACAATGGGACGGTACACGTCATCGGCAGAAACCATGACGAAGCCCTCGCTGCCCACGTTGAAGACATAGAAGCAGGCCTCACCGCGAGTGGATGTAGCCGTGTAAACAAGGGTCAAATCGCCAGCTTGACGCGAAAGGTCGAAGTTGGCCCGGACAAATTGTTGTCCGACAAGCTTGGCTTGGCTCACGCTGACCGGATTGGCCTGTGCCATCCCCATGCAGAGCATCAAGGCAAGCAAACTCAAGAAATGTTTTTTCATTTTACGTTTGATTTAGTTATTGATTATTAATTCCAATTCAAGGCGGCAAAGTTAGCAAAATTCTGAAAACTGAAACTCTATTGGGCTAAAATCTCAAATTTTAGTCTCAATGGATAATGGAAACACTTCCCGTCAGCAGGCCGTTTTCGGTAAGAATCATCACGACATACATGCCCTCGTTCCAATCGGAAATATTGATTGACAATGAATTACTTTCAGTTTCACATTCCATGACGACTTGACCGAGAAGGTTGCACACCCTCACGCCTTTCATGCCCTCTGCCCCGATGTTCAGGCTGTGGCTGGCAGGATTGGGGAAGATGTCGACACGCTGCATACGGCTTTCGTCAACAGCGGTAGGCGAATAATAGACATGCAGATAGAACAGGTTGGGATCGTCTTTGACCGAAGCGGGTGAAGAGGTGCAGTCGGTAGCACTATAGTAAGCATAGAGTCGATAGTAGTAGTCGCCCTGCACGTTGGCCGTGTTATCGGTGTAGGAAGTGGCATTGGAGCCCAGCAACTTGATGCGTTCGTATGTTCCGTTTTCGCCAAATTTTCTGAACAGATAGTAACCCGAGAGACCGGCTGCCTCCGGCTTGTCCCACATCAGCTTGATTTTGTAGTTGCTGCCTGTGTATTGGAAACAGAAATTGGAGGCGGCCATGCAATCGCCTGCCGAGGCGCAAGTTTCGTTGGAAAACTCCGACTCACCGCCCTCACCAAATGCCGTCACCGTGTAGCAATGGCCTGTCGTGACATCGGTATCGGTGAAAGTTGTGCTTCCGCTCACAAAGCCATAAAGAACATCGTCGCGATAGATGTTGTAGCCGTACAAGGGTGACTCATCGCAGTTCCAGCTGAGGGAGAGGCCTTCTTCAACCGCCTCGCCGACAAGCCCGTAAGGGGCTGTCATAGCCACACCTGAACCACAGTCATTATTGCCAGCGATAATGATGCCTTCCGATAGGCCATTGGAATTGCCCGTATAGGTGAACACCGTATTGTTTTCCGAATCCTTGATAATGACGGTCATATTTCCCACAGCGTTGTTGGGAGCCGTCCAACCCATGCTGAAATTGCCCAAAGGCACAGGGAAATTGGATGTGGAAGGCGTTGAACTGGTGAGTGTCATGCGCTGCACTTCAATGCCCGTGCTGGTATAGAGCGACACGTAGCCGCCGTTCCAGCCATGAAAAGCCGTACTTTGCATGATAATCTTCCAGTCGCAAACAGGGCTGACCAGCACTTTGTCTGAAACTACCGAAGCGCCACGCTGCCCGTTGATGACAGCGTAAACGGCATAGGTGTAGCAGTCGTAATACGGGACACTTTCATCGGTGAAACTCATCTCCGCTCCAGGGGCGACATTATCCTCGGTATAGACCACCCGTCCGTTACGGGCCACCACAATTTGGTCGATGGCGGTAAGGTCGGCACGGGTCAAGGTCTCGGTGGGGTTCTTCCAACTGATGGTGGCGGCAAGCGTGCCGTCTTGCATGGGCATCACCTGGATGTCGGTCGGGGCGGCAGACGTAGCGGCATAACGCTCGGCAGGCACATAGTTGTAGATAATGCTCTCGCCGTCGGTATAGCCGTGGTCGTCAATATTGAACCAGCCATCGCTGCTACCGCTCCAACCCCAATTGTAGTGGACCATATCGTTGTCGTTATAGCCGTCCAACACATAGGCATGACCGCCTCCACGTTGCACCATAGGCCACTCCATATCAATCGCATCGATAACCAGTTGCATGAAGCCCTCATGGGTGTAGTCTTCACGATACAGATTGTCCATCCGATCGGTGTAGAAGAAATAGTTCGGCATCGTTGTGCACAACAATCCAGTGACTGCGCCGCTGCTGGTGGGACGGTAGTTCATATCCACCGAAACACCGGCATGATAAATCAATTGCGCGACAGCTTCAATCTTTTCTTGAGGGGAACTGGCAGAAATGGAATTGGGCATGTTGTCCCAATCGTAGGTCGCCTCGCCAAAGTTGACGGTCAGGGGGCCGTATTCCGGATGGTCTTCCGGGTAATAGGTATGGCTTCCCTGGCCTTGAAGCGGATGATTCCAATACTTCATCAGTTGGGCCGCAGCCGTTGCCACGCAGCCTGCATAGCAATGTCCCCCGGGGCCTCCCTCGCCCTCGGGGCAGAAATAGTTGTAGGGATAGTTCTGGTTCCAAGTCGTCTCAACAAGGAAAGCATCCTCTCTCCCACCGTGACGCGACACCATACGGCCCGATGTCTCCATCATGGCCCAGTCGCTGGCCACTTCGATGGTTTGCGTACCTTGCTGCGCCTTATCCGCGATGAAACGGCATTTCGCTTCAAGGAAATCAGCTAAAGCCGGGGCCATATCATCAGGATTGAAGGTGCCTCTGTCGGAATAACCGATGACAGGACGCACACAATCGTCGCCCGCCATAATGATGAAACCCGTTTCGCCTACATTGAAAATGTAGTAACACGCCTCTCCCCTTTCAGAAAACGCGGTCTTTACCAAAGTCAGGTCTGTGCTTTGGCGGGTGAACTCAAAGCGGGCCGACACGAAGCTTTGCGCCAGGTTGCGGGCCTTCTGCTCGCTGACGGGACGGGCTTGCATCAGCGAGGTTCCCGTCACCACCACGGCAAAGATAAGTAAGAGTTTTTTCATTGTATTTCAGATTGCTGTGTTTATAAACCAAAGAAAGGGAACATCCTTGGTGTTCCCTTTCCCATTGTGTCTCGTTCGTATTAATGCACCACTGTGAAGCGCTGTGTCGTCTGACCGTTGCTGCTCTTGATGGTAATCGTGTATACACCTTGTGCGAAATGGCTGGTGTTGACAACCACACCATCCTGGTCGCAGGCCTGGCGATACACCACCTGGCCCATCATGTTGAAGATGGTTACCTGCTGCAGGCCTTCAGCCTCGACGCAGAGCATGGTGTTGGCAGGATTGGGGAACAGGCTGCTGTTTACATCGTTCTCACCAACCGAAGTCACTTCAATGCGGATGTAGTCATCGCCGCCATCGGTCCAGGCGGGGGTTGATTCGCAATAGCTACGGAAAGCCGTCACCTTATAATAATAGGTGCCTTCCTCAGCAGCGTCGAAATACTCGCGTGCGGTTTTGTCAACCGTGGCGACTTCTTCATAGTCGATGCCGTCTATGCTGCGATACACCTTGAATGATTGCGGATCGGCATCATAAATCCAGGTGAGCAATGTGCCGAAGCCATCACCCGTCCATTGGTATTCGCCGTTCAGTCCGGTCGGAGGCTCGCAGCCACCGCAGTCATTGTCGCCCTCGAAGAGCGTGGCAGGCACTTGGTTGGAATTGCCGGTATAAGAATAAACAGACTGGTTGTTCGAGTTCTTGACGTTGATGGTGATGCTGGTGACAGCTGTCGAAGGAGCCACCCATTTCAAGGCGACAGCACCTTCAGGCATACGCACCAACTGGCTGACAGGTGTGGCAGAAGTCATCGTGACTTCCTCAACAACAGAATTAAACGAATTCAGCACCTGGATCTTGCCGCCGTTCCAGCCTTGAAAGTTGGTGGTCTGGCCGATGACTTTCCAAGTGCAGGTGGGGCCATATTGATAGTTGGCATCCGCGAAACGGCCTTTGACGCCATTGGAGAGATAGTACAAACGATAGGTGTAGCAGTCAAAATCGGCCACATTGTCCTCAAAGCTCATTTCCTCGCCCGGGACGACGTTGCTTTGCGTGAAGATTTGCACACCATTGCGAAGCAGCACAACCTGCTCGATGTTCTCGATAGCTTGTCCGCTTAACGAAACGGTAGGATTGGTCCAGCGGATGACACCGGTCTTGGAATGGGCGTTCTCAGCCGTCACCGAGAGGTCGTCAACGGCGGGAAGCAGCGCATCATAGATATAGCCGGGGATGAAATCGAAGATGGCGGCCTGGCCTTGGTTGAAGTGACCGCTATAGGTGTTGAGGGCGTCGATGGCATAGTAGTTGTTCATTGCTCCACTCCAGCCCCAGTTGAAGTAGAACTTGTTGTCGCTCTGGCGATAGCCGCAGCATACAAAAGCGTGTCCGCCATCGGTATCGCTGCCCGAATAATACAGGGGGAAGTCATACTCCAGGTTGCGGATGAGCATCTGTTCCCATTCGGCTTTGCTGTAGAGGTCGCGTTCGAGGCGGGTGGCGTGCTCGGTATAGCGGAAATAATCATGAATGGCAGCGGGCACATCCTGCGAGTAGGCACCGGAAGCCGATCCGCCATACATCATGTCGACAGACACACCGCAATGGTACATCAAAGTGGCCACAGCTTGATAGTTGGAGTTGTTGCATGAGTTGGGCATGCTGGACCATTGATAATAGGTATTCTCAAAATCCACCGATTGTTCCGGATAAGTATCAGGGGTATAGGAGTGAGAGCCTTGTCCATGATCGGGCCAGTTCCACTTCTTCATCACCATCGACATGGCGGTAGCCACGCAGCCGGCATAGGCATGCCCCTGGGGGCCACCGTGACCCGTCGGGCAGTAGGCGTTGTATGGATAGTCCTGGTTCCAGTTGGTGGAAATCAGCGGGGCAATGTCGCCACGGGTGCTGCGGTTGTCGTTCTCGAAGCCATCGGCTGCCACGTGTCTCCATTCTGAGGTCACTTCCATTTCGGGCTCGAGGTTGTTCTCGCGGGCAAACTCGATTTGACGCGCGTAGTAACGCAGATAGTAGGCCAGGCCATCGGGCACAACAGCCATATCAAAAGGCTCGTCGGTGCAGCCGAGAATGGGGCGTGCCACATCATCGGCGGAGACAAATACCGAACCATTCTCGTAATTGAACACGTAAACGGCCGGATTGCCGCTTTCGGTCATTTGGGTGTAGGCAAGGGTAAGATTAGCGACTTGCCTGCCGGCATGACTCTGCACATACTTCAGGCCGAGTTGACGGGCTTGCTCCTCGCCAACGGGTGCAGCGATGAGTTGACCCACAAACAGGGCCAAAGTCATCATCAGGAATAAAGTTTTTCTCATTTGTTGAACTGTTTTTTGTTAATTTCTATTCATTTCGAGGGCGCAAAGATAGTTTTTTTCACAAAACATCATCACATTTTCACCACTTTTTGCATGACTGTCCCCTTTGAGGCACTCATCCTGACCATGTAAACGCCGTTTTGCAGACCGCTCATGTCGATGAGGGCGTTGTCGTCGGCAACGTCTTTCCGCAGCAGACACTGGCCGACGAGGTTATACACCTCAACGGAGGTCAGGCCTTCCAGTTCGATGGTCAGCTGGCCTGTAGTGGGATTGGGATAGAGGGTGGCCAACAGCGTGTTTTCCGTCACGTCCAGTTCGGTGATACGCACAAAGTCTTCTCCCTCAGCCGTCAGGGCAAATTCCGACTCACAGTCGTCATACACGGCTTTCACCTTGTAGGAACGGTCGGTGGCATCAACGGGAGCCGACATGTCTAAGTATTGCGTCCCAGTAATGCCAAAGATTTCAGCCACCATATCCTGCTGGCAATGGTCGATGACGGTCACGGTATAGGAATCGGGGATACGGTCGGCGGGTGCCGTCCAAGTCACCGAAGCCCAATAGTCGCCGCGCCTTAAATCGGTTGGTGGGGTGCACGACACGACAGGTGAACCCGGCACGGTGACGCAGGCCTGGTTGGAAGCTTCGTCAAAACCCTCGCCGTGGGCGACGACTTGATAGCAGTAGGTCTCCCCTGCTGCGAGGTTGTTGTCGACGAAAGTGACTCCCGTCGCTTCGCCCACCGCAACGTCGTTGCGCATAATGGTGTAGCCAGTGGCATTGAAGGCAGGCTGCCAGCACAGATTGACGCTCACGTCCTCATCCTCTTCCACCAGTTCGGCCCTCAAGTCCCTCGGGGTGTTGCCCCAGTCGACGACGATGTAGAACTGGTCGGGATTCAACAACGACGCGGCATAGGATGAATAGCAGTCGTTGTCCTTATAATACGACACTACTTGATAATAATACACATTGCCGGGCTGTGCCGAAACGTCCTTGTAAGTAGTCTGCTTGAGGCGTTTGACTTCCTTGTAATTGCCATCGCCCACCTTACGGTAGACGACATAACCCGTGGGCTCCAAGTCTTCGGGTGCCGACCAATTGAGTTGCGGTTTGTTGTTGCTTGTAAATTCATAATATACGCCGTAAGGCTCATCACAATCCGGGCCTGAGGTGATGCAAAACTCGTTGGAATTTGCGGTCTCGCCTCCGTTGCAAAGGGAGGTGATGTAATAGCAATGGCCGCCCGGGTTGGTGTATTCGTCAATATAGCGGGTTTCGTGTGCCATGTTGAACAAGAGTCCGTCACGGTAGATGCAGTAGCCAAACTCGGGCTCATGGTCGCTGTCCCAGGTGAGGATGACGTTGGCGTCGTTATCCGGGTCAAGTGTTGCAGTCAGATTGTAAGGGGCCTCGCAGGTGTTTTCGTTGCCGCAGCTGTTGTTGAGTGTGCGCAGCAGTCCCTCTTCCAAGTCGGCTGAGGGGCCTTCGTATTGGTAAACGATTTGGCTTTGCGAGTCTTTCACCTTAAAGGAGATGTTGCTGATGTTGGAATTGGGCTTCACCCAATAGAGGTTGTTGTTGCCTAAGGCCATCTGGAAATGCTGCATCTGTGCGCTGGAGGTATTGGTGGTCAGGAAGTCGATATAGGAGCCGGCAGCGTTTTGCACGGTGATGCCACCGCCGTCCCAGCCCTGGAAGCCCGAGGAGGTCATCAGCACGGTCCATTCGCAATAGGGGCCGAAGACCGCCGTCGTCGTCTTGGGCCGTCCGTAGTTGTCGCCAGCCACCACCAGCACGGTGTATTCAAACTGGTCGAAGTAAGGCACCTCGTCGTTGCAGCTCGTCACTTGTCCCGGGGTGCATCCCGTAAGCACCTGCACCACAACACCGTTGCGCTTCACAATCACCTTGTCTATCGAGGTCAGCGTTTGGCCCTGCATGTTTTCAGTGGGATTTCTCCATGAGAGATGTCCGATGCGCGACACGTCGCCGTTGATGGTGACGGAAAGGTTGTCGACCGCTTGAGGCATTTTGTTGTAGACATAATCCGGCACGAAGTCATAAACCACACCCTGACTGGAGTTGTACTCGAATTTGTCGCCATCGATGAGAAACCAGCCGTCGTTGCTGCCGCCCCAGCCCCAATTGAAATAAAACAGGCCGTCGTTGTCGTATCCGTGACAGACAAAGGCGTGACCTCCGTCAGCCCCCTGTCCGGAGTAATACAGCGGGATTTGCTGGTCGAGGTTAGACTTCAGCATGGCGACCCATTGGCTGTAGGTATAACTGTTCTTGCTAACGAAGGTGGCCTGGTCGGAATAGGAGAAATAGCTGTTGATGGCACCCGGCACATCGCCTGAAAAAGCACCCGAGCCATCGGAGGCATACGACATGTCGACCGAGATGCCGCAATGCGACATCAGTACGGCGACGGCTTCCTTGTTCTCCTGCGTGATTGTGCCCAAACCATAGTTGTAAAGCATATTGGCCCAGTCGTAGGTGGTCTCGCCAAAGTTGGCTGTCAGCGTCTGGCCGTGCCATTGGTAGCTGTGCTGCCCCGTTCCATGCACCGGCCACTCCCAATACTTCATCAGCTGGGCCATAGCCGTAGCCACGCAGCCCGTGGGATAACCGTTGGGGGCATACATGTTGTAGGGAGCGCCCTGGTCCCATTTGGTTTGTACCAGCGGTCCGACGAGGGCAATGTTTTTCTCAGCACCCAGGGTGCCTGAGTGCTCCAGGTTGCACCATTCGCAGGCGACATCGCTCGTCGCGGGAATGTTTTCAGCCACACATTGGGCGATTTCCCTGTTCAGCTCGCCGAGCATGAACAGCAGCCCGTCGGGTGCGTTGTTGTAGTCGAAACAGCCGTGGTCGGAATAGCCGAGGATGGGATGATAGCTATCGTCGGCACTGACAACGACAAAGCCGCCGTCGAAATTGAAGACGAATGACGTGGCCGTCCCATTGCCGGCGCGGAATGTGTGGGCCAAATCGAGCGAAGGCATTGCGCTTCGGGCCGACTGAGCCTTATGATTGATGTAATTCAGTCCCAAGCGTTGTGCTTTGGCGACATCAACAGGCTTGGCCTGCATTACTGTGATGCCCAGAAGAAGGGCCGTGACAAGGAGTATACTTTTCTTCATAGTCAGTAAATTAATTCATTCAAGGGGGCAAAAATAGTGAAAATCATGTTTTCTGTTCCTTTTTCTTGGCGGCAGGAAACAAAATATTGTTCAGGATGAGCCGGTAGCCGGGCGAATTGGGGTACATGTCGAGCTCGGTGGGCGGGTCGCCGACGATGTGCTGGTAGTCTTCCGGGTCGTGTCCGCCGAGGAAGGTCCAGAAGCCGTTGCCGAAGTTGCCGTGGATGTAGCGGTCTTCATCGAGGGCGGCATTGTCGCCCAGCACCACGACGGAGGGCTTGACCAGCGACTTATGGAAAGCGGTGGTCTGCCCCATGAAGCCCTTGACGAGCCTTTCGTGGCATTGGGTGAGCATGGTCGGCACGGGGTCCCACTTGGCGGAGAAGTCGAAGAGCAGGAAATAGTCGTTTTGTTCCCTCACCCGCTGCATGCGGCCCTGGGTGACGTCGATATTAGAGATTTCATATTCCTGCGGGTTGGTCGAGAGCGAGAAATCGGTGAAGGCGAAGCAGTTGTCGTAGTTGAGGCGTTGAGGGTCGCCGCTGCGGATGGGGTCGCCGTCAAACATATAGTCGCAGATGTCGAGGCCGTCGGCAGCGAGAGCCACGTCATAACTGTCGGGGGCCGAGCACATCGCGAACATATAGCCGCCGCCAGCCACAAACTCACGTATTTTCTTGGCCACGGCCAGCTTCAGCTGTGAGACCTTGGTAAAACCCCATCGTTGCGCTGTGGCTTCCTGCGTACGCACATCTTCCTGATACCAGGGATAGTTGCGGTAGCGTGCCCAGAACTTGCCGTATTGCCCCGTGAAGTCCTCATGGTGCAAATGCAGCCAGTCGTAGGTGGGCAGCACGCCTTGCAGCACCTCGTCGTCATAAACCACATCGTAAGGGATTTCGGCATAGGTCAGCACGAGGGTGACGGCATCGTCCCAGGGCAAATTGTTCTTGGGGGCATACACGGCCACGCGAGGCACCTTTTGCAGTTTCATCTCGTCCATATTGACACCCGGGTCGGCAATTTCGGCCAGTATGGCATCGGCCTGCGCATCGGCGATGACGTTGTAGGAAACATTGCGCATCTTGCACTCGCGCTCAAACATCTCGTGGTAAGGAATCAGGTAGCTCCCTCCCCTATAGTTCAGCAACCAGCTGATTTCCACCTCACGTTGCAGCACCCAATAGGCCACGCCGTAGGCTTTCAGGTGGTTGGTCTGGGTATTGTCCATTGGGATGAGGAGATAGGCGGCCTTTGAGGGCAGCGCCAAAGCCAACAAAACAAGGATGAGATATAGTTTGCGCATAGCGGGATAACCTATTTACAATATGACGCAAAAATAAGAAAATTTCGGGAAACGCGCGACACGCATTTTGGATTTTTTTTCCACTTTTCAAATCCAGTCGAGGGTAAGTCGAGGGTGAGTCGAGGGTGAGTCGAGGGTGAGTCGAAGTTAGACAACATTTGGGGTCATGGTTACTCAATGATGAAGTCGACGATAGACAATGTTTTCGTGTCCCTGTCCCACAGCTGACGGATGAGCCAGTCTGCGATGTCGATTGTGGCGGCGCGTTAGTCGTCAGTGGCCAGCCAGACGCAGGGTAGGTGAACGAATGCGGGTCGTGGCAGTTAGGGCATTTTATGCCGCGAGGCTTTGGTGTGGCATTTCCGCAGGTGGTACATGATGATTGGTTTTTAAGTTTTCCCCAGTTGTCCCAACCGTCCCACTATTAAATAGTGGGACGGTTGGGACAGGACGTGACGCTGCCGCTTCGTATGCCCCACGCGGTACGGATTTTGGATTTGTAGTCCATTTTTTCACAAGTGATTTGGTTTTTAGTATTTTTGCAAAAATAATGTAACACACCGACTCATTCACATCAATTCTATAAAAATGAAAAACAACAAATTGAACCGCTATGAAGTATAATGTACCCAAGAATTGAGAGCATGAGTTAAGGTGAAATATCCCAAGCTCGTGGGCTTGGGATATACTTGGGTATGACTTGGCTAATACTTGGCTAAGTGCTGGCAAGTACTTGGCAACTCCGAGGGAAGGGGATGCCTGCACTTTACCGAAGAGCTGTTCTTACCTAACGGTTGTAACATGCCAAATTATTCAGGCAGATTCTCTTCCAGTAAATTCTCTTTTAAGAATCCCTTCAGCGATTCCAAATACTCAGCATCCAAATTCCAGTGTTGTGCGTTCTCGTAGTTGCGATTGACTTCTTTTATCAGTTCTTTTTGGCTCTTCGACTCTCCCAACAGTGCTTCAAGATACCCATAAATCTTGGTTTTCTTGGCTGGTGTGGTCAAAGGTGGGGGCGTTCTGCCAGGAATATCCAGTTTTACTAGTTCCTTTTCGTATCCTTCCCAACATTCAAAAATCGGCCTGTTGTTCGGGTTGATGATGTTTTCCAATAAGTCTTCCAAGGCACCTGCACCTTCATTATTAGGCATAAGGAACAACACAAACTCAACATCATTCCTCTGCTGCCACTTCTCAATCTCGTTTTTGCGAGCTTGTAAATCCTTATCCGCATCAACGATGACCAGATTCACGCCACCGTTTGCCGACATAGACCGCATACGAGCGAAGGAAGCTTTGGTTCTCAAATTGCAGTTATGTTCATCAGCCAATGAACATAGGTTCATTTTTCAAGGTGCTTTTCAGATGAAAAGACGGGAATAGTTGGAATCTCCGAGAATTCCTGTATTTCCCAATGGCCAGTTTTATTGCTCCCAACTCGAATGATAGCCCCTTCTTTTTTCAACTCGCCGAGGCGACGCTTTACGGTTGCTTCTGATGCGCCTACTAAACTTGTTTTGTTTTCCTATGTTATTGCATAATCAATATTTCACATAGTATTCCAGCCAAGGATTCACCTCGCCGGCTTCTTTGATTAAGGCTTCGAGTTGCTTCCAGTTCTTTATCATCCCGCGCTTCTCCCTTTGGTTGAAGATGCGCTTCACCTGCTCGTAGTTCAGATAAGGATGCCGCACAAGGGTGCGGAAATCATCACGGTTGACATCTATCTTCCTGGGCTCATGATCGCTTGTTTCGATATAAGGAGTGATGATGTCAAAGCGAGTGGAGTCGACGCCTTTCACCTCGCGCATCTGCTCCAAGTCGGCATAGCCTCCTAACCGCTCGCGGTATTCTATGATTCGCATCGCGATATAAGGACCTATTTGGGGCAGCTCCACCAAGGTGGCTGAGTCCACTGTGTTCAACTCTACATGAGGAATCTCCCTCGGAGCAGGACGGGGGTCGTCGTAACTGTCAGCGTAGGTCTTCCCTTTCTTCGACGAAGAGGCCGTCAAAGTCTCTTGCCGCTGCTTGGGCAAATCGATGTAAGGTTCCAAACGCAGATAGTCTTCTTCGCTGATGGTGTAAAGCCGGCCCAAGTCGCTCTGAATGCGGAACTTTCCGCCTTTGTCGCGATAGTTGAGGACGTTGCGAATCTGACTTTCGGTAAGCCCTAACCTCCTCCCCTCTTCCTCAGTCATCGTGTTGGGATTGAAAGGGAAAAGCACCAGGCTATCCTTCCCTTTCTGTTCATCCAGTGCTGCTTGGTGCAAGGCCAGCAAGGAGTCGAGATTGTGGAGCTCGGCCTCGTTTAACGGCACTCGCTGTGGTTTCAGAGCAACAGCCAGCACCAACACCAGTATTATCGCCATCAAGACGATGATGGCGATACGTTCCCCTTTATTAAACGACAAGAATCTACGGAGTTCCTCCATAATTATTTAATCAACCCGCTGATGAAGACCACAGCGATGGCGAGGGGAGCTAAATAGCGAATGATAAAGAAGATGATCTTGCGCAAAGGCGAGCGCAACTTGCCCTCGTTGGTCACCTCGGAGAAGAATCGCTGCTTTCCAAAATGCCAGCCCACAAAGATGACGATGAGCAGGCCGCCCAAAGGCAGCAGGATGCTGGACGAGACAAAATCCATCAAGTCGAAAACGGTGCGTCCCCCGATGGTGAACGGCGTGTTGTCCATCAGGCTCAACGAGGCGAAAACGCCGATAAACAAGGAGGTGACACCAGCCACCACAGTGGCCCAATGGCGCTTCATGTGCAGCTCCTCGGAAAGATAGGCCACCACCACTTCCAGCAGCGAAATCGTCGAAGTCAGGGCGGCAATGGCCAGCAGCACGAAGAAGATGATGCAGAAGACATAGCCACCCGTCATCCGGTTGAAAATCATCGGTATCGTATTAAACACCAAACCCATGCCCGCCGTGGGATGGATGCCGAACGAGAAGGCGGCGGGGAAGATGACAACACCGGCCAATACTGCAATAAAAGTGTCGGCAAGCACCACGGAGAAGGCCGTGGAAGTCAGGTTGTCGCTCTTTTTGACGTATGAACCATAGGTAATCAGAACACCCATGCCGAGACTGAGGGAGAAGAACCCCTGCCCCAAGGCACTGATGAGCACCTCATTGTTGATTTTCGAAAAATCGGGGTGGAAAAGAAACGCCAGTCCTTTCATGGCGCCAGGCATGGTTGTGGAACGGATGGCAAGAACGACCAGCAGCGCCACAAGCAGCGGCATGAGGATTTTGGCGTATTTCTCGATGCCGTTTTTGATGCCCCTGAAGACCACGTAACACGTCAGGAAAATAAAGACAGCCTGCCATATCACGTTGCGCCATCCCATGTTATGGAAATCGGTGAAATCCTTCTCGATGGTAGCCAAATCCTTGCCTTCGAAGGAATTGGTCACCGCTTTAACAATGTATTCCAACGTCCAGCCCGACACGGTGGTATAGAACGCGAAGATAATGAATCCGCACAACACACCCATATAACCCACCAAAGGCCAGGCCGACTTGGGCGCAAGCTTCCTGAAGGCCCCGACAGAGTTGCTTTGGGAGCGGCGTCCTATGACCAGTTCAGACAGCATCACGGGAATGCCGAGAAGAACCACCACGACAAGATACACCAATAGGAAGGCTGCACCGCCGTTTTCGCCTAATTCACAGGGAAAACGATAGATGTTGCCCAATCCGATGGCCGAGCCCGCCGCAGCAGCAATGACACCGAGCTTTGAGCCAAAGCCATCACGCTTATTATTCTCTTCTGCCATAACTGAACAAATTAAGAAGACCTCTTTTCACCGTATGCAAGGTCGCCGACGTCACCCATGCCCGGGACGACATAGGCCCGTGCCGTCAGTTCCTCGTCGATGCTGCCCACCCAAATCGTTACGGGCTGGCGCGACAACGCGCTCTGCACATAATCCAGACCGTCTTGCGAAGCTACCGCCACGGCGATATGAATCTGCTTGGGCTCCATCCCATCCATGAGGCCTTCGAGGGTCTTCACGATGGATTCGCCCGTGGCCAGCAGCGGGTCGCAGAGGATAAGGATGCGGTCATCGATATCAGGTGAGGAAAAATACTCCACGCGGATTTCAGAGTCCTCGTTTTTGTCGTATTTGCGATAAGCGGCGATAAAAGCGTTGTCGGCATGGTCGAGCATACTCAGCATACCATTATGGAACGGCACGCCAGCCCTGAGGATGGTAGCAATGACCGGCTGTTCTTTCATGGTGCGTATTTCCTTGATGCCTAATGGGGTGACCACTTGTTCCTCGTCGTATTCAAAGGTCTTGCTGATTTCATAGGCCATAATCTCGCCGATACGCTCAAGGTTGCGACGGAAGCGCATCCGGTCAAGCTGGATGACGGCATCGCGCAATTCGGCCATAATTTGGTTGAAGACGCTGTCATTCGCGCCCAAATCGTGAATTTGTATCATAGTAGTGCAGTTTGGTTGGCACAAAAATAGAAGAAAAACCAATACCGCGCAAGAAAGTGCAAGAAATTTTTATTTCCTCTTTTTCCAAACTTTCAGCAAACCCTTGCCGACAGCGGAAAGATGGTTAAAAGAATAGGAAGGGTATTTCACCTCTTCGCCACCGAAACCGAGATAGAACCGAGCCAGATTTTCGTCGTCAGAGCCCTCGAAATCAAAGGTAATCGGCTGGTTGGCATACTTTTGCACCACATGATCGAGGAGATAAGTCATAGCCTGCTTGTCCTTGCCAGCCTGCTTGAGTCCGGAGAAGAGGAAGGTGATGCGGTTGGCCGTCTTCATGAAGATGGCGGCACAAAGCAGTTCGCCCACGCCTTTTTCGGTCACACCGAGGAAAAAAGCCGCATTGCGGCGCTGGGCCTCCTGCGCCAAGCGGGTAAGGCGCGCATATTCGGCATCGCCCCATTTGTCCAACAAAGCCCCCCGGTTATCCGTAAACAAGGCTACCACGTGATAAGGTATCACCGTGTTGACAATCTGCAAGTTATTTGACTCCGCCTTAGCCAGGTTGCGCTTGGTGTTCTGGTGATAGTTGGCCCGAATCACCTCATAGTCGCGGTTCAAATCCAGCAAGACATTGCGGTGATACGCAACCCCCGGGGTGTTTTCGCCGAAGGTGTTGCTCTCGTTCAAGCGGATTTCCGCAAAGCGGTATTGCTTGGGAATGGCGTTGAGAAACGCCGCAGTCTTTTCGGCAGTCATCGGCGCGGTTGAGAACACGCCCAACTGCTGCACGAAATAGGGCTGGAACAGGTAACTCACGCCAAACTTCTTCCCGCCAGTCAACGGCATAACAGCTTGGTAATCATCCTCGACCAAGGCCTCCCAGTTGGGATGGACTATATCCAAGTACCATGAAAAGGCATAAATATTGCCGTAGGCAGCCATCAAGGCATCCCATTTTGACTTGTTGATTTGATTATGTTGTAAATAGTGTATCATCGTGTCACGTATTCAAGAAATTGTCGGTACATCTCAGGCCAGCCCACCCAGCGTTTCTCGCCGCCAAGGGTTTCGTTATGGGTGAGATAGATAAAGGTTCCGCCGACGGCACTGACCTCGTCGACGAGCTGCTTGGCCAATTCGAGCGAGCTGTCAACGTCGAGATTGAGATAATCGCGCATCGTGCCGTCCATCAGAGCGAAGGGATGCACGCGGAGATTGGTAACCATGTCGTTCTCAAGGTCGTAGAAACGGAACGTGTCGGCAATGCCGGCTCTGAATCCCGCCTGCGAGGCGAAGCCCATCGTGTAGTCGTCGCTAATGTCAAGTTCGATGAGTTTCTGATAACTGCGCGGCAGGTTCATCCGCAGGAAATGCTGACGGCTTTTGGTCAGGGGACGGTGCAAAATCTCCGACAGGCCGTCGATTTCCTTCTGCATCTTGTCGATGTCGAGATAGGACGAGAAGGAAGGATGGATGCCCACGTCGGCATAGTCGCCAAGGGTCTTGATGAGCGACTGGAAGGCCTCCTTGCGGATGGAGATGTTCTTGTCGTTGGTATCATATTCACCGCAAAGGATAAAGTATATCGGATTGATTTTGAACGTCTTTTGCAGTTCAAACTGAAAATCGAAGGAATCGAAAGGGTCTTTCCGCCTGCCGCGTAGCACTTCGTGCCGCCTGCGAATCTCGTCGCGATTGCCTGCGGCCAAATCTCGGATAAAGGCACCTACAGTACGGTAGAGGCCTTTGTGCTTGTAGGCCCAGGCCGCATCGATGTCGTAGGTGGGGATAAAGGTGAATTTCCGTCTTTTGACGGGCAAGTCGGGATAAACAGCTTTCAGCCTGTCGCCCAATGCCTTGGTCCAGAGATTGACTAAAGGCTTCTGAAGCAGTCCGTTCTCGAACATCCATGTCGACTCAGCCTGAAAACGTCCGTATTTGTCGCGCACCTGAGGCAGGTATTCCTCATAGCGCGAGACCAGATAAAACGCCGCTGCAAACACATCGAAAGGCATGAGCAAGTCCTTTCCGTAAACGGGAAACAGCCCTTTGACCGCCCCGAAGTCAAGCGATTTCGTCTCCTGTTCATGGATATGCCTGTCAAACAGCAAGTTGATAGACTTCTGAAATGGTGCATCACAAAGACGCTCAAAGCCATAATGCATCTTAGGGCCCTCAGCAGCCATGAAACGCCCCGAATCCGTAGTTAGCGCAACATCAAGACCCAGCAAATCGCCCAGGAGCAGGTCGAAGGTATAGGCTACACGGTCGGTGATTTTCGGTACGTGGACAAGCATTTTCATAGGGGGCAAAGATACTATGATTTTCAATGCCAACGGCAAAAACAGAGAAAAATCTGAAAAGTTGCAAAAGCAAAGCCAAAAAACCGTACTTTTGCAAGTTTGTAAAGCACCCTCTAAGAATATGGAGAATTTCATCGTATCCGCAAGAAAATACAGGCCTATAACCTTCGACACCGTCGTGGGTCAGGGCTCCATCACAAACACCTTGAAGAATGCCATCCGCAACAAATCGTTGGCGCAGGCCTATCTTTTCTGCGGTCCGAGAGGCGTGGGAAAGACCACATGCGCCCGCATCATGGCAAAAACCATCAACTGCCTCAACCCCACCGAGAACCTGGAGGCCTGCAACGAATGCGAGTCGTGCCGCGCCTTCAACAACAACGCCTCGTTCAACATCTATGAGCTGGATGCCGCCTCCAACAACTCAGTAGACGACATCCGCAACCTTGTCGAACAAGTGCGCATCCCACCCCAAATCGGGCAATTCAAAGTCTACATCATCGACGAGGTGCACATGCTGAGCAAGGATGCCTTCAACGCCTTCCTGAAGACCCTTGAGGAGCCACCGGCGTATGCCAAGTTCATCCTGGCCACAACAGAGAAGCACAAAATCATCCCGACCATCCTTTCACGTTGCCAGATATTTGACTTCAAGCGCATTACGGTAGACGACATCGCCCGGCACCTGGCCTACGTAGCGCAAAGCGAAGGCGTAGAAGCCGAGCCTGAGGCACTCAATATCATCGCCCAGAAAGCTGACGGTGCCTTGCGCGATGCCCTATCCATCTTCGACCAAATGGTCAGTTTCAGCGGAAAGCGCATCACATATAAGGATGTTATCGACAACCTGAACGTGCTGGACTACGACTACTATTTCCAAATCGTCGACCACATCCTGAAGGGCAATACCAGCGATATCTTGCTCATCCTCAACGATATTATCAGCAAAGGTTTCGAACCGCAACATTTCGTCAGCGGCATGGGCAACCACCTGAGGAGCCTGCTGGTCAGCAAGGATGCAACCACAGTACAACTGCTGGAAGTCAGCGACCAACTGCGACAACGCTATTTGGCCCAGTCGCAGGCCTGTCCCCTACCCTTCCTTATCAAAGCCTTGGAAATCAACAACCAATGCGACATTGACTACCGTGCCGCCAATAACAAGCGCCTGCATTTGGAGATTGCCCTGCTTAAGATGTGCACCTTGTGCAACAACGCCTTAGCTGTACCCGTACCCACCCAGCAGGCACAACCCGTACAGATGCCACAGAACAGGCCCGCGCAAACACAACAAGCACCACAACCCCCGCAAACACCTTCGCACCCAGTGACGCCCCCGCAACCTGCAACATCTTCGCAACCTATTACACCCACACAACCAACAACGGCACCGCAACCTGCAACGACACCCCAACCCAAGCCCACCCCTGCTGCCCAACCGACGGCACAAGCAACAACACAACCAACTGCTCAACCAACCACTCAAGCAGCAGCCCCACAACCCACGCCTACCATCAGGCCACGAGGCACCACCAGCAGCATCTCCATCCATAAAGCCATGCAGCAGGCCGAGCAAAAAGCAGAAGATAAGGAAGAGACCTGGAATTCTGCTTTCACGCAAGAGCAGCTGGAAACCGTTTGGACAGACTTCGTCAACAGCTACAAAACCCAATCGCCCAACTTTGCGGCGGCCTTGGGAAAATACACACCTATATTAATAGGTAACTCTGAAATCCGCTTCAACGTGGACAACAAACTCTTCGAGCACGAACCCCAAGGCATGAGTGACTTGCGCAACCACTTGAAAAACAATCTGCACAACAACCAATTCACCCTTGTCCCCCAATTGATGGAACGGCCCGCTGAAATTGAAGCCTATACCGACAAGGACAAGTTTGAGAAAATGGTGGAAGAACATCCGTTCTTGAGAACATTGCAGACAGAACTGAAATTAGAAGGAGATCTATAATTTATAAACCATAATTAAATGAAAAAACAACACATTGCAGCCATGATGATTTTATGCACAATGGCAACAGCCTGTAGTAACGAAAAGGCACCTCAAAAACCTGAAAAGATTGTTGTTCCCGCCATCGAGCTGAGCAACATGGACACATCCATCAACCCTGCGGACGACTTCTTCCGCTATTGCAACAACAACTGGTTGAAGAACAACCCCATCCCCGAGGAATACACCTCCTATGGCGCGTTCACCGAGATTGACCAAAACAATGAGACCCTGATCCAGAACATCATCGACGAGGCCTCGAAAGACACCACCGCCGCCCAAGGCAGCATGGCCCAAAAGATCCGTGATTTCTACAACTCTGGCATGGACACCGTTGCCATCAACGAACGTGGTTACAGCGAGCTGATGCCCTACTTCGAGCAGATCGAGGCACTGAGCGACAAAGCCGATTTGGCCGCCCTGCTCGGTGACCTTCACAAGAACGGCTGCGGCGGATTCTTCTATGCCGGTCCGAGCCTCGACCCGAAAGATGCCACCCGCTACATCATGCACCTCTTTCAAGGCGGCCTGAGCCTGCCCGACCGTGACGACTACCTTGAAGAAACCTCACAAGAGATGCGTGACAAATACGTCGAACACGTCACCAAGATGTTTGAACTCACCGGCACTGAGAGCGACGCTGCCGCTGCCAAAGCCAAGGCCATCCTCGCCTTAGAGACCAAGCTGGCCAAGAACTCATTAAGCCGCGTGGAACGCCGCGACCCCGACCGCACCTACAACAAACGCAGTTTCAGCGAGTTGCAAAAATCAACACCCAACTTCAACTGGACTGCCTACTTCAAGAACGCCGGTGCTCCTGAGTTTGACACACTCAATGTGGGTATGCCCGACTTCATTGCAGCCCTCAACGGCATCATCCTCAATACCGATTTGGCTACCATCAAGGACTATCTGCGTTGGAAAGTCATTCACGGCAGTGCCTCTATCTTGAGCGACGACCTCGTGGAAGAAAACTTCAACTTCTACGGCAAGTATCTGTATGGCCAAGAGGTGCAACAACCCCGCTGGCGCCGTGTGCTCAACGCCACCTCCGACTGCCTTGGCGAAGCCATCGGACAACTCTACGTCGAGAAGCACTTCCCGGCCGAAGCCAAAGAACGCATGCTGAACCTCGTCGGCAACCTGCGCGCAGCCTTGGGTGAACGCATCAAGGCTTTAGACTGGATGAGCGAAGAGACCAAAGCCAAAGCCCTCCACAAGCTTGACTGCTTCAACGTGAAGATCGGCTACCCGAACAAGTGGCGCGACTACAGCAATTTCGAAGTCACCGCCGACTCTTATTTCCAAAACTTCCACAACTACATTATCTTTGAGACCGAATACGACATGGCCCGTCTGAGCAAGCCCATCGATAAGGACGAATGGTTCATGACGCCGCAAACCGTCAACGCCTACTACAGCCCGGAGATGAACGAAATCGTCTTCCCCGCTGCCATCCTTCAGCCTCCGTTCTTCAATATGGATGCTGACGACGCCGTTAACTACGGTGGTATCGGCGTGGTTATCGGCCACGAAATGACCCACGGCTTCGACGACCAAGGCTGCAAATACGACGAAAACGGCAACCTCAACAACTGGTGGTGCGACGAAGACACCCTCAAGTTCAAGGAGCGCACCCAGCAGCTGGTCAAGCTCTTCAACGAATTTGAATTGCGCGGCAACCACATCAACGGCGAACTCACCTTAGGCGAGAACATCGCTGACCTTGGCGGCCTCAATATCGCTTGGGACGCCTACCAGATGACCGACGAGGCCAAGGCCAACAAGAGCATCGACGGCTTCACCCCTGCCCAACGCTTCTTCATCAGCTACGGCACCATCTGGCGCAACAACATCCGCGACAAAGCCCTCGAACGCCGCATCAAGGAAGACGTGCACTCGCCTGCGGAAGCCCGCGTGAACCGCACCCTCGGCTCCATGCCGCATTTCTATGAGGCCTTTGAGGTCACGCCCGAAAACAAGATGTATATCGCTCCCGAAGAGCGTGCTACCATCTGGTAATTATGGGATTGAAAAAATTCATAGGTAAATGGGGGCTTCGCATTGGCGGTTGGACGACTGTCAACGAAGCCCCTGCCGACCTGGGCAATGCCATCTGCATCGTCGTCCCTCACACCGCCATTGAGGATTTCTTTGTCGGCCTGGGTTTTTATTGGTATTATGGCATCAAGTTCAAGGTCATGATGAAGAAGGAGTTCTTCAAACCCGTCGTCGGCTGGATCTTGAAGAAAATGGGAGGCATCCCCGTCAACCGTGGACACCAAAACCACCTTGTGGAACAGATGGTTGAGATGTTCAGCCAAAACAAAGACACACATCTCATCATCTGCCCCGAAGGCACTCGCAAGGCCGTAAAGCATTGGAAAAAGGGGTTTTACATCATTGCAGAAGGTGCCCATGTGCCCATCGTACTCGGCTTCATCGACTATAAAAGGAAATATTGCGGCATCGAGCGCATCTTCTATCCCACTGGCAACTACGAAAAAGACTTGGCCGAAATTTGGGACTATTACAAAGACGTCAAAGCCAAACACCCTGAAGGTTTCAACCTCGACGAGCAATACCGAAATAAAAAGTCATGATTGACCTGACGGCAAAGACCCACGACAAGTTCACCTTGGAATTCAAGGTGGGGTTCAACACGGATGCCACCATGAAAGCCATGAAGTACAGCGATTTCGTGATGAACACGTGGATTTTTGTACCCAATAGCCTCGACATTAACGCTGCCAAATACAGCAAGGAAAACTTCTACCGCGACCTCAAGTCGGATGTACGACTCATCACACCCAGCTACCCACTCCGCGACCTCGCCAACAATGAGCAGCTTCTTCCCAACCAATCGCTAATCAACGACTTCAACGAGCTGTTCATCGCCCCCGACGACACAGTTGACCTTGTCCACTCACTTAAGATGTATTGCGCCATTGCCAAAAGCGCCTTCCGCAATGCACAACAAGACGCGGAGCAATGTGACGACACAGCCCTCAGACAAAAAGCCTGCCACGAGTACCTTGACGATGTGAAGCAGGTGGTCACCCGCTTTCGCTGCCTATACAACAAGCTAAAAAACAGTGAAATAACAGGCAAAATCGTTCAGGATTTCGCCTATTCCGATGAATTTCTGAGCAATATCCTGGAATCATTCACCTATCGACTCCGTGACCATATAAGAATTTCTCATCCAGAGGATTACGCCCAACTTGAGCATCATTTCAAGAAAGTGTTGCTGGATGAAAGGAGCTATCGGGAAGCGATGGGCTATTTTGGTGTGAAGCCTGACGACAGCAATGGCAACAGCGATTTCGTCTTTCGAGCCAGCCTGCTCAAGAAATTCGCTGAGAGCGACCTTTATCTCAGCTCCAACAAACGCAAGAACACCTTTTTGGTCGAGCAGATTCTTTATAGCCTCGCCGCAGGTGCCGCTATGGTGGTGGCCACACTATCGTCATTCTTCTTCCAACAACGCTATGGTAATTTCACGCTGCCTTTCCTTATTGCTTTAGTTATCAGCTATATGTTCAAAGACAGGCTGAAAGACTGGTTGCGGCTTTTCTTTGCCCGACGCGTCAGCAATAAAGTGTTCGACACGCGCACCGACTTCAGCATCAAAGGAAGACATATCGGCTGGAGCAAAGACAGTGTGGACTTCATCGACAGCGACACCATCCAACCAGAGGTGATGCAACTCCGGGCACGTACCCCCTTGTTTGACGAAGTGAGCGGCAAGGACGAGAAGGTCATCCTTTTCAGAAAAAAAGTGCAGGTGTGGCGCTGGGAGTTGGCCAAAGCAAGTCCCTTCCCGCTGAAAGGCATCAACGACATCATGCGCTACAATCTCACCGAGTTTGTCCGCAAGATGGACAACCCTAAATTTCCTCTTGCAGGCACTTGGGAAGATGAAGACTACCAACCTGTAGAAGGAAGGAAAATATACCGCCTCACCTTTGTCTTTCAATGCACCTTCGAGGAAAACACAGAATACAAGTGCGTAGTAGTATACTGCGACAAGAATGGGATAGTAAAAGTAGAATAATCAAATCTTTACTGCAAGCGCGCCAACAAATCGTCGCGATAGCTGGCACCGACAGGAATTTTGTTCCCCATCACCGTCACATCCGATTTATCCAAGTCCTGAATATGATTGAAGGAGACAATGAACGATTTGTGAACACGCACAAAACGGTCCTTGGGCAGCAGCTCCTCCAATTCCTTTAAGGCAAACAAAGCCGTGATACGGCGCTGTACGGTGTGGAAAGTGACATATTCATGTTGCCCTTCAATAAAGAGCAAGTCATCGTAATTAATCTTATAAAGTTTGTAATCCGCCTTGACGGTGATGAAATCATTCGACTTGCTGACGGTGTCGGCTGCAGATTGAGGCGTATTCTCTGTTTTTGGCGATACATGGTCGATAGCCTTGTTGATGGCTTGGACGAAACGCGGGAAGTCGAAAGGCTTGAGCAGATAGTCGGAGACGGCAAGGTTGAAGGCATCGACGGCATATTCCGAATAAGCCGTAGTAAAGATGACAGCCGGTTTCTTTTCCAAACTTTTCACCAAATCAAGACCCGTCAAATCAGGCATTTGTATATCCAAGAGAATAATATCAACTTCGTTGTTCTTCAAGGCATCCATCGCTTCGAAAGCATTGGAGCAAGTGGCAACCAACTGCAAAGACTCCATCTTGGAGACATAGTCATGCAATAGCTTTTGCGCCAGATATTCGTCATCGACGATCATCACATTGTATTTCTCGTTCATAGCTCAATCTTGACTTTATAAATTCCTTTATCTTGTTTTATATCAAATAGATAATCTTCTCCATAGTGCAATGCCAAGCGTTGCTGTACATTGATTTGCCCAATTCCGGATTTCTTTTCCACAGTGACAGGTACAATCGGTTTGGTGTTTTCAGCCACCGTATTGGCAGCTTCAAAACAGAATTTATTGCCTTTTTGTTGCACGCTGACATGGATAAAGCCTTTGGGATGCGTCTCCAAACGACTGTATTTGAAACAGTTTTCGATGATAGGCTGCAACAGCATCGGTGCAATCATGAAATCCTCTTTCTCCACATCCTTTTCAAAAGAGACATCACGCCGCCCGTTCATCCGCATCATCTGGAAGTCGATGAAGTTTTCGATGTAGTTGATTTCCTTGCTCAACGGAATCATCTCAGCCTGACAGTCAACAAGCACATAACGCAACATCTCAGAGAGTTTCAGCACGCTGTTGGCAGCATTGTCGTCGTGGGTATAAACCATCGAATAGATATTGTTCAACGCATTAAACAAGAAATGCGGGTTGATTTGCGACTTCAGATAACGCAACTCCATGTCAAGCTTCTCGCTCTTCAGGCGGTCGGAAATAATCATCTCCTCGTTTTCCTTCCTCTGGTAATAGAAAATCACAGTCACGGCATAAGTCACGATGAACCAAATCAAACGCACAATGTAGGTCATAAAGGAGACTGAGAAACCACCAATCTCAGAGAAAGGCCGTTTCTCGATAATATGCAAAATACACAAGTTAATGACCGTGGAAGCCGCCGCCCAAACGGGGATAGTCAGGATGGAAAGCAAAATGAACAGCACTACCCTGTCTTTCTTCAAGAAATGCAAAATCAGTACCTTATTGATGAAAGCGACCAACAGCACCACCATTGCGACGAAACACAAAGAACTCACCACACGGAAAAGCATGTCGCCATTGGAGTGCACCGTAAAAAACACAATAAACAGCACTATCCAAATAACGCCGTATTTATAGAGCCTTTCCAGCAGGTCGAGTTTTGCATCCGGCAGATTAGGTCTTTTCATTTTCCAGGTTTTATGCCGCAAAGATACGGCTAATCGCCATAATGAAAAAGGATTTTCTTGGAAAAAAATGAAAATAAATGGAATAGTTTTCAGTGAAATGACACAATAATTTGTTGAAATCTACGTCTAAAACCAAACAATTATACTACTTTTGCACCTTATTTTATATAAGCGCAGCAATTTGAAAGAAAGATTTTATGAAGAGACTGATTCTTAACACCTTGGCTATTTCAGCCGCAATTCTCATTCCATTTTTCGGGCGGGCACAAGAGCCTTTGCAACTTACCCTCGACCAAGCCTTGGAAATCGCCCTCTCAGAGAGCAACACCATCAAAATCGCAGACATGACCGTAGAGAAGACGGGGTATGCCAAAAAAGGCAGCTACGCCGCACTTTACCCCAACATCAACGTGAGCGGTTCCTATCAACGCACACTGCTCAAGCAGGTGATGGTGATGGACATGGGTGGTCAGGCGATGGAAATCAAAGTAGGTCGCGACAACAACATCACTACCTCCGCTTCTGCCAGCATGCCTATAATAAACACCCAGCTTTGGGAGAGCCTGAAACTGTCGGGCATGGATGTGGAACTTGCTGTGGAGCAGGCGCGTTCGTCGAGGATTGGGATGATTAAGCAGGTGAAGCAATCTTTCTATGCCGTGCTGCTTGCCCAGAAGTCGTATGATGTAGTTTCCGAAGTCTACAGCAATGCTCAGAAAAATTACGAAAAGACCGATCAACGCTTCAATGTAGGCAAAGCCTCAGAGGTAGAACGCCTGCGGGCGCAAGTCACAATGATGAATGCCGAACCGAATGTGTCGAGCGCAGAGAACACTGTTTTGCTGGCCACATGGCAACTGAAAGCCGTCATGGGCATTGACCTCAACACCGATATTGAAGTGGTAGGTGACCTGAATGACTACATCGACATAATGCTCGCCCCCTACGTCTCGGAAGACGACATCAGCAACAACAGCACTTTGCTCCAACTCGACATCCAAAACCGAATGCTTGAATCAACCATACGGATGCAGAAGAACCAATACATTCCTACCTTGGCTGCAAATATCAATTACAACTACAGTGCCATGGGAGACGCAACATTGAGTTGGTTCCCCTCATCCACCGCGTCGATAAGCCTCAACATCCCCGTCTTCGACGGTTTCCAGAAACACTTCAGCATCAAGCAGACCAAAGTGAGCAAGAACATGCTCGAACTGCAACGCGAAGACACCGAACGCAACCTGCGCATCGCCATCCGCAACTACAACGACCAAATGGCCCTCTGCATCAAGAACTACCAAGCCGCAAATGCCACAGTTGACATTGCACAAAAGAGCTACGATATCTCCGAAAAGATGTACGAAGTAGGAAAGGCCACTATGGTGGAACTTAACGATGCCCAAGTGGCATTATTGCAGGCGCAACTCACGCAGGCACAAGCGGTATACAATTTCATGGTCGCCAAGGCCTCTTTGGATGAATTAATAGGAAAAGCAGAATAAAATTATAAACCGATGAAATACAACAAACCAACCCTTATCACTATCGCCACAATCCTGCTGATGACAGCTTGCGGCTCGAAAGACACCACCACAACAACAGGACAGACTCCAGAAAAGGCAGCACCTGTGGTCAGCGTCATCACGGCACAGGCCGAAGACGTGGATGTGAGCAACACCTTCACCTCCAACATTGAGCCTTATGCCACCAACAACATCGTATCGCAAACGGCCGGTCGTATCGTGAGTATCAACGCCGAAGTGGGCAACCAAGTCCGCAAGGGCCAGCTCTTGGCCAAGATGGACGACGTGAACCTTGTCAAGACACGTATGCAGTTCATCAATGACTCAACGGAACTTAGCCGTTTGACCGAACTCTATAAAATAGGAGCCGTCTCCCAAGCCGACTATGATATGGCCAAACTTGCCTTGGACATCACCAAGAAGACCTATAACAACCTATTGGAGAACACCTACTTGCGCAGCCCCATCAATGGTGTGGTGACTGCCCGTAACTACGATATGGGCGACATGTATAGCATGGCTCAGCCCATTTTCATCGTCGAGCAAATTACGCCCGTGAAGATGTTGGTCAACATTTCGGAGAGCCTATTCACCCAAGTCCACAAAGGCATGGAGTTCGACATTTCCGTCGACGCTTATCCGAACGAAGTCTTCAAAGGCACGGTGAACTTGCTCTACCCCACCGTCAATGCAGCCACACACACCTTCCCCGTTGAAGTCATTTGTGACAATAAAGACCAACGTTTGCGTCCCGGCATGTTTGCCCGCGTGACAGCTACTTTCGGCATCAACCATAACGTAGTGGTTCCCGATGTCGCCGTGGTCAAACAGCAAGGTTCAGGTGAACATTTCATCTATGTGCTCAATGCCGACAACACGGTAACATACACCAAGGTGGAACTTGGTCGCCGCATAGGAAACCGCTATGAGATTCTCTCTGGCATCAAAGAGGGCGACAGGATTGTTACCGAGGGACAAGTGAGGTTAAAGAATGGCGTTAGTGTAACCGTAAAATAATACCCATGAGTTTACAACGAACAGCAGTCAACAATTCGGTGACGACAGCCTTGATTTTTGTCGCCATCGCTATTTTCGGCATCTTCTCCCTGATAAACCTCTCCATCAACCAGTTACCCAACATGGAGACGAACTTCATCATGGTGATGACCTCCTATCCGGGAGCCAGTGCAGCTGATATTGAAACCAATATCTCCAAAACTTTAGAGAACACCTTAAACGCCGTCCCCGACCTGAAGCACCTCTCGTCCACCTCTCGTGAGAACACCTCGGTGCTTTCCCTTGAGTTTGAAAGTGGTATCGACATCGAGACGGCTACCAACAACGTGCGCGACAAAATCGATATAGTCAGAAACTATTTGCCTGACGGTGCCACCAACCCCGTCCTGTTCAAGTTCAATGCAGAGGATATGCCCATCATGCTCCTCAGCGTAACCGCTGAAGAGAGTCTACCAGCATTGGACAAAATCATTGACGACCGCGTCACCACACCTTTGGCTCGTGTGAGTGGCGTAGGTACGGTTTCGGCCAATGGTGCACCCAAACGTGAAATCCAAGTCTATGTCGACCCGAACAAATTGGAGGCCTACAATTTAACTTTGGAGAGCATTTCACAAACCTTAGCTACTGAGAACCAGAATATTCCTGCGGGTTACATCGACATTGGCTCCAACAGTTACAGTTTGCGTATTCAGAAGGAATTCACCTCGGCCAAGGAAATGGAGGATATCATCGTTGGTTCGCGTAATGGTGCGCCCATTTACTTGCGTGACGTAGCCACCGTCAAAGACGGTTCTGAGGAACGAATTCAAGAGTCATACAGCAACGGTCGCCAAGGTGCCACCATCATCATTCAAAAGCAGACCGATGCCAACGCAGTCAATGTCATCAAAGGTATCAAAAAACAGCTGGAAGTCATCGAGCCTTCACTACCCTCCGATGTCAAGTTAAGCATTATCATGGATGGCTCTACCTACATCCAGAACACCATAAAGAACCTGCGTGACACCATATTCATCACCTTCATCCTGGTGATGCTGGTTGTGTTTGTCTTCTTGGGACGCTGGCGCGCCACCTTTATCATCGTGCTGGCTATCCCGATTTCCTTGTTGGCTTCGTTAATCTACCTGTATGCCACCGGCAATACATTGAACATTATTTCCATGTCGTCATTGACCATTGCCATCGGTATGGTGGTGGACGATGCAATTGTGGTGTTGGAGAACATCACCACACACATCGAACGTGGTTCCAAGCCCAAGGAGGCCGCTGTTCACGCCACCCAAGAGGTACAACTTTCGGTTATTGCATCTACCCTTACGATGTTGGCAGTGTTCCTGCCATTGACAATGATTAAAGGCACCACAGGCGTGATGTTCAAGCAATTGGGTTGGATTGTTTCTATCATTATGATTGTCTCCACCACTGGAGCCTTGACCTTAGTACCGATGATGTGCTCCAAAATGCTGGTGATGAACCCACACCAGAGCAGTTTCCACAAAGCCATCTTCCGCCCGATCAACAAGGGACTGGATGCCATCAGCAATGCCTATGCCCGACTCATCAACTGGTGTGTTAACCATCGTAAGGTAATCATTCTCGGAATGTTAGTTCTGTTCGCCCTGTCCATCGTCCTACTCGCCCCCACTTTGAAGACAGAAATGATGCCCAAGATGGACGAAGGACGTCTGAGCATCAACATCGAGTTGCCAACGGGTACAGGACAAGATATTACCGGAGCTTTTGCCAAGAGTCTTGCTGAAGACTTCATGCAGATTCCCGAAATAAATATATGCAACTACAGTTTCGGTCAAGCTGACTCTGACAATGCCTTTGCCTCCATGCGAAGCAATGGTACCCATATCATATCGTTCAATCTGCGCCTTGGTACCAAGACAGAACGCCGCAAAGCGGGAATGCGTAAGACCAGTGAGGTAGCCGACGAGATTCGTACCAAACTGAACGCCATGCCTGAAATCAAGAAAGCCAATGTCAGCGAAGGTGGAGGCGGTATGGGAGGCATGAGCAGCGTTCAAGTCGAAATCTACGGTTATGACTTCAATACTACCGACATTGTGGCCAACGAGATTGCCCAAAAACTGCGCGACAGAGGCATCCTGCAAGTCATCGTCAGCCGTGACGCATACACTCCTGAATACCAGGTCGATTTCGACCGCGAAAAGCTTGCCTTGAACGGACTGAACAGCACTACAGCAGCTACCTACGTCAAGAACCGCATCAACGGATCGGTGAATTCCTACTACCGTGAGGACGGAGAAGAATACGATATCCGTGTGCGCTATGCCCCAGAATTCCGCAAAAGCGTGGAGGACATTGAAGACATCAAGATATACAATAGCTATGGACAGCCCGTCCGCGTCGGCGACCTCGGTCAGGTGGTCGAATCACTAACGCCACCACAAATTCAGCGCAAAGACCGTGAGCGTATGGTCAGCGTCACCGCCGTGGTTGGTAAAGGACAGGTGCTGAGTGATGTAGTGAATATGTGCCAGGAAGTTATCGACGACACTGAAATTCCTGCTGAAATCATGACTAAAATCGCCGGTGACTATGAAACCCAACAGGAGATGTTTGGCGACTTACTCACTCTGCTCATCCTCATCATCATCTTAGTCTACATCGTGATGGCTTCGCAGTTCGAGAATTTGATGAAACCTTTCGTCATCATGTTTTCTGTACCTTTCACTTTCACCGGCGTGTTGCTTGGCTTGTGGGTCACCAACACTGCCTTGGGCGCTATGGCCTTTGTAGGTGTATTGATTCTGATGGGTATCGTCGTGAAAAACGGTATCGTGCTCATTGACTACACCACCCTACTCGAAGAGCGTGGCGTAGAGGTAAAAGAAGCGACAGTTAGAGCCGCCCGTTCGCGTTTGCGCCCCATCCTGATGACCACACTGACCACCGTTTTGGGTATGATTCCGTTGGCTATCGGTCGCGGCGAAGGTGCCGAAATGTGGAATGCCTTGGGTATTACCGTAGCCTGGGGATTAACGGTGTCAACTCTCATCACATTGTTACTCATTCCTGCATTATATTGTTCCTTGGAGACAAGAAATGTTCGTAGAAAAAAACGTAAAGCAGAGGAAGCCCTCACCAAGACCGAAAATATCCGATAAGCCATGAAAGCAATATTAATAACCTATAACCAAGCCTACTACGATGAAATCGCCAAAGTATTGAACGACAACGGCGTAAAAGGTTTCACCGAATGGAATGAGATCAAAGGACACGGAAGCAACAGCGGCGAGCCACACTACGGTACCCACGCTTGGCCAACCCTCAACAACGCTATCATCAGCATCGTCCCTGACGAAGCCGTCGATGGCATCTTGAAACAACTCAAAGAAAAAGACCTGAAGTCACCAGAACTGGGACTTCGGGCCTTTTACTGGAATGTTGAAGGAACGGTCTGATGCTGAGGCGGAATCGTCCGCAATCAAGGCTCGATGGAGACCAACTCCAACTCTATCAAAAGCGGTGAATAAGGAGGCAACAATGCCTTGTCGATTTCAACCTCACCAAATGCTTGTGAGGAAGGAGACAGCAACTTGACTTTTGCGCCAGGTGCCATCTTCAATAGAGCTTCTTCTATGGCGGGTATCATTTCGCCTTGACCAATAATGAACGACATAGGCTCACCATAGTCATAGCTCGACTCCACCAACTCGCCTTTCAGGTTATTCAAAGTGTAATGTACACTCACTTTGTCGCCCGACTTGGCCATATTACCCTCTCCTTTCTCAACAGGAATGATGTATAGACCAGACTCGGTGGGTTCAACAGTAATGCCATTGTCCTTGACATATTCATCAATCAGTTGCGATTCTTCCAACAACAGACGTTGCTTCTCAGCCTCTTGCTCTGCTTCGAGTTTCGCCTGCTTGGCATCATGTTCGGCTTGGTCCATGACATTGTTCATGCGCATCTTGACGACTAAAGCAGCATAAGGCTTGATATATTTATCGAAACCGGTGCTGTCGAAACCCAACTCTGAGGGAATCACGAAACGCATCATCCCTCCTTCCGGGACCATACCCATTGCTTCGTTGAAACCCTTGCAAATGAACTCTTCTCCATATTGCATATCCAAAGATTCCACGTCAAAACTATTCATCACTGTATCGCCATCGACGGTACACATCAAAAAGTCCAAATTGACATAATCGCCCAGTTTGGCACACTTGCCCTTACCCGTCGTTTCCATTACAATCAGCCCCGACCCGGTAACTATGTTCTTCGGGTTAGCCTGCAAACCTACAAGATAATCGTTTTCCAACAGACGCAAACTATCGAGTCTGGCCCTTCTCTCGGCTTCAATTACCTCCAATGGTTTGATGGACAATAGCTTGAGGTCATAATAGATAGGTTCACCTAAATACTCTTTTGGCACATCTACCCCCATCAACTTGACAAATACCGAATCAGACAACACGACCAAACGAGCCGAGTCACCCACATGCATCATACGCAAGGCATCCGGCACATCGCCAACGAAATCACTCGTTTGAACCTTCAATTCCAACGGTTTGTCGCCCACTGTAGTGAACAACATCGTATCATTGAAATACTGAACCATTTCGATAGTCACGGCATCACCAACTCGTGGCATGTCACCCTCAACATGACGTTCAAAGAACTTCATGTAGGCTCCGTTTTCCATCTTATCATAACCCGAATAGACGGAATCGTTTTTGCAGGAAACCATCAAAAGCAACAGAGTTGCGACGGCTGCCAACTTATGAATCCTGTTCATCGCGGCATATCTTCAAAGTCAACGAGCTCCACCTCAAACTTCAAGTTGGAGTAAGGCTTGATCACATCACCAGCGGCACGGTCGCCATAGGCAAGGTAGTAAGGGATGTAAAGGACGCCCTTCTCGCCTTTCGACATGAGAGCAATGCCTTCGTCCCAACCAGGAATAACTTGACCGACACCCAAGGGGAATTGGATGGGCTGCTCCCTGTCGTATGAAGAGTCAAACTTAGTACCATCGAGTAATGTACCCGTGTAGTGTACATGCACGATTTGTCCGGCTTCAGGCTTTTCGCCGTTACCTTCTTGTGTCATAACATAGTATAGACCCGATTCGGTGGGTTCTGCAACAATCTTGTTTTGGGCAAGGAAATCCTTCAAAGCTTGTGCAGCTTGAGCGCTCTCTTCCGGATGATCGGCAACCATCTTGGCTACACGCTCAGCAATGGCTTTTTGGTTCTTAGCGGCCATACGTTTAGCATATTCACTCTCTGGATAGATGTCTTCAATGCGCATGTCAAAACGCATCACGTCTGTCGAGACAAACTGCGAAGGAAGTGTAGGTTGACCGAAGAAGGTGCGGAATGTCGAGTCGATGTTGACGATGAAAGATACTGAGTCGCCAACGTGCACCATGGAAAGGCCTTCAAAGACATCGCCAGGATAAAGCGATTCGATGAGTTGGAAAGTATTTGACATTGTGGGCACGATGGAAGCCGTGTCATTGACGACGCAACACAACGTGGCATCAATCAGATCGCCCATCTTCGGAGTTTCACCGGTGTTCTGCTCATGGAAGCAGTAGTACAAACCATTTTGAGTTTTTTGATAGCCTTCATAAGGCACTTTCTCTTGACTGCAAGCACTTGCGCCTGCAAACAACATGGCAACAAAGGCCATGAACATGAAATTTTTCTTCATTTTTTTTGTGATTTATAATGTTTACTTATTTGATTTCAAGGAGTTCCACATCAAAAACAAGGTTGCTGTATGCCGGAATATTACCATAAGGATTCTCACCATAGGCAAGATTATAAGGCAACACAAAGCGTCCCTTCTCGCCTACACGCAATATTCCGACAGCTTCCTCAAGGCCTAAAAGCACACTGTGTTCACCATATTTCAACTCATAGGAGCCTCCAAGTTGGTCAGAACAGCCCAAAGGTGTACCGTCCAAATAATAGGCATCAAATTTAATACGAGCTGTCTGGCCTTCCTCAACCTTGGCACCTGATGTGGTGACGGTCTTGGCGAAAACCAGTCCTGAATTGGTGTAATTTGTCATATCGTTTGCTTTGATATAGTCCAAAAGTGCCTGCTCCGACTTAGCTTTCAATGCCTTCATATCTTCCTCTGCTTGTTTGATAAGCTCTTCCTTCGTCGTGATTTTTAACAACTTAATATCATAAACCATATTAGAGTAAGCCGGCACGTTACCCACCTGATGCTCACCATAAGCCATGTCATAAGGAACAATAGCCTTCACCCGTTCGCCAAGATGCATTTTCGGCAAGATAACCTCCCAACCTGGAATAACAAAATTGTCACCCAAGACAAAAGTGAACTTTTCATCCATGTCATAAGTAGATCCAACAAGTTGACCATTAAGTAGATAAGCAGCAAAATCGAGCTCCACTTTCTCGCCTTTCACGGGACAACGCCCTTTACCTTTTTCCACAGGAATGATATAAACCCCTGACTCCAAAGGCATCTCTTTGATGTTTTCTTTCTCAATGTAGGCTGCCAATTCCCTTCTTGAAGCTTCTATCAGTTGCTCTTTCATACGTTCGATTCCAGCTTGAAAATCCTTTTCTGACATCAGCTCCACCAGCTTCACCTCGTATCGGAAATAATCGTCAGCCTTAAGCCCCACTTCAGCAGGATCCTGATCGTAATACAGCACCGCAACGGAATCGGCTTTAACATAAAACGAAGCTGAATCGCCGACGTGCATCATGGCATACGCCTCCTGCAAATCGCCAGGGAACTTCGACTCCAAATATTGCGAATAGACGTCTCTGCCCGTACTCTGGAAATCATAATACAAAGAATCGTTCAGATAACACGCCATCTCCACCTTCAGAAAGTCAGTCAGCTCAGGCTTCGGAGCCGTAGCATCTTGATGATAGAACTTGTAATACAGGCCGTTAGAAGTTTTAGTGTAGCCTGGGAATCTTCCTTTGTCACATGATGCCAAAAACATCAATGCTGAAAGGCAGATCATTGTGATTGACAAACAGTTTTTTTTCATAATTTATTGATTATCCATTATTTTTATCGTATATACCAAAGTGGCATATTCTGGAATCCTATCATCGTCACCATGCAAACCGAAGGCCAGATGGTAGGGGATGATGAGTTTGGCAGCATCTCCAAAATGCAAACAAGCCACAGCTTCATCAAGACCTGTTTCCACGCTGCCGTCACCCACCTTGAAAGTCTTCACACCGTCGTTTTCAGAGGAATAAAACAACTCGCCCTTCAAGGAATGAAGCTGATATTCCAAGCTGATGACATCTCCGCTTTCTATTTGTCTTCCTGAGCCTTGGTTCAAAACCTGATAGCGAAGCCCCGTGCCTGTCTGCTTCATCTCCAAACCATGACGGCGCACATAATTGTCAATCTCTTCCTGCTCTTCATTCAAAAGATAACGGTTGGCGGTCTCCATACTTTGCTTCATATCCTGCTTGGAAAATTCCACTGTTTTTTTTGGCGACTCACCACAGGCAAAGACTACAACCAGTAACAACAAGGCCAAATATTTAGACTTATTCATCATAATGCAACTCATCATATTCGTGTAAAATGGATTTCAAATGCACCACGGTTGCATCAAGTGACAAGCTGGTGCTGCCACCTGCCGCATTGACGTGGCCACCACCCTTGTAATGCTTGTTGGCCAAGTCATTGACAGAGAAACTACCCTTCGAGCGGAATGAAAGCCTGATTTGGTCCTGTCGTTCCGTAATCAACACCGCCATCTTGATTTTTTTCATCGAAAGCGGGAAATTGACAATTCCCTCAGTGTCACCGGGCTGAAATCCAAAACGTTCCATCTCATTTATACTCAAAGAAATAATGGCAACAGCATAATCCTTAAGCACCTCCATCTTTTGACCGATGGCATAACCCAACAGACGCAAACGACCCTCAGTGAAACTATCGTACACCATTTCATGAATCAATTTATACGACATTGACTTGCCAACCAACTTACTCATCAGGTCGAAGGTACGAGGATGGTAGATAGAATGGGAGAAACAGCCTGTATCGGTCATAATGCCAACAATCAGATTGGTCGCCACACCTTCCGTAATGAATTGTTCACCATAGTGGAGAATGATTTCGGCAACAATCTCTGAAGCACTCGACACTTTTGTCTCAGAGTAATAGCACGTTATATGCTCCAGTTCCGGGTCAATATGATGATCAACCAAGATACGAGGACAGCGCGTCTTCCCAATTTCATTATGCAATACAGCACTACGAGACAAATTGTTGAAATCCAACATTACAATGGCTTCTGCCTCAGCAATGGCAGCCTTACACGATTCGTCCTCGCGTTCGAAAATGAGGATTTCGGTCGCACCTGGCATCCAAGCCAAAAAATCAGGGAAGACATTGGGGCACACCATCTTGACCGTATGACCTTTCAGCCTCAGAAACTCAGCCATAGCCAACATCGAACCGAGAGCATCCCCATCGGGATTGACATGACAAACCAACACAAAACACTTGGGAGTCAGTAAGATGTCATCAAATTTATCGAAAAATTCTACTGTTTGCATAACTTTCAGAAAAGTTTGCAAAGTTACAAAATAATTCGTTTCAACGCACGAAACGACACCTTAATTAATATAATAGCCTCTCATCGCGGCAACAAAACCTCAAACCGATCGTCGTCATAAACCAATATAATTTGTTTCAAGCCATTGAAAGATGCAGGTAATGATGACTCAGAAAGCTCAGAAGAGGCGGGCGACTCGACAGCGTCAAACAATGTTCCATCTACCGACATTTCAATGGCCTTTTCCACTTCAACCGATGAATCAACAGGTACAGCAGCAGCTCGATGTTCCATGAAAGGCTCAGAAACTGTCATTGGTCCCTTGCCAAAAACAATCCATTCAAGATTATATTCAGGGAAAGTCTCTTTCAGCTTCTTTACAAACTCGAGACTGGGGTTATTGCGGCCAGCAAGAAGATGCGACACATTTGAAGGCTGGATGCCAAGCCGCGCGGCAAATTCGGCAGCGGTCAAATTCTTGGCCCTAATGATATGGGCGATGCGGTCTTTCATTTCATCGTATTCCATGAGATAGTCACTCCTATTATTTTTGATTTTCACATTCCATTTCGGTTACAAAAGTAAATATTTTTGTTTTACAAAATTCGATTCCGCGGATTTTATTTTTGTAAATATCTAAAACACCCATTATTATTTCAATGTTTAATTTAGATAAAAGAATTTATATATTTATATTTCAATGTATTAAATGTATCAAGTATAGTAAACTA
>JAILDR010000034.1 GCA_024689285.1 Bacteroidales bacterium | reverse complement strand
CGTGTCGGTCTTGTCGCCCAAAGGCTTCGAATAATAGTTTCCCAATCGCATATAGAGGTCGTTGGTGGTCTTCACACCGGCAAACACCTGATCACCTTCCTTGTCCTCCTTAAGGTTGATCTCGACGAAATGCTTGAAAAGCCGCTTCCCGACATAGCGTACAAGGTACGACTTCCCGATTTGTCGGGCTCCGTTGACCAACAGTATTTTATTGGGTTCCTTGGTCAGAAAATGTTCAAGATACTGTGTAAATTTACGTTCGAGCATATCTTATTTGGCTATTAATCACGCCGCAAAGATATCAAAATATTTCCAAAAAACCACTTATTCCGTTTTTTTCAGCATAATTTTTACCACTTATTCCGTTTTTTGAGCACAATAAACTACCACTTATGCGCTGGAGCCGCTTGGCTTATGGAGGCGATAAGCACTTCTCTTCCAGTGACACTTGACGATCTGTTTAAATAATGTCCTACTCCACATCCTTCACCAGCCGCACCGCCATACCGTCGCCACGATGGGCACCGGCTCCGACAAAGAGCCGCTCATCCTCGGCAAACATCAATTCGTAAAGGCACTCGGCAGCGGCCGTGGAGGTATGATAGACGCCTATATCAAGAAACACACCTTCGATGGTGCGAGCACCCGCCTCGGGCAAAAACACCGCTCCCACAGGCTCAAGCACGTTCTGCCAGTCAGCAAGGCTGATGATATTGCTTTCGAACACAAGCACCTCGCTATTGACGGAGTTAAGCTGATAGGTTGTCACTTTCCAATGATCCGGAAACAACAGGATGCCATTTACACCGTTGACAACAGCTCCAGCAAAGCGGGCTCCCGATGCGGTGTTGCGCACGAAGAGCAGATACACCCATTCGTCGCGGCTCAGGGTTCGCCAACCGATGTTTTCCTTGTTGCCACCATTACTTATGGCATTGTAACCCCAGTCGGCTTGCCCGGTTTGGTCGTTGAGGTTGTACGAAGCCTTGCCGTAGGCTTGGTGCAAAGCGTTGCTCTTGCTGTCGATGTTGCCGCTCCAGGGCTGCCAGTTCACCGCACCGTGATCGTAACCGCTCGTAGCCCAGCCAAACAGGTCGATCCAGCCGCTGTAGGTCGCTGAAATCTTCTCGTTGTCCTTCCCAATCACGTCATATTGATGCTCAGCAAAACGCCACGTCCCCGTGGTGGCCTGATATTGCAGGTTTCCGCTGGAGAACCTTACTCGCTTGCCTTCAGCGATTGAGAAAAGTCCTGGCAATTCACCATCTTCCATGGCAACAACGCTATCTGTGGGCAACGTGTTGAATGGGATCTCCTTGCCGTAGGTGGTACCAGCGGCATTGGTCAGATAAGCCCTCACAAAATAGGTTGTGTTTGGCACCAATCCGCTCATCACCACAGCGCTGTTTTTGCCGCAACTCGCATGACAACCTCTTGTGGTCGGGTTGTGCAGCATGCCCCAGCAGATGCCGAGTTCCATGCCCTCAAGGTTACCATTGCCAAGCACATCAACGCCGCTCGTTGCCGAAGTGGCAGTGACCTCATCCACTGGCATCGTCATCACCGTGGGCGAGATAATCCATTCCAAATGGTCGCCCTTGTAGGGCTTGCAGTTGGCATTAATCTGGTCAATGACCTTCTGTTCTTTCAGCTTTTGCACCTCTCCTATACGGGACATAAACGTCAGCCATTCCTGGCTATTGGTCCTATACAAGTAGCTCATCTCTTTGGTCAACGAACTGATTTCCAAGCTAGTTTTCGCCAATCGCTCGAGCAGCACCTCGCGACATTCCTCCCCTTTTTCAGCTTCCTCGCTAATAGGATGAAGCATAGTGTTAATATACCATGCGGCTTCAGCAAAATAGTTATTCTGGTCAGCTGAAATGCCGTTTGCTGTTATTTCTGGGGTTTCAAGGGTTTTTGACGGTTTTATCGCTATGAGCAGAACACCTATCATGGCAAGCAGCAACACGGTCAAAAAAGGAATAGTTCTCCGCATCCTGTCGTTGCGTTCCATGGCTTTGCGCACCGCCTCCATATCGGCATAGCGGTGTTCGGGGTTTTCGCGTGTGCATTTGGCCACAATGCGACGATAGCGGTGCGGAAAAATCTCGCGCAGCAACAAACCAAACGTATACACATCTGATTTACAATTAATTACCTCCCCCACTTGCTTTTGCTCATAAAAATTGTTCTTTTGTTCAGGTGCCATATATTTCAAGGTACCGGCAGATTGTTTCAGAATGGCGTAATCGTCGGCATCGGAAAGGCCGAAGTCGATGATTTTCACGTTGTTGCCGTTGCGTGTGATAAGGATGTTGCTGGGCTTCAGGTCGCGGTGCACGATTTGCTTGCTGTGGATGTAGGCCAATGCGTCAACAAGTTGGTCCACCACCTTACGGCGAGCTTGCCTTGTGGGCTTGCTTTCGAGAAATCGGTCAAGCGTCATTCCATCGATGTATTCCATCACGATGCAGGGTCCCATCTCGTCGTTCATCTCCTTGGCGTAAGCTTTCACAATATTGGGGTGGTCGAGTTGTACCATCAGGGCATACTCCTTCTTCAGCAATTCGAAGTAGACAGGTTTGGAGCGATACTCGGCCTTGAGGCCTTTCAGCAGAAACCACCGGCCCTGCCGCTTCACCTTGACCAGTTGGTTGAATCCGCGACTGTCTATCGGCATGAAGGAGGTCTGCACCTCGTCGTCCGAGAGGAAAGTTCTGCTGAGGGGGCCAGAAGTGCTGTCGTCGTTCATTCGTTGAATTTTGGTGCAAAAATAAGGTTTTATTCTTTACCAATTGAAAAAGGACCAAAATGGACCATTTTGGTTTCACGAAAAGTTCGTTTCTTTGCAGGGTCAAAACACACAGACCTTATGCAGAAGACCAGTCCCGAGATTACAGAACTCAGACAACGCATCGAAAACAATTTGAAACGCAAGATGAAGACACCCAACGACTTCATCTTCCTCAGCGGTGCCGTGTGGGAGCGCACTCATGAAACGATGAGTCCCACCACCTTGAAACGCCTGTGGGGGTACATCGACGGTGCCGACCAAACCCGCAACAGCACGTTGGAGATCCTGTCGCGCTTCCTCGGTTACAACGACTGGGACGATTTCGTGCACAGCATCAGCCAGGAAGGCAACTCGAACGAGGTGCTCTCGCCCCATGTCAGAGCCAACGAATTGAAGGCAGGCGACCGCGTCAGAGTGTCATGGATGCCCAACCGTCGCTGCACCTTCCGCTATCTTGGCGAAGAGCAGTTCATCGTGGAAGAAGCCGAAAACTCCAAGCTGAAGGTCGGTAACACGTTCTACGCCAGCATCTTCATCCTTCATGAGCCGCTTTACCTTTCCCGTCTCGTCCAAGGCAGCAATCCGACTGTGGATTTCGTGGTCGGCAACAAGGGAGGTTTGTGCGAGCTGGAGGTTATTTGACGGATAGCCCTTCGATAGCCGTTGGATAGCCCTTCGATAGCCCTATAGAGGGCTGAAGTATGAGGGCTGAGGGCTGAGTCAGGTATAGAGCAATGGAAGTTACTTGAAAGTAACTTGATAGTTACTTGAAGGAACCCTGCCGGAAGCTTCCAAAGTCTTCTAGGAGTCTTCTAGGAGTCTTCTACCACCATTCTTGGACCATTCTAGGACCATTCTACCCCTCGGGGGCGAAAAAACTCCCCCCTACCCCCCTCTCAGAGGGGGAAGCGCGAAGCGCTGAGGTCCCGCGTCCCGCAGTCCCCCGTCTTAAGTCCTCTGTCCTCCGTCCTCCGTCCCCCTTGGGGTTTTTTCACCCCAAAAAGGAAAGGAATGAAAAAAAGTTGTATCTTTGCGCCCTCAAAATCCACGGACACCTTGCGGGTGTGGCGGAATTGGTAGACGCGCTAGACTTAGGATCTAGTTTCGAGAGAAGTAAGGGTTCGAGTCCCTTCATCCGCACAAGCAACAGAAAAACAAAGAACTAAAGATGAATATCACTCAAACAGCAAAGGGAGACAACCTCGTCTCCATCAAAATCAGCATCGAGAAAGCTGACTACGAAGAAAAACTCAACAAGTCTCTGCATCAACTGCGCCAAAGAGCCAATGTGCCCGGATTCCGTGCGGGCATGGTGCCGATGGGCATGATCAAGAAAATGTATGGCACAAGCGCGAAAATGGAGGTGCTGAACACCCTCGTTTCCGACAGCCTCAACAAGCATATCGTCGACAACAAGCTCAACATCATCGGTTATCCCCTGAGCGACCTTGAGAACCAGCAGCCCAACGACATTGAGCATCAAGACCAAATGGACTTCTGCTTTGAAGCCGCCCTGCGCCCTGAAATCAACATCGACTACACCAACACGATGGTTGACTTCTACCACATCGTTCCCGAGGAGGAAGACATCCAACGCGCCATTGACGACCTCGTTGAGCGCAACCCCAACACATCACATCCTGAGACTGTGGGCGAGGACGACCGCATCGAGCTGAAAATCCGTGAGGCCAAAGACGGCAAGGAAGTGGAAGACGGCTTCCAGAAAGACGGCCTCTTCTTCAACATGAGTCAAATCAAGAACAAGACCCAAAGGAAGAAATTCATCGACAAGGAAGTGGGCTCAGAGTTTATTGTCAACTTTGCCAAAGTGTTTGGCTCGGAAGAAGAAGCAGCCAAGGTGTTGGGTCAAGACGCACCCGCCGCTTCCGATTTCAACATCATCATCGACGATGCCATCCGCAACGAGAAGCCTGAACTGGACGAAGAGTTCTTCAAGAAAATATTCCCCAAAGACGACATCAAGGACCTTGATGCCTTCAAGCAAGCCGTCAAGGGCGAGATGGAGAAGCAGTTTGCGGCCGAAACCGACCCCATCCTCTTCAACAAGATGATTGACGAACTGGTAGCCGCCGTCAGGTTCGACCTGCCCGACGCTTTCCTGAAACGCTGGATTGTGGAGAACAGCCAAGGCAAGATTAGTGCCGAAGATGTGGAGAAAAACTACGAAAGCGACTATGTTAAGGGTTTGCGCTGGCAGCTCATCGAAGACAGCATCGCCTCTGCCAACCCCGAGCTCATCGTCACCGACGAGGAACTGAAGAACTTCGTGCTGAAGCAAATCTTCCCCGGCATCGACTATGAGACCCTTGAAGACGACATGAAGCCCAATCTCGACAAGATTGCCGCCAACTATCTCAAGGATCCACAACAAGTGGACTACCTGAAGAACCAACTGGCCGACATCAAGATGACCACCTTCCTGAAAGGCAAGATGAACATCAATTTCGCCGAGACCAATTACAAAGACTTCATGAAGAAACTTGAAGAAGACAGAAAGAAATAATGACAACCATGAACAACGAGTTCTTCAAATACGCCACCAGGCACGCCGGAATAAACACCCTCGGACTTGAGCAATACATTTCCAAGGTCAACAACAGCGGCTACATCAGCCCCACCGTCATCGAAGAGCGCCAGCTCAACGTGGCACAGATGGACGTGTTCAGCCGCTTGATGATGGACCGCATTATCTTCCTCGGCACCGCCATCGACGACTATGTGGCCAACATCATCCAAGCGCAGTTGCTCTTCCTCGAGTCGACCGACTCGAAGCGCGACATCCAGATTTACCTCAACTCGCCCGGTGGCAGCGTCTATGCCGGTTTGGGCATCTACGACACCATGCAGTTCATCAGCCCCGATGTAGCCACCATTTGCACGGGTATGGCCGCTTCGATGGCTGCTGTGCTGATGTGCGCCGGAACAACAGGAAAACGTTCTGCCCTGCCCCACTCACGCATCATGATCCACCAGCCTATGGGTGGTGTTGAAGGTCAGGCTACCGAGATTGAAATCACAGCCCGCGAAATTCAGAAGCTGAAAAAAGAGCTGTACGAAATCATCGCCAAGCATTCAGGCCAGAGCTATGACAAAGTGTGGGCCGACAGCGACCGCGACTATTGGATGACCGCCGAGGAAGCCAAAGCCTACGGCATGATTGACGAAATACTTATCAAAAAAGCCTAAACAATGGCAAGAAAGCAGGGAGTTTGTGCATTTTGCGGTAAGAAAGATACGCAAGTGCGACTAATGATACAAGGCCTTGATGCCGAAATATGCGACAGTTGCGCCGAGCAAGCCCATGCTATCGTAATAGAGCAGTTTGGCCATTCTGACCGAGGATTTAACGTCGACCCCATGGGCATGACTTTGAAAAAGCCCATGGAAATCAAGGCTTTCCTCGACCAATATGTCATCGGTCAGGATGAAGCCAAACGCACCCTTGCCGTAGCGGTATATAACCACTACAAACGAATCAGTCAGAAAGTGGCCTCCGATGAGGTGGAGATTGAGAAATCCAACATCATCCTCGTGGGTGAGACCGGCACAGGCAAGACCCTGCTGGCCCGAACCATCGCCAAAATGCTCAACGTGCCTTTCGCCATCGCCGATGCCACCGTCCTCACCGAAGCGGGCTACGTGGGCGAAGACGTGGAGAACATCCTTGTCAAACTGCTGCAGGCAGCTGATTACGATGTGCCGTCAGCGGAAAGAGGCATCGTCTTCATCGACGAAATCGACAAGATTGCAAGAAAAAGCGACAATCCCAGCATCACCCGCGACGTGTCGGGCGAAGGTGTGCAGCAAGCAATGCTGAAACTGTTGGAAGGCTCCATCGTCAACGTGCCGCCCAAGGGCGGACGCAAACACCCCGAGCAGCCTATGGTGGCAGTCAACACAAAGGACATCCTTTTCATTGCTGGGGGAGCATTCGACGGCATCGAACGCATCATCGCCGCTCGCAAACGCACCAACGTCATTGGCTACGGCAATGGCGGCAACGAGGCCGTTGACAAGAACAACATGTTGCAGTACCTCTCGCCTGCCGACCTCAAGAAGTTTGGCCTGATTCCTGAAATCGTAGGACGTTTGCCCATCATCACGCACCTCAATCCTTTGGACAAGGAAGCCTTGAAACGCATCCTGATTGAACCGAAAAACGCTTTGGTAAGACAGTTCCAGAAACTCTTCGCTATGGACCATATCAACTTAGTCATCAAGGATGAGGCGTTGGATTTCGTGGTGGAGAAAGCCATCGAGTTCAAGGTAGGCGCGCGCGGACTGCGTTCCATCTTGGAAGCCATCCTGAACGATGCCATGTTTGAGTTGCCGTCCGACACCAACACGAAAGAACTGGTTATTGACCAAGCTTATGCCGAAGCCAAACTCGAGAAATCGAGACTAAAGAAATTACATGCAGGCGACTAATCTTGTTTTTTGGCACAATACTTGCAAGGTAGAGAGTGTCAACCATAAACAAGAAAAAGTCATGAAAAGAACAGCATTGACGGCATTGATTGTCCTGATGACCCTCACAGGATTCTCACAAGTGATAAACAAATCCCCAAAACTGACCGTCACCTTCAAAAAGAGTGTGGAGGAACAGCCAAAATCCGCTGTGGTGAACTTCTCCTCTGAACAAGCCAAGCCTAACGTTGTCTACGGCAAAATTCAGGAGAACGGCGACACCTTGCTGATGGTCATGCTTCCCGACTTAGACATCGACTTGATGCAACGCTACCTGCAAATCACCGACACGCAAAAAGGCCGACGTTTGGCCAGCAATGTGAAGAAAGTGTTCCCGTATGCGAAACTGGCCGGTGCCAAGATGCAAGAATTTGACTCGATACTGGCCAGCATTCCCAACGCCGCCGAGCGTCGCCGCATGATGAAAGAAGCCGAAAAGGAAATAACGGCACAATACACCCAAGACTTGAAGAACATGACCTTCTCGCAAGGTGCCATCCTCATCCGCCTTATCGACCGCGAGACAAGCCACACCAGCTATCAAGTCGTTCAAGAACTCCGTGGAAAATTCTGTGCCTTCTTCTATCAAGGATTCGCTAAACTGTGGGGCTACGACCTGAAATCGCAATACGACCCGCACACCAATCCCGAAGACGACGACATAGAAACCATCATGACATTGCTGGAACGCGGGGTAATCTGAAGTGTTATTTCCCTCGACCTTGTATGACAATCAAGACCGTATAAATCAAAATCTTGATATCCAATGCAAGGCTGACATTCTCGATATAAAGTATATCATATTTCAACCGCTCCACCATCTCATCAACGTTTTCGGCATAGCCGTATTTCACCTCGCCCCAACTAGTGATGCCAGGCTTCACCATCAGCAAGAGACGATAATAAGGAGCCCGCTCCTCTATCTTTTCGATGAAATACTGCCTTTCAGGGCGGTAGCCCACCAAAGACATATCGCCTTTCAACACAGTCCAGAACTGCGGAATCTCATCCAAACGCACCTTACGCATAAACTTGCCAAATTTGGTGATACGAGGGTCGTCGTCGCTTGATAGTTGCGGCGTACCACTCGACTCGGCATCGACCTTCATACTGCGGAATTTAGCCATCCTAAAGGGTTTACCACCTTTGCCAATACGCTCCTGCACATAAAACACAGGACCTTTGGAGGTTGCCTTCACAATGATGGCACAGGCAAGAAAGACCGGCGAAAGGACAACCAATGCCACAACAGAGGCAACAACGTCAAAAGCACGTTTGACGACTCTCTGCCACACAGGCATCAGCTCAGGTGTGACCTGCACCAAGGGTGCTTGCCAGATGGCTGACTGTTTAATGGTGCCAAACACGAGGTCTTGCATAGCTGGGATAATTTTCACATTGGTCTGGTCGGCCACAGAAAGCAAGACATTCATCGCCTGGGTCTCCGAACGTTCAATAGCGATGATAACCTCTTCCACCTCGTTTTCCTTTACAATTCTCTCGATGTCGTGATAAGTTCCGAGACGCGGCAGATAATCCGCCAACTTATAACTCGACTGGTCATATACGTTGACGAAACCTATCATCCGGCGTCCCGAGGGCTTCACTTCATCCTCAATCTCCTTATAGATGGCTAAAGCATTATCGTTGCTGCCAACTATGAGCGTATTGAATCCTATCTTTTTTTGTCTGATGTGCTTGATGACGGTTGTGGTAATGACGACACGGGGAATGTATGTCAGGACGAATTGGATAGTAAACAAAGCAATAAACGACTGATAATAGGATTTATAGCTTGCCACTTCATCGTCAAGAATGACCACGAAGAACAAAATGACCACACCCAAAAGGGTAATAAAGAAAGTCTGGCCGAGTTCCTTCAGACGCGACTTGAAATACACCTTCTCGTATGCTCCCGTCACAGCATGGAGAACCAGCCAACAGATGGGGATGACAGCGACACCTACCCAAAAGCTCGGGGTGACGAAAGAATGCGTAATACGGTCAAGATAGTTGATATAAAGGTCTTCGTGGGCTTTTCGGAAAAAATAAAAAAGAGTCCACGCGAGCATGGAGGTCAACCAATCGGTAAAGAAATAAATCCTTGTCAGTTTCTTCTTGTTCATCTCGGGCGGTAGAACACTTTAAGGTTATCCAAATAGAAATAGCGGTTTTCGCTGATAGGTTGGTATGAATAAGATTCGTATCCAGTATGCAGATTAGAAGTAAAAAACACCTTGAAATAATCGGCATTAACGTGCTCGTTCATATAAGGGCCAAGGTTGACATACATTTTCTTCCACACGCTGGGGCGGTCGTTTTCCTTGTCAGTAGGCACCACCTTCACCAAAGGATGGGTGGAGATGGTATAATCCTCAAGAGTAAGCAACCCGACAAAGAAAGTATCGTTGCAATTGTAATCCATCTCAAGGAGGCAAAAGTCCAAATAATCCTTATGGAACTTCATTTCCGAAGCCGAGGCTAAATAGAAATCGAGCGAGTCGGGCGGGAGTTGGATTCTACCCGATCGGTAGGAATGCGGCTCATGCAGAAACACATGACTATCCTCGGAACATCCAATGCTTTCTGCACTCACATCACTTTGGGACATACGTATCAGCGAGTTGGAGTATTCGAAATCCTCATACCAGGCTCCTTCCTTACTTACGCCTTTATTGATAGGATAATACGTGAGAACTGGATTAAGATTGATGATGCTGTCCTCAACGAGATTCAGATTATTATAAATCGCCGGCATATAAAACGGATAAGGTCCACGGGCACTCCCTCTGCCGTTTTCGCAAATGCCACCGTAGACGGCAATCTTGTGTGGTCCCTTCTCAAGAATGGGGAACGTGGCGGGCAGCTCATAGCATCCAATAATTTGGTCGTCAACGTAAACCCAAGCGTCGGTAATACTGGATGTATTGTCACCGTATGTGTCAAAGTCACAGTCAACAGACATGGACTCGATGTGAATATAGGCCGGCACCGACTGCGACGGGAACTTTTTGCATGATGAAAGGCCAATAGCAAGAATGAAGGCCAAAAACATAATGCAACGGGATAAGAATCTTGTCATAATGGATGAGTTTTTAGCGAAACGAAAAGGATTGTTATTTATTGTCAGGTCTACGAATTATTTCTCGACTTTGGCGATGGAGTTTTCAACAGCTTCAAGAATGCGGTAGGCAAGCTTAAGGACATTGATGCCGTCGTCAATATTGACAGCTGGAATGGTGTTGTGCACAATAGCGTCATAGAAGCTTTCCAATTCTGTCTTGATAGCGTTGACGGGATGTATCTCCGGCATTTCGAAAGTAATCTGCCGTTCCGAACCATCGGCTAAAGTGATGGTCGTCGACAAGGGATTGGAGTCGTCAATCGTATCATTGATGCGGAAGATTTCTGTTTTCTTATCAAGAAAGTCAACAGTAATATAGGCATCACGTTGGAAGATGCGTGTTTTGCGCATGTATTTCATGGAGAGACGCGATGCGGTGAGGTTGGCCACCGTTCCGTTCTCAAACTCAATACGGGCATTGGCGATGTCGGGTGTCGGACTTACGATACTGACACCACTGGCACTGATATTGGTGATGGGCGACTTCACAATGGTCAACAAAATGTCAAGATCGTGCACCATCAGGTCAAGAACGACGGGGACATCAGTGCCTCGCGGGTTGAACTGTGCCAAACGATGTGCCTCGATGAACAAAGGCTCTCCGATGAACGGTTCCGCAGCAATAAAAGCAGGATTAAAACGCTCCACATGGCCTACCTGCACTTTTACTCTGGCCTCATCGGCCAATTTTTTCAAAGCGTTGGCTTCATCAGGCGTGGCCACTATGGGTTTCTCAATAAACACATGCTTACGCTTCCTCAAGGCTTTGGCGGCACACTCAAAATGGCGAACCGTCGGAGTGACGATGTCAACCACGTCCACCATGTCTATCAGCGAATCAATGGAATCGTAACTCTTTATTAGCAGCTCCTCCTCCACCTGACGGGCTGTTTCCTCAACAGGATCATAAAAACCCACCAAGTCATAATTCACAATTTGTTTGATGCAGTTGAGGTGTATCTTGCCCAGATGCCCTGCTCCCAAAACTCCGATTTTCAGCATGGTTCAAAAATTTGTGCAAAAATAGCTTTTTTATCGTTCCGTGGCATCGGAATTTAGCGTAATTTCGCGCCATGAACACCTATTTGGAAGATAACTACCGCCACAAGGGACTTCGCAAACAACTTGTCGACACCTTGCGCGCCAAAGACATCACCGATGAGGCCGTACTTTCCGCCATCGGGGTGGTGCCGCGTCATGTATTTCTGGACTCTTCTTTTGTTGAATTGGCTTATCAAGACCAGGCGTTCCCCATAGGCTCGGGTCAAACCATCTCGCAACCGCACACCGTGGCTTTCCAAACGCAACTCCTGCAAGTGGAGAAAGGCATGAAAGTTCTTGAAATAGGAACGGGGTCAGGTTATCAGGCCTGTGTGCTGGCCGCGATGGGTGCCAAGGTATTCAGCATAGAGCGACAACGCAACCTTTATTTCAAGACCAAGGAAATACTTGAGCTATTACCCTTTCGGGTGAAGACTTTTTTGGGCGACGGTTTTGAGGGTCTTCCCACCTACGCACCCTTTGACCGCATCATCATCACAGCTGGTGCGCCCATTATTCCCAAGGCATTGATTGACCAAATGAAAGCTAACGCCATCATGGTCATCCCGACGGACAGCCCCAACGGAAATGGTCAGATAATGATGAGAATCACCAAATTGGATGATGGAACACTAAAAAAGGAATCGTTTGGCGGATTCAAGTTCGTACCGATGCTGAAAGAGATTGGGAATGATTAAAATGATTAATAAGAGGGGACACCCCTTTTTTTATTCACTTGAAGATACTACCCAAAATTGAGCGGACAATCTTGTTACCAATGCCTCGTCCAATGGTTGTGGCGGTGGTATTGAGGGTTTTCTCGAGTGCTTTCTGTCCTGCCGACTTCTTCTTTCGTGTGGTGGTTTTCTTGCTGCTCGATTTTGCTTTTTCCCTTTCCTTGGCCTCCTTCTCCTTGCGTTTGGCTTCGGCTTCGGCCTCTTTCTGGAGACGTTTTTCCTCTTGTTTCTGCTGCTCCACGAGCATCTCGTATGCACTCTCGCGGTCAAAACTCTTGTCGTAAACGCCATAGATACGCGATTTACGAATCAAGTCATTGCGTTGCTCATCAGTAATAGTACCGATTTGACTCAGCGGGAACAGGATTTTGGCACGCTCCACGATGCAAGGTGCGCCCTTTTCATCCAGCAACGAGACCAAAGCCTCACCCGTGCCAAGTTCAAGAATAGCGGATTCCGTGTTAAAACTTGGGTTGGTGCGGAAAGTTTGTGCTGCGGCTTTCACGGCCTTTTGCTCCTTAGGTGTATAGGCCCGCAGCCCGTGAAGAATACGGTTGCCGAGCTGACCCGCAATAGCATCCGGGATGTCGTCGGGACTTTGAGTGACAAAATAAACGCCCACACCTTTGGAACGCACCAAGCGAATGACCTGTTCTATCTTTTCCACAAGGGCTTTCGATGTATCCTTGAAAAGCATGTGAGCCTCATCAAAGAAGAAAATGAGTTTGGGCAACGGCAGGTCGCCGACTTCAGGCAGTTGGGTGTAAAGTTCGCTCAACAGCCACAGCAGGAAGGTGGAATACAATTTGGGATTCAGCATGAGCTTGTCGGCAGCCAACACATTCATGACACCTTTGCCGCCCTCGGTTTGGAGAAAGTCGAACACGTTGAAAGAGGGTTCGCCAAAGAAAAGGTCACCGCCTTCAGCTTCAAGAGCCAGCAAAGCGCGTTGAATGGCACCCACACTCACCGAAGAGACGTTCCCATAAGTGGTTGTAAACTCTTTGGCATTCTTGGCCACATAGTCCAGCATCATGCGCAGGTCTTTCATGTCGATGAGAAGCAGACCGCGGTCATCGGCAATCTTGAAAACGATATTTAGGATGCCTGTTTGGGTCTCGTTGAGTCCGAGCAGTCGGGCCAATAGTTGAGGTCCCATATCGGAGATAGTCGCTCTCAGCGGATGGCCTTGCAAGCCAAACACGTCGAAGAAGCGGGTGGGACAACCATGGAACTGCGGATTCTCAATACCAAACTCCGGGCAACGTTTCTCAATAAAGCTACTCATTTTTCCCGCTTGACTGATGCCCGAAAGGTCGCCTTTCATATCAGCCATAAAGCAAGGCACGCCGGCTTCGCTGAACGATTCAGCCAGTACTTGCAGAGTAACGGTTTTACCCGTTCCTGTGGCACCGGCAATCAGTCCATGACGGTTGGCCATCTTGCCAATCATGTGGATAGGTCTGTTTTCGCAATGCGCGATGTAGAGTTGGTTGTCGTCTGTATACATCTTGTTTAATGGTTTAATTGTTGGTCGATTTCATTCCGCATTCTGCATTGATTCTAAATCGAATATATTTAATAGTCAACCCCTGATCAAGCCACATCTGCTCGTAAAATGTGCGTATGGTTTTCACTTCAAGGTCATCTGTATTTGCATAAAGGTCATCTGTTGAATAAAGTATCTGCAATCCTTGTTTTTCCACCACATCATGCAGGGTGAACTCATACATGATAGGACTGTCGGTCTTTAAGTTGAGTATGCCATCGTGACATACAATTTTGCGGTATCGTTCAAGAAACTCTGGCGAAGTGAGACGGTGACGCGCATTGCGCTCACCCTCACCTGGATGCGGATCGGGGAAAGTGACCCAAATCTCAGAGACTTCATTTTTCGAGAAGAAATGTTCAATCTGGTCAATGCGGGCGCGAAGGAAAGCCACGTTTTTCATACCTTCCTCATTGCTCTGCTTCAGGCCTCGCCATATGCGCGCTCCTTTGATGTCAACACCGATATAGTTTATGTCGCGATGTGCCCGCGCCAGGCCAACAGTATACTCTCCCTTGCCGCAACCCAGTTCAAGCACAATCGGGTTGTTGTTATGAAAGAAATCCTCATGCCATTTCCCTTGCAGAGGAAAGCCCTCGCTCATGATACGTTCATAGCTGTATTCGAACAAGTTAGAAAAAGTCTTGTTCTCTGCGAAACGCTCCAGTTTGTTTTTCTTTGACATAGCAATTACTTCAATATCCAAGCTTTATACTCAGTGTTCTTCCGTATTTCACACAAGGCTGTCGTAGCCTCCTCATCGGTGGCATAACGCCCGAAAGAAACATACCATTTGATACCTCGCAACTCATAAAAAGCTTCCGTATATCCTTTTTCCTTTAATGAATTAACCATACGTACCGCATTATCCTCCTGACTGAAGCAACCCGCAATAATGCGAATAGTGGGCTCTGTTTTTACTTCTTCGACAGGAGAAACAGCCTCTGCTTCTTGTTCTGCCACAGGGGTTTCATTTTCTTCAGATACAACAGTATCATTATTTTCGTGTACAATAGTATCACTCTCTTTGGGTATAACTGTATCACTTTCTTTGGGTACAATAGTATCCCTCCCTTCGAGCGCAATAGTATCGATTTCTTCATGTGCAGCAATCTCAGCCACAGGCCACGGTTTAACCCCTTTCGGGAATGAAATCGTCCAAGGCTCAGTCTCTTTCATTTTCTCAATCCGTTCCAACCATTGCTTGAAATCGACGAACTTGAAATACTGCAAACCAAACAAAACGCCAACCAGAAGCAACAGCCCAGGCAAAATCAGTAACCTTCCGGGGTGACGCGACCCATCGTATTCATTTACTTCTATCATATCCTGCTCATGCACAGCCTTTTCATCGACCGTCACCGGGGTATTTTTGTCCTTCTGTTGCTGTTCAATCTCCGCTTTGATTTCTTCCTTTGTCATGGAACGCATAACAGGTTCCAATGTGAAATCCGACAAGCCGAAGGCTTCACTGTTGTAGTTAATGTCCTCATACTGCTTGAAAGCCAAATCGCCAGCCCAGTCATACGACAAGGTTCCCAAACCGCCAAGCACAACTATCTTTTTGTTTTTTAGCGTACTGAAACAGTCGGAGACAAACATGGCCAACAATTTCTTGGCTTCGTCTTCGGGAATCTCATTCTTTTCCGACAAATACCTGATCAGCAACTCATTATCCTCACGCAAAGCGGCATCGAATTCGATGATAGCTGAGGGCATAGCAAAATAATTTGCTACAGAATTCACTTTGGCTGATGCCGGTTTCTTGACAAATGCGCCCAAACCAGGCACTACCACAGTGTCGCGTAAAAACAACAGGTCAGATATGGCCTCGGTGATGGAAATCATTTTCAGATATTCGTTTGGTTTTCTGAGAATTTCTCAGCTTTTGCAATATCGCTTGGCTGATCAACGGAAACGTTTTCAGCATCGGTGATACCCATACAGATCTTCAAGCCGTTTTCAATCCAGCGCAATTGTTCCAACGACTCAGCCGTTTCCAAAGCTGTGGGCGGCATCATGGCAATCTGATGCAAGGTGTCTGCTTTGTAGGCATATATACCAATGTGTTTGTAAAAGCAACCTCTCGCAAGCCATTTCTTTTGATCGACATTACGCATATATGGAATAGGTGTACGGCTGAAATACAGCGCATCGCCTTTTGCATCCATCACCACCTTCACCGTATTGGAGCTGAAGAGCTCTTCCTCGTCTTCAATCCGTTTGGCCAACGAAACTATCTGTGTATCATCACGTGAAATCAAGTCGATAACCTGATTGATCTGATTGGGATCGATGAAAGGCTCATCGCCTTGAATATTGACCACAGCATCATACTGTGACTCAAGCATGTCCAAAGCCTCGCGACAACGGTCGGTGCCACTGGGATGCTTTGGATTGGTGAGCACATACTTTCCGCCAAAGCCAAGCACCTCTTCAGCTATACGCATATCATCAGTGGCCACCACCACAGCGTCGAGTTTCGATTTCCAGGCTTGTTCGCAGACGCGATGAATCATTGTCTTTCCCTTAATCATCGACAAAGGCTTGCCTGGGAAGCGCGTCGAATAATAGCGAGCGGGTATAATTCCTACAACTTTCATAATCAGAATAATCCATTAAGTGATGCTTCAATACGGTCGATAATAGTACTCAAGTCTTCAGGGTTCTCAAGTTCCAAATTGTCAGTATCAATAACAAGTAATTTGCCTTCGTGATAATTACCAATCCACTCCTCATAACGCGCATTGAGGTTGGTAAGATAACTAATGCTGATGCTTTGCTCAAACTCGCGGTTGCGCTTGGCGATATGGCGAATGAGCGTCGGCACCGAAGCACGAAGGTAAATCAGCAAATCAGGTGGTTGGAGGAATTTAATCATCAGTTCGAACAAAGACTTATAATTCTCGAAATCTCGGGTTTCCATGAGTCCCATAGAGTAGAGATTGGCTGCAAAAATATGCGCATCTTCATAAATGGTACGGTCTTGGATGATGTCCTCACCGCTTTTGCGAATATCCATCACCTGACGAAAACGGCTATTGAGGAAGAAAATCTGGATATTAAACGACCAGCGTTGCATGTCCTCATAAAAACTATCCAAGTAGGGGTTATGTTCAACTTCCTCATAATGAGGCTTCCAGTTGAAGTGTTTGGCGAGCAGCCCCGTGAGTGTTGTCTTACCCGAACCAATATTGCCTGCTATAGCGATGTGCATAATGACTGTTTTTTTGCAATGGTTTAGAAACGGCTAAATTAAACAAAAGTCGGCAAAGAAAACCTTTTTTGCCTGAAAAAAATTCAACACACTGAATGACAGAATGTTATTTTGGAGCTTTGGCTAACAAGTACACACCCAGTGCCGCAAAGATAAAATTAGGAATCCAGACGGCCATAAAAGGAGATAAATCACCGGAAATGGCATACGACTTGGAAATTTGCATGAAGAGGATGTAGGTGAAAGCGATGGTGATGCCGATACCAAGATGCACTCCAATGCCGCCACGCACCTTGCGGCTCGACAACGATGCACCAATCAGCGTGAGTATAATGATGGCGGCAGGAGCGGCCATTCGACGCTGCATTTCCACTTCATATTCCGTTACGCCTTCCGAGCCTTTTTCTTTCATCGAACAAATCTGGCTGCGTAACTCGAAAAAGTTCATCTCCTCAAAGTCTTCCTTCATTTTATACAGGTCCTTGTGGGTAAGATTGAGAATCGTGTCGAGATTGCGGCCTTGTATGAGTTGTTCTTCTCCTCCCTCAATAAAACGAATGGCATAAGGATCTATCTTCCAACTGTTGTCGGACACTGTATCATGATAGATAACATCCGACATCACTTTGTATTTCAATTCATTGCCATCGTATTTCTCCCAAGAGAACTTGTAACCGTATTGCCGCGATATGTTGTATGTCTCCACATAGGCGAACTCATTTTTGTCCAACTGAACATGCACGTTGCGTCCCGCGCTCTCGCTTAAGCGTTCCATATACTCATCCTTGAACTTTCGGCGTATCTCATTGGTCTTGGGTATCAAGAAGTTGCCAAAATAAAGAGACATTACAGCAATGGTCAACGCTGCCATTAAATAGGGACAAAGGAAGCGCCAAAAACTGATACCACTACTCAAAATGGCAACAACTTCAGTACGTGCGGCCATCTTGGAAGTGAAAAACACGACTGCAATGAAGGCGAAAAGGTGAATGAACAAATTAATATAATAAGGTATGGACAAGAGGTAATAATCCACCAAGACCCGCTGCCAGGGTGCGTTGTGTTTCAGGAAGCTGTCGATGTTTTCCGACAAGTCGAAAATGATGACAATCAGAACAAGCATCGTGATAGCGAAGAAAAACGTTCCGATGAACTTCTTGAATATATATAGGTCAATCTTCTTCATTTACAGTCTTCTTGTAACTTTTGGAAGCATTATGTCGCGCCACTCGGCAAAGTCGCCAGCGAGGATATGCTTGCGAGACTCACGGACCAACCAAAGATAAAACCCAAGGTTATGCAAACTGGCAATCATGGGGCCGAGGCTCTCTCCCGCTATGAACAAATGACGCAAATAGGCTTTGGAATATTGTACATCAACAAAAGTTTCGCCATTGGGGTCGACGGGCAAGAAATCGTTTTTCCACTTCTCGTTACGCATGTTCATGATGCCTTCGGAAGTAAAAATCATACCGTTGCGACCGTTGCGCGTAGGCATAACGCAGTCAAACATATCGACACCACGGGAGATGCTTTCGAGAATATTGGCCGGTGTGCCAACCCCCATCAGATAACGAGGCTTATCCTTAGGCAATATGGTGTTGACCAGTTCTGTCATCTCATACATTTTTTCAGTCGGTTCACCCACGGCCAGTCCACCAATGGCGTTGCCTGCTGCATTCTTCGATGCAATGTGCTCTGCCGATTGCTCACGAAGGTCACGATAGACACAACCCTGTACGATGGGGAACAAGGCTTGTTCATAGCCATATTTCGGTTCGGTAGCCTCAAAGCGTTCACAACAACGGTCGAGCCAGCGGTGGGTTCGCTCCATCGACTGCTTGGCATATTGATAGTCAGCGGTGCCAGGCGTACACTCGTCAAAAGCCATCATGATGTCGGCACCAATGCTACGCTGTATGTCCATCACCTTTTCAGGAGTGAACAAGTGCCTCGACCCATCGATATGCGACTGAAAAGTGACACCTTCCTCTTTCATCTTGCGGATACCCGTCAGGGAGAACACCTGAAAGCCACCGCTGTCGGTCAATATCGGCCTGTCCCAGCCATTGAACTTGTGCAAACCGCCAACTTCTTCCAGGATGTCCAAACCGGGACGCAAATATAAATGATAAGTATTACCCAAAATGATTTGCGCTTTCACCTCATCGCGAACGTCGCGGATGTGGCAGGCTTTCACAGTACCTACCGTACCCACAGGCATGAAAATAGGAGTTTCTATCGGGCCGTGGTCTGTATGCAAAACGCCGGCTCGGGCATTACTCTTCGGGTCGTTGCTAACAATATCGAAATTCATCACTCTAATTTTGGCACAAAAGTACGATTTTTTTTATTACCTTTGCCACCACTTAAAATACTATAGCCGTGCAAATCATCTTCGATTATAAGAACTTAAGTTTCATTGTCTTACTTGTTTTTGGAATCTTCCTAATCATACAATTGATATACCATTGGGGGTTGTTCTCGAAAGTCGCGTTCTACAAAAACAAGCGTCTAACCAAGACAGACAGCGAGTTAGAGCCCGTCTCAATAGTACTTTGCGCCAGAGACGCATACGAGTATCTCGTCGAACTTGTGCCAGCGCTTTTAAGTCAAAACTATCCCGATTTTGAAGTGGTTATCGTCAACGACTGCTCCGACGACGAGACCGAGGAATACCTCAAAGACCTTGAGCGCCAAGAGCCACGAATCAAGGCCGTACAACTGAAACAGCACCTCAATTTCTTCAACGGCAAAAAGTTTCCGCTTTCGATGGGCATCAAATCGGCACAAAACGACCTCATCGTGCTCACCGACTGCAACTGCATGCCCACCACCAACAATTGGCTGCGTAGCGTGGTGAACTGTTACGGCAATAAGACTGAAATCGTCATCGGTTATAGTCCCTTCATCCGCAAGAAAGGCTTCCTCAATTATCTGATGCGCTTTGATGCGGTTCAAAATGCCTTACTCTACCTCTCAGCGGCTTTGAAAGGTAATCCCTATATGGGCATTGGAAAGAACTTATCATATCGTAAAGAACTGTTTTACAGAAATAAAGGATTTACTTCGCATTACACCACCTCCGTTGGTGACGACGACCTTTTCATCAGCCAGGTAGCCACCAAAAAGAACACCGAGGTGCTGATTGACCCCGAAAATGCCATTCTCACCACCCCGACGAACACATTCCATAAGTGGATTCGGCAAAAAAGCGCGCGCTATTCCACCATCCGAAAATATAGTGCCAGAGCCAGAATCATGCTGAGTCTGTTCTATATTTCTCAGTTCTTATTCTACGCCTCTTTCATCACCTTGCTGTGCCTAAAGCCCGCTTTTACCATCATAGGCGGCGAAATGTTCTACATTCCCATACTCGTGTTTTTCTTCCTCTTACGCTTCGGCACACAGCTTTTCATTTACTACAAAGCTTCAAGACGTTTGGGCGAGAAAGGCCTATTGCCAGGCCTTATCGCCTACGACTTCCTTTTCGCCTGCTTCTCGCCATTGCTGCGTTTGATGGGACGGATGAAAGTCGGAACGGAATAAGGGTATTACCGCAGCCACAATTCCTGGCCTTTATTGATGCGGTCACCTTCCCTCAAACCATTCTTTTTCAGAATCTTGTTGGGCATTACAGCGAAGCGCAAGGCGATGTCGCGCAAAGTCTCGCCTTCTTCAACAATGTGTTTCTTGGCTTTCCAGTTACTATTGCGAAGCTTTCCTAGATACACCACATCACCACTATGAAACACCATCTCGTCGGGACGCTTCAACAAATTGTATTCATTGAACTTTTTCAACTTAATACCGAAAGCTTTGGCCAACTGCTCAGGTGTCTCACCTTCCTTGGCAAAAGCAAAACGCACCTTGTTGTTCTCATAGATGAAACGCTTCTCATCAGTCATGTCGACCAATTCAAAAACAGACCGATCCTCAGGAGAATAAGCCAACTCAAGCAGTTCGTCCTCAGGTGCGATCTCAGGCAGTTCGTTATCATCAACACGCTGACCAAGAGCAATTTGATCGTATTTTGTCAAATCATAAAGACGGATACGGTCGATAAGCAGTTGAGCGTATTTCGGATTGGTGGCATAACCCGCAGCCTTCAAGCCCTTGGCCCAGCCTTCATAGTCGGTAATGTCAAGATCGAAAAGGGCTGCATAGCGATTGCGTGTAGCCAGAAAAAGCGAATGGTCTACAAACGATTCCTCTACATTGGCGTATTTGCGGAAGCACTCGTTTTTCTCGTCGTCATCCATGATGTAAGTGTCGCCTTCCCAACCTTTGTGGCACTTGATGCCAAAATGGTTTTTCGCCTCACGTGCCAACGCGCTGTTGCCTGCTCCCGATTCCAACAAACCCTGCGCCAAGGTAATTGAGGCTGGAATCTTATGTTCGCGCATCTCTCGCATGGCGATGCCCTTATAGGTTTCGATATAAGCCTCCGGAGTAATGCGTTGTGCGAGCAACACCATCGGCAGCATTACAATAATTAGCAGTATTTTCTTCATGCCTTTGTTTGAAATAAAGTGTAAAAGTACGACATTTTCCTTTATACAACAGCATCGAAACAAAATTTTCCCTATCTTTGAAGCCCGTTTCAAGCCACCATTATGGACACAAAAAGCCTTTTTACATATTTCCCTGAGCTAACCAACAAGCAGAAAGAACAATACAATGCACTGAAAGACATTTATTTAGATTGGAACAGCAAAATCAATGTGATTTCGCGCAAAGACATGGAACTTTTCTATGAACACCATGTTTTGCACTCGCTGGCCATTGCCAAATACTTCGACCTGCTGCCCGGCATGAAAGTCATGGATTTAGGAACCGGAGGTGGTTTTCCCGGTATTCCTTTGGCCATCATGTTTCCTCAGACCGGTTTTTACCTCATCGACGGGACTGGTAAGAAAATCAAGGTGGTGAACGCCGTGAAAGATGCCATCGGCTTGGAGAATGTCGTAGCCGAGCACAAACGCGCTGAGGAAGTAAAAGACAAGTTTGACGTGATTACGGGCCGCGCCGTGATGACCCTGCCCGAAATTGCAAATCTCGCAGGCAACAAATTGAGAATTAGGGGCGATGCGGAAGCAGGCGGCATCATTTACTTGAAAGGTGGCGACCTGACAGAAGAATTCAACGCCCTCAACCGTTATTGGAAACACAAGAAAGTAGCCATTAACAAATGGTTTAAGGAAGAGTATTATCTTGAAAAATATGTAATACATTTATATTAAATTCAACAACATGAAAAAACTGACATTATCTTTAGTCGCAACGCTTGTCTTGAGCGCGACCATGATCGCTCAACAAGCTATGCCCGTCCCCTTCGACCAGAACGTCAGACGCGGCAAATTGGAAAACGGACTGACCTACTACATCCGTCACAACGAAAAACCTGCTCAGCGCGCCAACTTCTACATCGCGCAGAAAGTCGGTTCCATCCTTGAAGAGGACGACCAACAAGGTCTGGCCCACTTCCTTGAGCACATGGCCTTTAACGGCACCGCCAACTTCCCGGGCAAGGCCCTTCTTAATTACATGGAGCACAACGGCGTGAAGTTTGGTGAAAACGTCAACGCCTGGACCAGCATCGAGCAAACCGTCTATATGCTCACCAACGTGCCGACCACCAACATGGGTCTCGTTGACTCGTGCATCCTCATCCTACACGACTGGTCGAGCTTCATCTCTCTTGAGAGCGAGGAAATCGACAAAGAGCGCGGTGTCATCTTAGAGGAAATGCGCCAAGGCCAAGGTGCCCAAATGCGCATCTACCAGAAGATGTTGCCCGAAATCTATCCCAACAGCCCCTACGGCCACCGTCTGCCCATCGGCACCGAAGAGGTCGTCAGCGGTTTCGCCCATGATGCCCTGCGCGCCTACTATCACAAGTGGTATCGCCCTGACCTGCAAGGCATCATCATCATCGGCGACATTGACGTCAACGAAGTGGAAAAGCACCTGAAGGCCATCTTTGAAGACATCCCCGCCCCCATCAACCCTGCCGAACGTACCCGTTTCCAAGTGGCCGATAACGCTGAACCCATTATCAGCATCTGCACCGACCCCGAAGAGACCAACTACAACCTTTCGATCTACTACAAACACGATGTGGTGCCGAACGAGGCAAAAAGCGACATCAGCTATTGGATTAAAGGCTACATCGACGAACTCGTAAGCACCATGTACAACAACCGCATGGAAGAACTCACCCAAAAAGCCAACCCGCCCTTCATCGTTGGCTATGGCTATTACGGCACTTTCTTCATCAGCGACACCAAGGATGCCTGGAGCACATTCGCCTACGCTAAAGACAAAGACGGCATTGATGAGGCCATGAATGCCATCATTGCCGAGAACAAGCGTATGCAACAATACGGCTTCACGGCCTCAGAATTTGAGCGCGCCAAGGCTGACTTACAGAAGCACATTGAAAACCAATATGATGAGCGCGACAAACAAGAAACAAGCCGTCTCTTCTACCCCATCCTCAACCACTTCCTCACCAATGAGCCTCTGCCGGGCATCGAGAACGAATACATGTTGCTCGGCCAAATCCTGCCTAACTTACCCGTCGAGGCCATCAACGCCTACGCCAAAGAACTCATCCGTGAGGACAATATCGTCATCACCCTCACCGCCCCTGAAAAGAAAGGCGAAGTGTTGCCCACCAAGGCTGAGCTCTTAGCCATGTTCCAAAAAGCCTCTGAAGTTGAGGTCACCCCTTATGAAGAAACCGTCAGCAACGAGCCTCTCATCGCCACATTGCCTGTGAAAGGTGCCATCGAGAGCAAGAAACATGACGACACCTTCGACGCCACCATCCTCACCCTGAAGAACGGCGCGAAAGTGATCTATAAGCCCACCACTTTCAAAGACGACGAAGTGATGATGTCCGTCTACAGTTTTGGCGGTTATTCCGTTATGGATCAAAACGACCCGTACACCTTGCAGGAAGTCAACTCCCTGGCCACCCTCGGTGGCGTGGGCAACTTCAGCGCCATCGACCTCCCCAAGGTGCTGGCTGGCAAGAAAGCCTCGGTCAACCCCTACATCAGCAACATCACCGAAGGTATGTCGGGCAACTGCTCCGCCCGCGACTTGGAGACCCTGTTGCAGCTTACCTATTTGTATTTCACCTCACCCCGCAGCGACGAGGAAGCTTTCCAATCCTACATCACCCGCACCAAGTCGATGGTGGCCAACATTGAGTCAAATCCCGACATCGCTTTCCGCGACAATCTCATGTTCGCCCTTTACGACAACCATCCGCTGGTCACCCGCATGAAGGCTGAGGACTACGACAAGGTGGACTATGCCAAGGCCATGAAACTCTACGCTGACCGTTTCAAGGATGCCAACAACTTCGTCTTCACCTTCGTGGGCAACATCGACCCCGAAACATTCGAACCCTTGGTTGAACAATACATCGGTTCGCTGAAGACCAAGAAGAATGACGAGACCTGGACCACCAATGTGCCCCTCCTCACCGACAAGGATATCACCAGCCATTACACCAAGGCCATGGAGAATCCCAAAGTGACCTGCTATATCATCTATAATGGTGACATGAAATTCACCCGCAAGAGCCAATTGACCATGCAAGTGTTAAGTGACGTGATGGATATTGTTTACACCGAGAAAATCCGCGAGGACGAAGGCGGCACCTATGGTGTTGGTGTCAACGGCAACTTGAGTCTACTCCCGAAAGAGTCGTTCATGTTCCTCATCGGCTTCGATACCAACAAGGAGATGTATGAGAAACTGATAGGCATTGCCCTTGCCGAGCTCCAAAATGTGGCCAACAACGGTCCGCGCCCTGAAGACCTGAAAAAGGTGAAAGAATTCCTTGTCAAGAAACATTCTGAAGACCTGGAGAGCAACCGCTATTGGATGAACAGCATCGTGACCCAAGAGCAATATGGCTATAACCCGATGCAGGACTACAACGACATCATCAACGGCATTACCGCTGAAGATGTGGCCAATATGGCTAAGGCCGTGCTGAAGGGCTACAAGAAGGAAGTGGTTCAAATCCCTGAATAATTAATTATTGAATCTTAAATCTTTAAATTCAAATACCTATGACCGAAAAACTCACATTGAGAGACAACCCCACCATGCGGTGGATTGCCTTGCTGCTCTTGGCTTTGGCCATGTTTTGCAGCTACATCTTCATGGACATTCTGTCCCCCATCAAGGATCTGATGCAGACCGAGCGTGGATGGGACAGCCTCGCCTTCGGCACCATGCAGGGCGCTGAGACTTTCCTGAACGTCTTCGTGTTCTTCCTCATCTTCGCAGGTATCATCCTCGACAAGATGGGCGTGCGTTTCACCGCTGTGCTTTCAGGCGCTGTGATGCTCGTCGGTGGCTTGATTAAGTACTATGCCATCAGCGAGTCGTTCATTGGCAGCGGTGCTGAAACTTGGTTTAACAATCACTTGAACTACATTCCTGGCTTTGATGAGCTGGGCGTTTCGCCGTTCTATCGCGGCATGCCCGCCTCAGCCAAGCTGGCTGCCCTCGGCTTCATGATCTTCGGTTGCGGCACTGAGATGGCCGGCATCACCGTGAGCCGTGGTATCGTGAAATGGTTCAAGGGTCGCGAGACAGCCTTGGCCATGGGCTCAGAGATGGCTTTGGCTCGTCTGGGTGTGGCCACCTGCATGATTTTCTCACCCTTCTTCGCCAAACTTGGCGGTCACGTCAACGTGAGCCGTTCCGTGGCTTTCGGTGTGGTGTTGCTCTGCATCGCTCTTATCATGTTTGTGGTATATTTCTTCATGGACAAGAAACTCGATGCACAGACCGGTGAAGCTGAAGAGAAAGACGATCCGTTCAAAATCAGCGACATCGGCAAGATTTTGTCGAGCCTCGGTTTCTGGCTGGTTGCTTTACTCTGCGTGCTTTACTACTCGGCCATTTTCCCGTTCCAGAAATACGCTGTCAACATGCTTCAATGCAACCTCACCCTGACTGAGCCTGCCGCAGGGTCGTTCTGGGCTGGCGACACCGTCACCATCGTGCAATACATTATCATGCTTGTGGTGGCTATCTGCTCCTTCTCCAGCAACTTCTCGAAAAACAAGAGCATGAAAATCGGTTTGATGGCTTTCGCCGTCGTCGCCCTTGTGGTATACTGCTACATGGGCTTCATGCGTGGCACAGCAGAGACCATCTTCGCCGTGTTCCCGCTGTTGGCTGTGGCCATTACGCCCATCCTCGGCAGCTATGTCGACAAGAAGGGTAAGGCTGCATCCATGCTGATGATTGGTTCCTTGCTGCTCATCATCTGCCACCTCACCTTTGCCTTTGTCCTGCCTATGTTCAAGGGCAATGCCGTTGGCGGTGTGGTAGTGGCATACGTGACCATCCTGGTGTTGGGTGCCTCGTTCTCGTTGGTGCCTGCTGCCTTGTGGCCGAGCGTCCCGAAGCTGGTGGACGAGAAAATTATCGGTTCAGCCTACGCACTCATTTTCTGGATCCAGAACATCGGCTTGTGGCTGTTCCCGCTGCTGATTGGTAAGGTTTTGGAAAACACCAATCCCGGTGTTACCGACCCTGTGGCCCTCGACTACACTTGGCCGCTGGTCATGCTCGCCTGCCTCGGTGTTGCTGCACTCATCATCGGTGTCATCTTAAAGCGCGTGGATGCCAAGAAGCACCTCGGATTGGAGGAGCCGAACATCAAGTAAAGCCACCAAAAACCATAGCTATGGCCCATCGCATGAGACGACATAGCATATTGTTTTTGATGCTCGCATCAGTGTCCCTGCTGACAGGACAACCTGTCGGCCGGGACACTATTTCGTTGTGGCAAAAAATAGAAGCCGAGCGCTTGCCCGACATGAACCTGCCGCGTTCAGGTCACAACGTGTTTTATGCCAACGGCGAACTGACGGTGGTAGGCGGCCACACCTCGGGACTCGTGATGACTTCCACCGCCGAGTACTTCAGCAACGGAGAATGGCATGTCGTTCCTACGGTTTATCCTCACGACAACGGCATGGCTGTAGTGATGGACAATGGCAAGAAGGTACTCCTGTGCGGAGGCCACGAAAGGAACCTCGGCATTGGGCAGAGCTATGAAGCGGAGATGTACAACAGCACGACACATATCTTTGAGGGTTTCGGCAGCCTCGACCATAAGAGGGCCTTTGCCCAGGGTGTCGAACTCGACAGCGGACGGGTGCTCATCACAGGCAACCATTGCGACAACGACGCTTTCGAGGTGTTCGACGGGCAGAAGTTTTTCCATCATGTGAAGGAAGTGGCCGCATGGCGTTCCTCTCCTTATTTATTGCCTGTTTCCGATGATGTTATCGCTTTCGGTGCGGTGTGGCGTGGTCGTTTCGAGCCTTGCGACACCGTCGATCGACTGAATGGTGAGCCGTTCAGCGTGCCGCTGCTGAAAAATTGGATGCCGTTTTTATACACCCAAAACAACCATGCAGTAGAGTCTTTCATCGGAGACGAAGCCTTGAACGACTATTCTTATCTCGTTGCGGCATACAATCATGATGGCGAAGTTGTTTTCATCCACATAAAAGACACCGCCTTTTCGCTTTTGCAAACTACTGTTCCAGTGCCTACGATGTCGGACTATGGCAGCATTAAGTACGACCATCCTGCCATTGCAGACCCAAGGGCAAAGCGTGCCTATCTGATAGGCAACGACTCGACAAGCCGCGTTTACGTAGTGGCGGTGGACTACGACAAACAACCGGCACCGCTCACCTTATATTATATGGGTCCGTTGGACGGTTTTGGCGATGCCACACCCGTGCTGACGCCCGACGGCGACCTCCTCGTCGCGGGAGGCATCATTGGCGACAACTTCTCGCCTCTCGCTTCGGTGTGGCTTCTCCATACAGAGACACCTAAAACAATGGCGATAATTACTGACACACAGCCATATAGGGCTTGGATATGGGTGCTTTGCGGTGTGATGTTGGTTGTGACTGTGGTGGCGATTATTCGTCGCTTCGCGTCATTGCGAGGAGGAACGACGAAGCAATCTATGCCACAAGTAGAAACGGAAACTGGTGGTCTGGATTGCCACGCTCCACAGTGTCCCACTCGCAATGACGTGCCTGACAGTACTGCCAATGAACTGATGGCCCGCATCACCCAATTGATGGAGACACAGCACCTTTATCTGAACCCCGAACTGAAGATTACCGACGTGGCCGATGCCCTTGGCGTACACCGCAATGCCGTTTCTGCCTGCATCAACGCCCAAGGCTGCACATTCAACCAATTTGTCAACGACTACCGTTTGAAGCATGCCAAGCAGTTGCTGTGCCAGACATCCGACATGAAGATTTCCACCGTGGCCTCGGAGTCAGGCTTCGCCAACGAGAGCACCTTCTTCCGCGTCTTCAAGACTGCCACTGGCATGACCCCAAAAGAGTGGGTGGCGCAACAGAGCGTTTCCTGACCCCAAAAAAGACTGACAAATCGTAAAATCGACTTGCAAAATACACTTTGCAAGTCGATTTTCGTGTATTATCGCAGCCCGTACCCGTGCTTTGCATTACTTTTGCACCCTTAAAAATCTAACAAACAAAAATCTAAACAATTCAACAAAAATGAAAACAAGAAATTTTATCCTTTCAGTAATTGCACTGTGTTGCATGACAATGGCACAGGCTCAGAAAACCGATGTCATGACCGCCACCTTGCAACATGGCGACAACGTGACCGTATTCACAACCCAGACGGCTTTTGCCAATGCATACGCCGCTGCCGTTGATGGCGATGTGATTACACTTTCTCCTGGACAATTTAATGCGACGGACCTCACCAAATCGGTAAACATCTATGGCTCTGGGTTTGAAGAAGATGAGACCAATGGTACTGGGATTACCCAAATTAACGGCAATCTGACTATTGGAGTGACTGACGCAACCTTGAGCAATGTTCATATTGAAGGTGTATATTTCAATGATTACTTTATCAATAACGCATCTTCCCCTCTGACAAATGTAACTATCAAAAAATGCAGTTTTAGACGTGATATAAGTATTCGCAGTGAAATTACAAAGGTCACTTTCTGCGATTGCTATACATGTTACATTTATGGTCTTTCTGACATTATGGCCAATAACTTATTGGTGACAAATTGTTATGTCAACGGTTGTGTGAGAGCATTCCAATTGGGAAGCACGGTACTCATTGACCATTGCATTATCACTAGTTGCATTGGTAGATATACAGGAGGCAATATAACAGGAGATTTAGCTTGTTCTGCTTTTACATGGAAAAACTGCGTTTTCACATACTGGTACTCTAGTGGCTACTCCAGTAACTATGAATATAATAGAGTTGGCCTAGGTGCTACTGTTTATAATTGTATTTACAGGCAACATATGGGCAATATTTCTTTTACATCATATGACCTCATTGAGGTTGATAGATATACACAAATTTTCAGCGACGCTAACAATGATGCATATACCCCAACCAGAACCTTTACACTGATACAACCAACATGGCTTGGCACGGATGGGACACCAATTGGCGTTAGCGGAGGCAAATATCCTTGGAGCAGAGTGCCGGCAACGCCTGTAGTGAAAAGCCTGCAGCTTGATGTTGATGGTACAAATCTTAATGTAACTTTCGATGCGGAGACCCGCTAACCATTATTTGCAAACGACTATGAACAGACTAAGAAGCATATTGCTCGCTGTCGCCACTGTCGTCTGCACGACGATGATGGCACAGACGCCGAACACCATCACCCAGCAGCTCTATTGGCTGGATGGTGACATCAGTTCGGCACAGGCAGTGACATCAACAGTTGATATATCCGGCCTTTTGCCAGGATTACACTCCTACTCCATTCGTGTAAAAGACTCTAATGGTCTATGGAGTTCGGTGGTTACAAAATATTTT
>JAILDR010000022.1 GCA_024689285.1 Bacteroidales bacterium | reverse complement strand
CGAAAGACTTCTTGCCCTGGATGCGACGAAAGACGATGCCTGTGCGCCCGTCGGCCACCTTGACAAGCTCTCCCGGCTCGGGAGTGGGGATACCCAAAGCGTATGCCTTGCAGGCACAGTCATATTCCAGCAATGACAAAGCTGTCCGCTCAGTGGAGTACAACTTCAGCATCAGGTCGGGGTTGCTCTTATGATTGTAGCTTTCGCCCATATATCCTCCCCCGGAGAGGACATAGTCATTCAGATCGATTTGCTTTGGTTCCATACTTTAAAAGTAAAAAGTTAAAAGTTAAAAGTTAAAAGCTCTTTCACCTCTCACCTTTCACCTCATTTTCAAGGTGCAAAATTACACATTTATTTCCAATCAGCCAAATGCCGCCACAAAAAACACTATCTTTTAACACTTCTTGGGGCGAACTAAAGTCTTTCCGTCAGGCCGCCGTAGCTCTCGGCGGCTTTCTGGAGGGCTTCCTCGGTGGTGTACTGCTCGTAGAGGCGGCAGTGGGTGACGAGGCTCTGTGTCGAGCAGCGCTCTGCGCCTGGGGTGGAAGAGGGTCTGACGCGCACCAGCGCCCAGCCGCGCAGGGTGTCGGCAAACTCCTCGCCCGTCAGCGCCAGGTGGCCGTCCACTTCGGTAAACTCGTCCTTCGCCACCTCGCGCACCCGCTGGAACCGCACCCTGGGGGTGCTTCCCTCGATGCGCTGTTCGGCGGTGTAGAGCAGCAACTTCTCGTAGCGTTGTATATCGCTGGTTGTTAAGTCGGTGAGTAATGCCGCGCTGCCGACCACGCTGCCCAGATGCTGTTTGATGGGCGTCAGGTTTCCGTCGCTCACCGGCATATCGGGCATCAGGAACGAGGCACCTTCCAACGGCCCTTTGCAAGGCACGAAGACCTCCGGCAGACGGTTGGCCAGCGTGGCGAAGCGGGCGTAGGTGCTCTTGCCGCCGTCGAACATCGGATGGCAGCCTTTCATCTGCTGCCATAGCGCCGTGGTGTGCCGCATCCGTTGCCGCTGAACGAACTGGCCGTGCGTGTTGCTGCGTTTTGCCACAGTCTTCGATGACCGCACAATCATCTGTCCTTGTTTGAGATAGAATGTCACTCCTGCACTCCTCACGCTGCCGTTCAGCAACAATCCCATGGGTTTTTCTTTCTTCATAATATATGGTTTTAGTCAAATTAAGGTCAACTTACTCTTATCTTCGCTTGTTCTTCGGTTGTTGTCCGCTTGTTCTCCGCTTTAAAAGCGGAGAACAAGCGGACAACAAGGGTATATCAAACGCACAAAAGTGCTACTATATAGCGTCTTACTCTCATATCGACTCAAATGTCCACGCTGCAAAGATATACATTTTTCTCGATATATGCAAAAAAGTGAACCCCGTACCACACGGTGAATCGGCTCAAAAAAAACACGAATTTATATATTTTTTATCCATAAATGAGCCGATAATTAAAAAAAAAATGTTATCTTTGCACCGATTCTCATCTTTACTCGACGATGGATATTTATAGGGAAATACTACAGTATCTGCACTATAACCCGCTCTCTTCACGCGATGAAATTGCAAAAGGGACGGCGTTTGAGGGCAGCGAGGCGACATTGAAACGTCTTATCGCTGTGGCTGTGCAAAATGGTGACATGGTTATGGAAGGGAAAGCGCGCGCTACCCGCTATCGCCTTTCCGCCCAGGCGCATCTACTGATGCCGCTCAACCTGGACACATACTTTGCACAGGATGTCGACGAGCGTCAGATGCAGGTAGCCTTCAACTTCGAGCTGATAAGGGAACATCTGCCTCATGTGGAGCTGTTCTCTAACGAGGAGAAAGCCCATCTTGATGGGTTGCAGGCCGAATTCCGCCGGCATATCAGCGAGATGACGGACAACGAATACCGCAAGGAGATGGAACGGCTGGGGATCGACCTCAGCTGGAAGTCGTCGCAGATTGAGGGCAACACCTATTCGCTGCTGGAGACAGAACGGCTGCTGCGCGAGAGCAAGACGGCCAGCGGAAAGACAAAAGAGGAGGCCGTGATGCTGCTGAACCATAAGGATGCCCTGCGCTTCATTCTCGACAACCCCGATTATCTGCAGGAACTCACCGTGAGCCATATCGAGGATATCCATCGGCTGCTCACCAAAGAGCTGTCGGTGGACAGGGGTATTCGTCATCGCCGCGTGGGTATCACGGGAACCAATTACCATCCCTTGGACAACGCGTTCCAAATTCGTGAGGCTTTGCGCGACACCTGCGACCTGATCAACGGCAAGGAAAACATCTTCGAGAAAGCGTTGCTGACGTTGGTTCTTCTGTCATACATCCAGGCTTTTTCTGACGGCAACAAACGAACTGCCCGCATCACAAGCAACGCCATCCTGATAGCCAACGGCTACTGCCCGTTGAGCTTCCGCTCGGTCGACTCCATCGACTACAAGAAAGCCATGCTCATCTTCTACGAACAGAACAACCTCTATGCTTTCAAGCAAATCTTCATGGAGCAGTTCGAGTTCGCCGTAAGGGAGTATTTTTAAATTAAAATAGGATTGGGACAGGGGACTGTCCGTCCCACCACTAACCCTAAACCTTAAACTTTAAACCTAATAACAACAATAAAAAAAGGATAAGGACGTTATTGATAACTACGGGATAGTTTTATATTGATTAGCAAACCAATTTAATAACTTTAAAAATCAAACATTATGAAGAAAACTTTATCAATCCTGATGGTCGCTTTTGCGATGACCGCGATGGTGGCTTGCAACAAGGACAAGGACAATGAAGACTCTCCGCTGAACATTGCCAACAACACGCTGGTATATGACGGCCAGACCTACACCTTCGACCATGTGGTGGTGGACTACTACCACAGTCAGCTCACTCTGATGGGTGCCTTCACCGATGACACACTTGAAAACGGCAGCCCCAAGCTCATGGTTCAGGGCATCCATATCATGCCTGAAGTCTGGAACAATAGTTTCGACCTAGCCGACGCCACTCAGTATCCCGATGGTGTGATGGTCTCTCTCCATCTTTACGGGGTGGTGGAAATGACGTTCGAGATGTTTAACAATGGTGAAAACACCGGCGGTTACGGCACTCTCGACGGACAGGAATACGAGAATGAGTCAATCTTCAGCAGCGGCACCTACAGCGTCTCGGGCAACAACGATGGCACTCCCATTACTGTCACTTACGACGGTGTACTGAAGAACGGCAAGACGTTGAAGATGAAACTTGTTTCGGACAACTACCCCCTTGGCCCACAAGGGAGGTAACATCTCCATCGGTAACTTATTGAAAGTCGTATTGCTTCAAAAAAAAATAACCATGAAAACACTTAAATTTATCGTAGCACTTTGTGCAATAGGTCTTTGCTTCGCTTCGTGCAACAAAGACGAAGACAAAACAGAAGGAAACGCTTCCATCGAAGGCCGCTGGGAGGCTCCGCGCTTTGCAGACAACCCGAACGACATTGCCTTTGTGGCCATCTTTGCAGGTGAGAACCTTGACCTGTATGTCATCTCGTGGGGTCAGCACATGAGGGGTACCTATACGCTGACCAATGGAACGGTCAACTTCAACATCACCGAGGGCTACCTTGCCTCCAGTGTCCCCGTCACCTACGATAACGAAGGCATCATTACAAACTATGCGTGGGAAATTGGGAACCTCGACGCCACCACACTCGAACTGTCGGAAGGTTACAACTGGTACTATATGCGTGGCGAAGAATGGGAATCTGCCAAAAGGAATTTTAGCCAGTTTGAATTCAAAATCAGCGGAAATACCGCCACCAGCTCTATGGTTGGCATTCCCGACCTGGTATTCCACAAA
>JAILDR010000010.1 GCA_024689285.1 Bacteroidales bacterium | reverse complement strand
TTTTCGGAAAAACAAAGTATGAACCTGTCATGTCTACTTCAAGATTTGCTTGACTTCCTCGCAATCCATCCCCACTCCCAAAGCTATTTGTTCAACAGGCAGCCCGATTTCGTGTAAGCGATGTATGGTGTCAATCTTTTCTTTTTGGACACCTTTACGTTCAGCGGTCTCCAATGTGCTGGTATAGTCCCAATAATCCTTCTGGCTCGCTTCATATTGTCTGCGTTCGATGTCAGAATACTTGGCGATTTCGGCCTGTTCAAACAACTTTGTAAAGACCCGTTCCTGCAAAGCCTTGGGACGCTCCAGCAGACGCGAAAGGTTGCGCAACACGAACATCCATTTGTCAAACAGAGTTTCCAACTCGTTTTCCGTCTTGTTGAATTTGGGGATTTCGAGATAGACAAAAGTCAGTTTGTCGTAGAACACATGGTTGTCCTCCACATCCTTCAATTTGATTTCATGCCTGTAGCTTTCGGCAGGATACTCATTGTTCGAGAACTCGAAATTGAGAATACCAACAGTATACACACTCTCAAGATGATAGTTCCACTTCCCCTTGGGGGCTTGCTGACGGATGGGGGTGGTGGCGTAATAGACACTCCTGTCCTTGAAATAGGTCTGCTCCGCCTTTTGCATCTCAACAATAAAACGGCTTCCGTCTTTTGTCATGCAATATACATCGAAGATGGACCGGCGGTCACCATATCCGTCGCCCAGATTCTCACCATTGAGATACTGTATCTCTTCAATCTCCTTGCCTTTATCATTAAAATTGAACAGGGCATTGAGGAAACTGATGAGCAAGTCTTTGTTCATCTCCGTGCCGAACAGCTTCTTGAAACCGAAGTCGGTGTATGGGTTGATGTATTTCTCTCTGATTTCTTCTGGCATGGCGAACTTTGTTTTTATGCGGCAAAGATAAGATTATTTTCTTATTTAATGAAAACCATACGGTTTTTGTCGAAATAATTCGCCTTCAAAGACAGGAAGGTTTTCCGGAAAAACAAGTCAAAAAGTTTGAACTTTGAACTTTGAACTTTGGACATTAAGGTTTTTCCCAACCCGATTCAGGGATAAGAACAGACTAATAATTATTATTTTATTATTATAATAATAATATATTATTATTATAATAATAAGATTTTCCTGCGACAAGTAAACGCAAACAGTAAATGTCCAATGTCCAAAGTTCAAACTGGAAAACTTCACCCCTCCCGACACCCACATTAGCGAGCCTCCGGTTGGCTTCCTTTCCATCCCACAGCAGGTGACGTACAAACTGCCGTTCTGTGAGGCGCTAATCGTCAGCGAGTGACATTGCAACTGGTGGTTAGCGACGTTGTAACCCCAGAAGCGTGGGGCACAACACCGAAAAATTTTCGATTTTTCGATTTTTTTCACCCCAACCCATTGCCAATTCAGAAAAAAGTTGTATCTTTGCAACGTTGTTGCAAAACCGGAACACGGAAGCCTGCGCGCGGCATTCCGGACCCACTCCGAAGCCATCTTTTTTGCAACTGCATCCTCAGACTACAGAAGCGAACGACAGAAGTGACTAAAGTAAACCTAATCACTAACTTTAATCATTTTTCATCATGGCAAAAGAAAGATTGCAATGGGGATTAACCTCAGAAAGAACAAGAACGAACGTAACGCCGGCTACGGCAAAAGATAGCAAAAAATCTCATTTTTCTCAAGTGAGAAAATCTGTCCCTGTCCCGTTGTCCCACTGTGCCAGCCTTGGGACAGGTGGGGACAACAGATCCCTAATTATCCCTATAGTCTTTCTTCTTCGTCAGCTTCAAGTCTTTCAGAGCCGCTGCCTTCACGTTGATGGTAAAGTTCCAGCTCTTGTAGCTTCCGATAGGAATCCAATTGAAGCGCATCTCCCAGCAATGCAGGTCGCGATAGACGCTGATATTGGTGTACGACAGGCCGTGGTTGGTGAAGTCCCAACCCGTTGAGAAGGTGACCTTCCACTTGGGGGTGATGCTGATGTCACCGTTGAGGTTCAAGGTCTGCACAACGCGGTTGGTGGAGATGCCCATGATGGCGGCATAGGTCACATTGGTGGTGTAAGTGAAGTTGTAGCTCAAGGTAAGCGACCAAGGGGTGGTCCAGTCGACATAGGCATTGGGATTACCCATGATTTCGCTCAATTCGTCATCGGTAATATTAATCGATTGTCTTGCGCGACTCCCTATGTCATCGCCATAGTCTTCCTTGTTTTTCTTCTTGCCTCTCAGATTGTCAAGGTCTTTCTGGTTGAACGAATAGCTCATGCTGAGGTTCCACGACGAGCCCGTCTTGCGGAAGAGTCTTCCGCTTTCCAAAACCTCGAATTTATTAATACGTCGGCCTAAAGAATCAGCAGCATAGGGGTCCCATGAAGCGGTGTAGTTGACTTTCAACTTCTTGAACAAGGTGGTACGTCCGCTGATGCTTATGGGAGAAAGACGCAGCGAATCCTTGGTGACGTCATAGTTACCCGAAATACTGAACGATTCCAGCAGGGGGACATTCTTCACTCCGGTAATGGTGTCGGCACTCGATGGCACTTTTATGTCCAATGTATTGTTGATGTTGTATGTAATCAGTCCCGACTGTGATTGTGACGGCGAGCCAAAGACGCTGTTGGTAAACCTGTTGTAGATTTGTTCCTTACCTTCACCATCAATGTAAGTGCCATAGACGTTCCATTTCGGATCTGCAAAATTGGGCTTGTAGGTGAAACCTACCGTGGGCGTAATCACATGGCGCACGGCCCGGATAGGACCTTTCGCAAAACGCACCATACCGTATATTTTGGTGGTGAGGTTACTCGACACGTTGAAATCGATAAGATTTCGGAAACCGTGGATAGTGTCAGTCTGCAGATGGCCGGTCGAGTCACTGTCATGAATCCATTGTTTGTCCAAATAGGCGAAATACATATAGTCGTTGAAGTTGACCGAGTTGGTCCAGGTAAAGTGCTTGAAAAGCTTGATGGGCAGGTTGACGGGGATGTTGTGTCTGATGCCCATCTGAGCGCGGTCGCGCATCACGTAGGAAAACCATTGGCCAAAGTTGTCGCTGATACCACGGAACAGCACCGTGTCGACATCGTTGAAGTAGATTTTACCGTTCATCGTATAGCCGACGTTCATCTCCTGATACCAACGTTTCTTGCCTGACTTGCCCACTTTCTTCAAGGGATAGAAGCGGTTGACGGTTACGGTCAGTTCTGGCAAGGAGGCGGTGACTTGTCGTGTCAGCGTGTTTTGGCTGTGGCTGGCGTTGAGGGTAAGATAGACCTTTCCACCGAAGTTCGTCTGATAGGCAATACTCGACTTGAATGTATTGCTCAGCTGTTCTGTGGTTGTTGTGGCGTTGTACTTATTGAAGTTCGAACTCACGATGTTTACGTTGGCCGAGAAGTTGCGCCGAGGATGTGATTTGGTGTCTTGCTTGTGGGTCCATTGTATCTTGAAGTCAGTACTTTCCTGATAGTCGGCAGCACCTTTCGTTCCAATCTTGTTGACGGCAAAACCCAGGGCTAAGGAACCATTATGCTTGTAGCGTTTGTTGTAGCGGAAAGTTGGCTTGATGCCCCATGAGCCACGGGTGTAGATGTCACCCAACACTTGCAAGTCGTAGCAATCGTTGATAGCCCAATAATAACCGCCGTTTTCAAGGTAGAAACCTCGGTTGGCCGACTCGCCATAGGTTGGCATAATGATGCCCGATTTCTTGCCTTTCTGATTAGGTATCAATGAGAAAGGTAAAGCCAGCGGCAAGGGTACATCCGCGATGGTCATGTAGATGGGGCCTGTGACAATCTTGTCGTCGGGGATGACTTTGGCTTTGGTAAACTTGAACATATAATGCGGGTGGTCCTTGACGTCGCAGGTAGTGTAACCGCCCGAACGGATATGGATGGTGTTGTCGTCCATTCGCTTGATGCGCTCACCGTGCAGGTAGCCGCCACTTTCTTCAGTCCACACCTTGGTGATGATGCCTTTCTTCGACCTGAAGTTGTACGACATCTCCAATGCCTCGAAGGTGGATTCGCCTTGGGTGAAGACCGGACGGCCTGTGATTCTTCCTAACGAGTCAGCGGTACCACGCGCTGTGCAGGTGTTTGACTCAAGGTCAAATTCCAAATAGTCGGCTTTTAGGGTAATATCGTCGTATTTTGCTTCCGCATTACCATAATAATAGATTTTCATCTGTTCCATGTCGCGATACACCGAGTCGGTAGCCGAGCAAATGACCTGTGTCTCAATCGCTGACGACGAGCGTTTCGGCTGGATGCGACGTGGATGTCTCTCGAGGGTGTCTTTGGCTGTCGTATCCATCGCAACCGTATCCATCGCAACCGAATCCAATGCAGCATGAATGCTGTCGGTGCCAACGAGGGTGTCTGCCACAAAAAGGGCTGCCGTATCCGATGGAAGATCCGCCTCAATTGTGTCCATAACCATAGTTGCAGTGTCCGTAACCAGGGTTATGGTATCAATAATGCGTTCGGGTTCAACAACAGGCTGAGCTACCACCGTATCGTTTCCGCCAGGCTGCATGCCATATGTATCTTTCTCAATATGAGCAGTTTGCTTGCAACCGCAAAACAACGCAACCCATCCTATCAGCAGGCAAAATGCAGCTGTTGTAAAATATTTCTTATAGGTTGAGCGTTTTTTCAAAGCGAAAACAATTATTTTTGTCGGTCGAAAATCGCTGCAAAGATAGTTTTTTCTTCGCGCATAAATAACGAAACCAATATGATACAACGAAAGATTTTCAATTTTGGTGCATTAATTCTGCTTTTTATGTTACCTTTGGTCTCCTACGCACAGAAAGGAGAAAAGATACAAACCATTGTCATTGACGCCGGACACGGCGGCAAAGACACGGGCGCTTTGGGTGCGGTGTCCACCGAAAAAGACCTTAACTTGAGCGTTGCCTTGAAATTCGGCAACTACATCAAGGAGAACCTGCCCGATATGAAAGTCATCTACACCCGCAGCACCGACAAATTTGTGGAGTTAAGCGAACGTGCCGACATTGCCAACCGCAACAATGCCGATGTGTTCATCTCCATTCATTGCAACTCTATGGAAGGCTCTACCACAGTACAGGGTGCCGAGACCTACGTGATGGGTGAATCGAAAAACGAGAAGAACCTTGAGGTGGCAAAAAAGGAAAACGCAGCCATCTTGCTGGAAGACAACACCGATGCCTACGACAACTTTGACCCGAACAGCACAGAGGCCTATATCATCTTTTCGCTCACGCAGAGCCTTTACCAAAGCCAAAGCCTCAAACTTGCCGACAAGGTACAGAAGCAGTTCTCAGGTAGGGCGAAGCGCCACGACAGAGGAGTGCAGCAGGCCGGTTTCCTGGTGCTTTGGAGGACCTCCATGCCGAGCATTCTCGTCGAGCTGGGCTTCATCAACAATACCACCGAAGAGCAGTTCCTCAATTCAGACAGAGGACAAAACCTGATGGCTTTGGCCCTGTATCGTGCCTTTGAGGAATACAAACGCGAATTTGAGGCAGAAAACCATGCTACCGCCCAAACCACCGTGAAAGCAAAAAAGGAAAGCAAGAAAGAGAAGCCTAAACCTGAGAAGCCCGAGAAACCTGCTGCTGCAAGCAACACCAATAGCGAGACCCCCGTCAGCACCTCAAATGGTATCTCTGGCGACACCTATTATGCCGTGCAGTTTTCCACGCTGACCAGGAAAGCACCGGTCAACGACCCGGCTTTCAATGGCGTGAAAGAAGTGGCTATGTATGACCACAACGGGCTTTACTGCTATGTTTCAGGACATTTCACCAATAAGGCCGACGCTGTAAAACGCCAAAACGAAGTGCAGGCTTTAGGCTTTAAGGATGCTTTCGTCATCGCTTTCATCAACGGTAAACGCGGTTCTGTTAAGGAAGCTGAAGCTTTACTGAAGTAACGGTTGATTCAACCTACTTCGTCGCATAGTAGGGGGTGAGTCGACCTTACCTCAAAGTTACCCAAAAGGTGATGAAAAGGGGAGCAAAAGGGGAGTAAAACCAGTAGAGTGCAATACGCTGTCAATCAACCACTACGAGATAGTAGTTTTTCTTGCCTTTCTGAACCAAAATATACTTGCCCTCGATGAGGTCGGCAGGGGTCATTACCTTGTCCAAAGTGACTTTCTCTTTGTTGACACTCACGCCGTTGGCTTGAGTCATCTTGCGGGCTTCACCTTTCGAGGGGAAGACGTGCGTGTTGACCGCCATGAAGTCCACAATCGGGATGCCGGCTTCGAGGTCGGTGCGGCTGACGTGTTCCTGCGGCACGCCGTCGAAGATGTCCAAGAAAGTCTGCTCGTCAAGTTTCTCCAAGCCTTCTTTGGTGGATTTGCCGAAGAGGATGTTGGAGGCTTCGATGGCGGCATCGAGGGCTTCCTGCGAGTGCACCAACACGGTGACTTCCTGAGCCAAACGCTTTTGCAGCACGCGCATGCCCGGGTCTTTCTTGTGCTCCTCAATCAGGGCATCGATGGTTTCTTTATCTAAAGAGGTGAAAATCTTGATGTATTTCTCGGCATCTTCGTCGCTGACGTTGAGCCAGAACTGGTAGAACTTGTAAGGCGTGGTGCGCTTGGGGTCGAGCCAGATGTTGCCGCTCTCGGTTTTGCCAAACTTCTTGCCGTCGGCCTTGGTGATGAGGGGACAGGTGAGGGCAAAGGCTTCGTTTTCAAAGCCCAGCGTACGGCGGATCAGTTCCGTTCCGGTGGTGATGTTGCCCCATTGGTCGTTGCCGCCCAGCTGCAGCTTGCAGTTCTTGTGCTGGTAGAGCCAGAGGAAGTCGTAGCCTTGCAGCAGTTGGTAGGTGAACTCGGTGAAGCTGAGGCCGTCGCGGGCGGTGCCGTTGAGGCGCTGCTGCACGCTGTCCTTAGCCATCATATAATTCACGGTAATGTGCTTGCCCACCTCACGGGCGAAGTCAAGGAAGGTGAAGTCCTTCATCCAGTCGTAGTTGTTCACCATCTCGGCAGCGTTGGGTTCCTTCGAGTCGAAGTCGAGGAACTTGGCCACTTGTGCCTTGATGCACTCTTGGTTGTGGCGTAAGGTCTCTTCGTTGAGCAGGTTGCGCTCCTGGCTCTTGCCCGAGGGGTCGCCAATCATACCTGTGGCACCACCCACCAGGATGATGGGCTTGTGGCCGCAATGTTGCAGATGGCGCAGCATCATGATGCCGCAAAGGTGACCGATATGTAAGGAGTCGGCTGTGGGGTCGGTGCCCAAGTAAGCCGTTACCATTTCTTTCTGGAGGAGTTCTTCCGTGCCTGGCATGATTTGTGCCAGCATTCCGCGCCAGCGGAGTTCTTCTACAAAATTCTTCATCGTTGCTTCAGTTTTGAGGCGCAAAAATAGTCAAAATTTGTAATGGTTCAACCGACACCGCATGTTTTCCAC
>JAILDR010000211.1 GCA_024689285.1 Bacteroidales bacterium | reverse complement strand
TATAATGGTAGGATGATAATAAAACCTACCAGCCGCCGTCTCATATTCTATTGATTTTGGCAGTTCGTCAAAAGATGATATTTCTTTCATATTGATGATTATTTAATTGTTTCGTTTCTTCAAAACCTCAATGTATTCATTGAGATTCTGAATAATTTTATCCTTTTCCTTGCAACTTTCACATTGTTCTGCAGAAGGGATATATTTTACCGGGTATGTAATAACATCAATCACATCCATACCAAACGCATTACTTATTTGTAATAATCTGCTCCAGGTAATATCACTTTCCCTACTGATATAATTGGAATAAGCTGGCTGTTTTATACCTAAAATTTCAGCCAAGACCTCCTGTTTAATACCTTTTTCCTTGCGGATTAACTCAATTTTTTCAAGAATCTTTTCCATAGTGCAATTATAATTATTTGATTTTTAATTATTTGTAATTTATTTTTATAAAAATATTACATTTTTCTTGCATTATATTACAATAATGTAATATTTTTGCATCGTCAAATATTCAACAATGTCAAATCAAAATTCAAGCCATTATGGAAAAGCAAGAAAACAAAGGCAAAACGCCTGAACAGGAAGAAAAGAACGCCCCTGACTACGCAGATCTACGTGAAACTGTAGGATTAGCGGAACAAAAAGGACTTTCCTATTTGTTTTTAGCGGCAAATACGGACGAGTTAATCTTTTCATCGGATGCAAAAAGAAGTGAAATCACCTATGGGCTCTGCGAGCTCATGAACGAAAAACCATGGGTCAAAGAGTTATTCACGAGGGCTCTTATTATTTCAAGTATGATGAATAAATAAAACAATTAAGTCATGGAACAATTCATTGCATCGATCAACATCTACGACTACGAGCGTTTCCGCGCCCGTGTCATCGAGGCCTGCCAGGTGACGCGCTCCACATGGAGCAACTGGCGCAACGGCGGGCCCATCGAGGCCAAGTACAAACCCATCATCGACCAGGTGGCCCGCGAAATGTTCGGGCGCACCATCTTCGGGGAAGGAGGCGCAAAATGAAAACCGTCGTCATCTTCACCGGCTGCCACCTGCGCGACCGAAAGGTCATCAGCAACTGCACCCAATTTGAGGCAGACCAATTCACACGCATGGCCAGGCACAACGGCTGGCCGTTCACCATCAGGAAAGGAGGCCAACAATGAAACTCAATAGAGACAAAATCACACTCCTATACACCCATATTGAGGGCGAAACCTTAATAGAATACGGTTGTACCCAAGGCGATCGGGCATTTGTGGCAGTCGACGGCGAAAGAATCTCCAAAGCCGAAGCCATTTTGCTCTCCAACGCTCCATGGTATTATAAAGATTATTCGTTGCATACCCTGGTTTTTTCGTGGCTTGTACCTCATTGGAACTCGTGAAAGCATGACCTGCCAGGAACGATCGCAATATTACGACGCCCGCGAAGCCTACCGCCGCAAGTGCGAGGACTTCAAGGAGGAACTGAGCAAATACCTGTCAAACTTCAAACCACACAACCATGAGAACCTATTGCAAAAGCATCATATTGGACTGGATAGAGACCAAGCCGGGCTACTTCCTGGAGCAATGCCGCAACCAGGACTGCAGACGGACATCATGCCTCTTCCGAAACCCTAACTTAATCCCCTACAGCAATGGCCAACCACGAAATTGAAACGACCTGCCCCAACTGCGGGCATGAATACGACGCCAGGCTGCACTGGCTTGTGTGCCCTAAGTGCGGGCACGAGACGCAGAAACTGCAAACCGAACAAACACAAAACCATGATCTCTGACGGAAGACCCATTCTGGATGCCTGCTGCGGGAGTCGTATGTTCTGGTTCGACAAGGACAACCCTTTGGTCGACTTCATGGACATCAGAGACGAGGAATGTATGTTGTCGGACGGGCAATTGTGCATCGTCCATCCCAACATCATCGGCGATTTCACCCAGATGCCTTTCCCTGACAAGTCGTTTCGCCTTGTGGTCTTCGACCCTCCGCACCTGGTTTGGGCTGGCAAAGCGGCTAACTTTTACAAAAGGTTCGGTTGCCTCAACCGAGACTGGAAGACGGAGTTGACCATGGGCTTCAGCGAGTGCTTCCGTGTGCTCGACGACTACGGAGTGCTTGTGTTCAAATGGGCTGAAACGCAATTGAAATTGAAAACAGTGTTGTCGCTGACCACCGAAAAACCTTTGTTTGGTCACAAAAGAGGACACACTTTTTGGATTTGTTTTATGAAAACACCTAAACCATGAGCTACCTTTCCGACCGCCTCGCGGCCTACCATATCACCGACAAGGAAAACACCTTCAAGGCCGAAAGCGAAGAGCCTGGGCGATTCTGCGACTTCCGGTTCTTCACCGAGACCGACAAGGGCGACATCGAGATCAACTACCTCACCCCCGACGGCAGCGTGGAATACTACGACCACGGCAACAGCCAGACGCGCCGCTTCAGCCGCATACGCAAGGCCACGCCCGGCGACGGGCCGAAATACGTACAGGCGAAAGGCACCGAAATGATCCCATTCAGCACCCCGTCCGTCATCGAAGCCTACAGGAAAGGCGCCACTGTGAAGACGCTCTACGTGGTGGAGGGTGAGTTCAAGGCATTCGCACTCTCCATGGCCAAGCTGCCCACCATCGGCATCGGCGGGATCTTCAACTTCAAGGACGCCTCGAAGACCAAGATGCACCCCTACATCATCGACGTGATCCAGAAGCTACAGGTGCAAAACGTCATCCTGATCTTCGACCGCGACTGCCTCGAGGTCCACTGGGAAGAAGGCAAGGACCTCAGCCGCCGGCCAAACAACTTCTACGTGGCCCTCAACGTGTTCAACGAGCTGCTAAAACCCTACGACGTTCAGCTCTACTTTGCCCACGTCAACGAGAAATGCGGCCAGAAGGGCATCGACGACGCGCTGCTTGAGCCTACCAACGACGTGCAGACCATCCTCAACGAGCTCACGTCTTTCACGTCGGGAATGCCAAACCGCTTCTACGTCGACACCTACCAGGTGACGGGAATGTCATCCTACAGGCTCAAACAGATCTTTGGCCTGGCCAACGTGCAAAACTTCTACGATCTATACGAAAAAGAGCTCCAAAACCACGATTTCGTCTATAACGGCATCACCTATTACATAGACGAGAACGGGAAGCCCGTGCGCTCGTGGCAAGGCGCCGAAAAGCACTATATCCGTGTCGGCACCGAGTATTACAAGACGGTCGTCGAAAAGGCGCCCAACGGACAAACGGAGCTCAACCTGGTGCAATGGAGCGCCGACACCATCAAGAACGACTACAGCAACCCAAAGGTCTTCATTCAGCAGATCCCAAAGTACGACGCTTTCACCAACATCCCGGAGAATGATCCGGAGAAATACCGGCAGACCGTCTACAGCGAGAAGGACGGCTATCGGTCGGTCCTATACAACCGCTATTGCCCTGTGAGCCACCAGCCACAACCGGGAGAATGGCGCACCATCGACACGCTGCTGCACCACATCTTCGACTATCCAACCCTGAAAGGCGAGAGCTGCTATAACATGGCGCTCGACTACCTCCAGATGATCTACCTCCACCCCACGCAGCACCTCCCCATCCTCTGCCTGGTGAGCCGCGAACAGGCCACCGGCAAGACCACGTTCCTCAACCTGCTTCGCGCCATCTTCAAGGAGAACATGCGCATCCTGGACTCCGAGCGCATCAGCTCCAAGTTCAACGGCTCGTGGGCCGGCAAGCTGATCATCGGAGTGGATGAGTCGTTCATCGACACCGACAAGCCCACCGTGGTCAACCGCCTGAAGATGATCGCCACCAACAGCAGCATCCCCATCGAGAAGAAAGGCAAGGAAGCCGGCGAGGTGCCCAACTTCGCCAAGCTGATTATGTGCAGTAACGACGAGACCAACTTCCTGAAGATCGAAATCGAGGACACGCGCTATTGGATCATCCGCGTCAAAGGCATCGACCCCGACAAGCGCGACCCGCACATGGCCGAGCGCATGGAAGCCGAGATACCGGCGTTTCTCCACTACCTGAAGCACCGCACCATGTTCTACGCCGAGCGCACCCGCCTCTGGTTCGACAGTGAGGACTATGCCACCGAGGCCCTGAAGAAGATTCAGGAGCGCACCGGCAACGTGCTCTGGCAGAACATCGTCATGGTGGTGCGCCAACAATTCGAGTACCAGCTGAAGCCGCAGATCCGCCTCGACGTGAAGACCATACAGGACCTGTTGGAGCTGAACAAGTGCAAATCGGTGGAGAGCCGCAAGATCCACTACATCCTCGAAGACCACAACTATAAGACACAAGGCGTCCGCGAGTTCTATTTCCGCAGAGGTTTCGACCCAGGACTCGAAGACAAGGGCAAGGGCCGCGTCTACGAGTTCGACTACACCGACTTCTTCACGCCTGCAGAGTGGGACGAGCTGAACAGCAAGGAAGCCGATGGAGAAACATTTTAATATATTAACCACATGAGAACCTATCCGAAACACAACGCGGCCAACCGCGCCATCCAAATCCCATACGACATGCATGGAAGGGAAGATTATTTGATAAAAGAATTGTCCGTTTACCAAGGAAAGACATTTTTCTGCAAATCCATCGGAGTGCCCGTGCTTGTAACCATGGACAGCGTAACCGAAACTGCCTACAATGCCTCGACCAGCCGCAAATCCTCGAAAATTGCGCTCTACCTACCCTATATAATAAGGAACGCGAAACCTATTGCGCTGCACTTGCCAACCGAGGCGCGAACTCAGGTCAAGAAATTCCACTTCGTGGAAATAGGAGTTTTCCGCTGCAACGTGCCAAAGGTGGGTATCGCGCAAATCGTTATAGGATATAGGAGAAACGGGAAAACCATAGAATATGCCGTTACCGACTACCAGGTAAAGAAAACCACCAGCGGATAACAACGCATTCCCGTCCTCCCCGCTGGTGGTTTTTTCCAGCCGAAGGTTAATCGCCCACACTGGCGCTCGCCTTCGGAGGTTGTTTTTCGCCTTTCGACTCTGCAAAGATACTACATTTTGTCAAATAATTGACATTGTAAAGCGAAATTTTTCCACAAAACACGAAAAATCCTTTGGAAATGAAAAAAAAGCCGTATGTTTGCAACGCTAAAGTTATTCAACCGGATGGTGATTCCGTCCGTTTTGCGCTGCAATCCGGGCATTTTTTATGCCCCAATGCGGCACCAGATATGGCGGTGCGCCAACCCCGTGACACGGTTGTAATGGCCGCGTCGGTCCGGTTGATAGACTTTAGCAGCGGGAAGTGGTGCGCCGCTTTTTTCGTGCCACGTGCTAAAATTATCAACATTATGCAAAACGAACAAAGGACAGCCGGAGAGACGGCACAGAGAACGCTGGTGATCTTCCGCGATTGCCACAAGAAGGACAACATCGTCATCCCCATCGTGAGCGACTACGAAGAGCGCTTCTACCGCCACTTTGCCCATCGCATGGGCTGGCCCTGCACCATCCGCAAGCCCAAGGCACACACCGAGCTCGCCAAGGCGACAGTGTGGCGCAAGCCCGTGGCCATCGCCGCGCGCCCGCGCCCGCAGCTGGGAGGCGCCTTCAACCTCACGCTCACCGACATCAAGGAAGGAGGCGTGGCATGATGGAAGACGCATTGTTACGGTATCTGGCTCGCACGTCGCCGGAGACATTTAATGCACTGGTTTTCGAGGCAATAAGGAAACGTGCCATGATCAAGCTCGACGCCCTCAACGAAGATGACCTTCTGGATCTTTACGACGACGGCGAAGATTTTCCTAATGACAAAGAGGAAGGAGGTGAGCAATGACCGCCATCGAGGAATACCGCGCCGGAATGAAAGAGCTTGGCGCCACCGACGCAGAGATCAACGACAAGATCATGATCAAGGCCAACTTCTATTTGGAGCGTCGCAAGCAGCAACTTTCTGCAAAGCTCGACGCGGCCATGCAGCTGATGACCACCGAGGAACTGTTGAAACTGGAAGGAGGTGAGATATGAACGCCATCGACCTGAAAAAATATCCGCTCCTGTCCGATTTTCTTGGCGACGAGGAAAGACCCGACGAAAGCCTCATGAACCTCATATCCATCGACCTGAAAGACGCCTCCGTCGACATCATGGCCATCCACGAGTCGTCCTTGGGCCTCCTGTCGGAAGAAGATCGCTACGATATCGCCCATGCAGCCGCGCTCATGGCGACGTCCTACAAGAACCTGCAACGCATCAAGGAAGAGCTGTATCCGTCCTAATTTCTTTTTTTCTTTCATATTGACACCGCCATTTCAGCCGCCCGGCATCGAAATGGCGGTTTTTTTTTGCCATGCAACGCCACCAAGGCCATGACCGCATTGGCACCGGACTTTTCTCTTTTCCCAAATTTCCACCAAAAAAAATCAAAAACCTAAAAAAGGTGTTGTATTTGTTGCATTTGTTGTTTTTTGCGCCTAATCGCTTATTTTTCAATGGGATATGTTTTTATATATTTTGTTGTTTCTTGTTGTTTTTGTTGTATTGGTAGAGTAAAAAACAACACTAAACAACACAATGCAACACTTGTATTTCAGCGCATTACGCTGAATGTCAACCGTTTGCAACAAATGCAACGCAAACAACAACATTTCGTCATTTCGCTGCAACAGCAACACCCTTTTTCGTCCTTAGTTGCTTTACTTCGTCAAATACTTGACACTGTTAAATATTTGACAATGTAAAATATTGAAAATTAACGAGTTAAGTGTTGATTTTTCAGAAAAAACAACTATTTTTGCAGGCGAAATAACACGGAAACAGTCCGTAAACAACTGCAAAACCAACGGAAACGGCTGGAAAACAACTGCAAAACATTGGAAAACAAGCACAAAACAAGACTAAAACCATGGCGAAACCTTTTGAAAACACCGGAAAAAAGATTCCTTTCGAGGAAATCGTCGAACTAATCAACAAAAAATGCGAATACAAGTTTGCCGTTATCAGCGAAGAAATCGACGATGAACTAATGGATAAGGCACGCAAGAAAGGCATTGACTTGACTGGATACAAGCACGTAATGGAAACGTCAGGAAACAGGCACTCGCTTCGTCGCCACGGAACGGACAGCAACGACAGGACTCCTCTTTCCGTGGAAGATTTTTTACTGATACCCTATATAATAAAGTATCCCGAAAAGATAGAAGTCCTTGATGCAACGACAAAACAGCACAGACTTAAAACTGTCAGATACCGTAAGACTATTGGCGACACCTACGTCTATGTTGAGGAAATTCGCAATGGCAGGAACAAAAGCCTTGCGTTCCATACGCTTTACAAGCGACCAAAAAAGAAAGCCTCCCAATAGGAAGGCTTTGTCTTGTTATCGCGGGGGGTATCGTGCTACGAGGCCCGTCCCTCACGTCTTGATAATTCATGTGTTTTTCACTCCGTTTTCCGCGACCAACTGGGTGCAAAACTACAAAACTTTTTGAAAACCAACCATAAAAACAAGAAAAAATGTCAGAAAACACTGAAAACACCAACAAAACCAAGTCCGAAACCGTGAAAATCGACGGCATTTCGGCACAGATCAACCTCTCACCCGGCAGCGAAACACACCGCCGCTTCGCACAGCTGATGCGTGAAGCCGGTGCCACCACGTCACGCTCGTTCGTCGAAACGCTGATGGACGCCTACCAGAACCCGCCCGAGGATGCCGACAGCGCGGCCACCATCATCGCCATGGAGAAACAGATCAAGGATCTGAACGTACATATCGACAGGCTTAATGTCGAGCTTGGTGAAAAGGAAGGCAACATCGATGACCTGAAGCTTCAGCTGGCCACGGCCCGCAACGAGGCCAACGACAACGCCGCCAAGGCCCAGCAGATCCAGATCGCCACCGACGGTGCCATCATCGTGAAGCCCAACCCCGTGAGCGCCTACTTCCTCAACGAAATGGCCGAACGCGAAAAGACCACACCGGCGAAGATCCTGGAACGCCTCTTCATCGACGACCTTCAGAACCCACGTGCAAACAACCTTCCCTACACCGTCAGCAGCTCACGGATCCGCGAGGTGATGGAGGAACTTAAACCGCAACAGCAATGAGCAACGAATCCAAACTGAAAAGTGCCGGCCTCCGCATGGCACTGAAGCTGCTGCCGCCCGATCTCATTGACCAGGCGCCCGCCGTGCTCGAAAAATACCTGCTCAACGAGCTGGCCGACATCGAGCCCATGACCGGAGAAAGTGGCAGCTGCTTCCTCCTGGCGCCCGACAACACCACTGGCGCAATGCGCCTGATGACCGTCACCCTCGACGAGGAAAGCCGCGTCAAACGTATCATTAAAACCACATCCCTGAGCGATCTGTTTCGGCAGATGCTCGAAAGCCTAAAAGAACTGTAACCATGGACGCAAACAAGATTTTCGGATCAACCGACAACAACAATTTCGTCAGCTTCGACGAGATTGAGAACGCCTTCAAGACACCTACCCAGTACCAGCACTTCTACGAGAATCCAGAGAAGTCGGGGCCTCAATACGAACCATCGGACGAGTTCCCACCAAACCTTGTTGACCCCGACGGCACTGCCAACGATCCCGTTGAAGTGGAAGCCGAGACCGTTGTGGACCACGACCACGCCATGCGTACCGGCGAACGCATCGCCCGACTCATCGACACCGGCATCGACTTCGCATTGACAAACTTCGTGGCAAAGAACGGCGAATCGTACCACGCCGACGAGCGCGACCTTCAGGACATCGCAGAAGCCTGGGGAGAGGTCAGCGAAGAGCACAACTGGAACATCGGCCCCGAGTGGACGTTGGCCATCCTCTACATCATGGTATACGGTCCGCTGGTGAAACAGGCCTTCACCGACCGACGTATGGCCATGATCGAGGAAAGACAGAAAGCCATGCAGGCGCAAATCGACATGATCAAGATGCAGCAGGCCGCACAGTCACAACCGGAACCGCAACCCCAACCCGAAAAAACCGCCAGCAATGGAACAGCAGCCAATACCAACCCCAAGCCCAGCGCCTTCACCTACCAACCGAAGTGAGCCGCGTGAGGTGTTTGTGATGGTGATTTTGGGTCGTAAGGGTACGGGTAAAACCACCTATATACGGCGCTTGATAAACAAATCATTGCAAAACAAGCGCCGTGTGCTGGTGGTGACGCCCAACTTCGACGACTTCCAAGGCATCCCTATGGTGCATCCCGACTACCCTCAGCGTGTAGCCACCTACAAGGGCGCCCGCAAGATTATTTGCCGTGCCGACCCGAAGGCCATCGACGAAATCTGCAAGAATTTCAGGCATGGTCTGTTGGTCTTCGACGACTGCCGAGCCTACATCGACGACAAACCGAGCATCTATCTGAAGTCATTACTGATCTCGGCACGTCACGACGACGTGGATATTATCGCCGTCGGCCATGGCTTCACGACCGTGCCGCCCCAGTTCTTCGCCTACGCCACGCATTTCATGATATTCGCCACCACCGACAATCCCATCAACCGGAAGAAAAACGTCCGCGACTATCCAACAGTGGAAGCCACAGTGAACAAGGTGAACCACGACGCGCTGACCGATCCGCACACATTCAAAATCGTGAAAAATGAGTGATCCACAATTCCATCCCATGACATTGAGACAGCTTGCCGCCCGTTGGCAGGTGAACGAACGCACAGTACGCCGGTGGATAGAGCCTTTCATCGGCGAGCTGGGCCACATCAACGGCAAGATCTTCACGCCACGACAGGTGAAGATCATCCTGGAGCATCTGGAATAAGTATCTTTTTTCGCCATAGAAGATATTTTGGCCCGTATCTTAACCGATGCGGGCTTTTTATGTGCAAAATCCGACGTTATCCTGCATTATCCGACATTATCCTGCATTAACAGTCATAATGCGGACAGTGCCTATTTCACGCGTGGTAGTTTTGCGGCTCAAACATTAACCAAAAACCAAAATTAACCATGTTAGACAGAATCGCAAAATCAAACAAGATCATGGCCATGGTGAGCATCGCCACTTTGGTCATCGTCGCCGTCGTCCTGGTCTACAAGCCCTGGAAGGCCAGCCAAGAAACCAAGAAAGCCTGAAAGGAGTAGCAGCCATGAATCCGAAGACCAAGAAAATCATCATCATCGCCATCGTGGCCGCTGTGGTAGGCTACCTGCTGTGGAAGCGCAGCAAGCAGACCGGAAGTAGCACCACCGACGCGCCGGCTTCTGGCTCGGGCCTCGACAAGTATGACGTCGACGACGTCATCAAGGCCGCAGGCATCACCGGCACCAAGGCCACCCTGGTGCGCAAGGAAGCCAACTACCTCAACTCGACCCTCAACTGGCGCTCGGGCATCGAGGAGAAAGCACAGCAGAAGGGCCGCACCTATGAGCAGCAGCTTGTGATCGAAGCCCTCTACGCTTACCACTACAAGAAAGCCGATGCCGACTGGAAGATCTCCAGCGACCAGTTCAAGAAATACTGGCAGGCCATCGACGCCATGTAAACCAACCAACCGAAACATTAACAACCAAAAAACCTAAACAAATGCAGAATACTCTGAAAGAAGCCCTCAGGGCTCAAGCAACGTTCAACTTTGTCGGTGACCAATCCAACGACAAGAAGGTCGCCCTTCTCCCCGGCATCTACAGTGCCATGAAGTTCGTCCAGGACGGCACCTCGAAAGTCGCCGTGATGTCCTTCAGCGACCCGACCGACCTTAACAATGCCGGCTACGCCTGCGACCAGGTGGCCGACGACTACAACAGCGCCGACAGCGGCCAATACGTCCAGGTGACGGGTGTGGGCCGTGTGAAATTTCGCGACTTCCTCAACGCCGTGCAACGCGTTGGCCTGCGCGTGTCGCAGATCATCATCCAAAACAAGGTCTCCAGCCAAGCCATCTTCGACCAGCAGATCGAGATCGCCAAGACCGTGTTGGGTGCCAAGGGCGGCATGGACTTCATCACCCTGCAGCAATACGTGAACGTGAACGCCTATGACCGTTCGAAGATCACCATCGACCTGAGCGACGAGACCCTCGACCTCACTCCTGAAGTCTTCATGGCCATCAACGTTCCGGCTGGTGCCAGCTTCTCGATCCAGTTCGTGTTCGACAGCATGGCTGCACTCTGATCCGAAACATACCAAGGATAGCTTTTTCATAATGACGACACGGCGAGCGGGTGCAAGACTCGCCCGCCGTGTCTGCTAAAAAGACCAACCAAAAACCGATAAACCATGAACGACATCTTCAATCCCGCTCCCGCTTCCCCCGTTCAGGTGCAAAGCGAGGCCTTCGTGGCCCGGCGCTTCAGCAACTACGACGGTACCGAAATAGGCCCCTCAATGGAAGACGGCAGCTTTGTCAGCAACAAAGGCCTCGGCAAAGACGAATCCGGCTCCGGAATCTGGGGCAGCGTCGTCGACATCGTCAACTCCGTCTCAGGTACCATCTCCAGTATTTGGGGCACCAACGACAAGACGCGCGCCGAGTATATCAACCAGTTGTATTACAAAGAGCAGCAGACCACCCGAATCCTGATCGGCATTATCGTCGCCCTGGTGCTGCTGGCTTTCGTGTTCCTCATCATCAAAAACAAGAAGTAAGCCATGAACAAACCAGCATACACAGGCGCCTACTCGCGCCGATTCAGCAACAAGACCTCCACAGATGCCGGCCAAGGCAACTACCAGAACGGCAGCGCGACCAACTATCGCGTCATCACCACGGCCAACGACCGCTCGATGGGCGACGTGGCCATCAAGCTGCTCTCCACTCCGGTACCCACCGGCCAATTCGTTGCCGAACAAAAACCCAAGGATAATCCACAGCTGAGCAGATTCACGCCAACCGCAGGCACTGTCTACCAGAGCGGAACCCGCATCCGCCTGGTGGCCACGCCCAACAGAGGCTGTGAGTTCGTATCGTGGGCCGATGGCGTCACCAGCGCAAGCCGCGACGTCACCGTCAACCGCGACATGACCTTCAAGGCCATCTTCAAAAAGACAGCCGTCCCCACCGGTGGCAACGACGCCCAAAACCTCACCGCCAACATCAAATGGGACGGCAGCATGGGCCGCGTCAACGGCAACGGCCTCGTTTACGGCAACGGCACGCCGGCAAGCAGCGCATCGATCACAGCCGCCCAAGGCAGCACGGTCACCCTTACAGCTGAAGCCAGGGACGGCTTCCACTTCGTGAAGTGGACCGGCGGCCCGACCAACGGCACCGAGAAGACGAACACCTACATGTTCCAGATGAACAACAACTATAACATCAAGGCCGTGTTTGAGGCCGACGACAACGGTCACGGCGACGTCACCGACGACGAAAAGCCCGTAGATAACGACGGCGAAGTTCCCAGTGGCGGTGGCGGCGGCGGAAATACCTGGGGCACTGCTTCGGGCAGCGAAACCGAAACCGGTACCGGTACCATCGGCGGCCAGACCAAGGGCTTCGACCTGAAGGCCTTCGTGAAGAAATGGTGGTGGGCCATCCTCATTGTGGCCTACGTCGTCTACAAGGAATGGAAAGGAGGCGCCAAATGATCACCCAATCCGGATGTTTCGGCGGCGGCTCCACTGAATACGAGCAAATCGACACTGCAGCCGATGCGGCTGCAGTGGTCGAAGCTCTCGAAGCCACGCCCGGCGCCCAGCCCGAGGCCGACCCTACGGCCGTGGCCGTGGTGCGCATGGACGTGTGCTGCTTAGCGCTCCAGCGCCGCGTGCGCCTGCTCACCTGGGCAGTGGTGGTCATCGCCGTCTATCTCGTACTGAAAGAAGTTAAGTGACAACTAAACCGCAACAAAAATGGCTGAAAAATATATTACCGGAAACCACAGAAAGACTGTCGGCCTCGGCGTGAAGTCGGCCAAGATTCAGTCTGGAGCCCCGCGCCAAGTGCAGATCGTATGTAAGAGCAAGGATAAAGGCGAGAAAGTCATGGGTGCCATTTCGGCCTGTCAGCCTCAATGGTCCTACTATATCGCCGATTCCTTCTGGGACAATGCTCTCGGATGGGGTCTCGTTCCTGGCGGACAATCCGTCTTGGGCAACTGGGAAACCTTCCGTGTGCGGTGTGATTCCAAGGACGAAGCCTCTGACCTCGTAGCCGATATCGGAAAGTGCATCGACCAATATGCTAACTACCAGGAGCCCGACGAGCCGTCTTCCAGCTCAGATCCCGGCGCATATACCGGCAACGGATATACCGGCAACGGTGGTGCCAGCGACACCACCAAATCGACCAACTGGACCACTTATCTGATCATCGGGGCCGCTGCCGTGGCCGTCATCATGCTGCTATGGGACCGCAAGAAAAAATAACGCTGATCGACCGTGAAGACCTGGGGCCCGTGCTGGCACGTGCCGACCACTTCAACAACACCATCGAGGTGAACAAGCGTGCGTTCTACACGCTTCCGCCCATGGTGCAGGAGTTCGTGCTTTGCCACGAGGTATGCCACCTGAAGCACCATGAATGGGACGAGGGCGAGACCAACCGCCTCGCATCCAGCCTCTTCATGAGCCGCGCCGTCGACGACGACGACCGCGCCACCCGAAACCGCTTCCTGTCGTACCTCGACGGCACCGACACGAGCAACTTCGACGTGGCCCTTATACTGTCGGCGGCCAGTGCCGCGCTCAGCCTCAGCTCGTCCATCTACAGCGCCATCCGCAACCGCAACGAGGGCTGGTATGGCTGGGACGACGCCACGCGACGCGCCAACCTGGAGACGATGCTGAAGCAGTCCTTCGAGGAAAGCCGCCGGAGCACGTCGCAGTCGGCCAAGGAGTTCTTCTGGGTGCAGCTGAGCCCCTACACCAACCGCGACGACTCGGTGGAGGAGTTCCTTGCCCGCACCGATCATGCCTGGGTGAAGGGTCGCATCGCCGCCTACGAGGAAGCCTACGGCTTCAAGTTCGACGAGGTGACGCCCTTCGACCTCACCGCCTACCCGCTGCTCGTCGTGGCCATCGGCGCCCTGGCGGCGGTGCTTGTCTATGTAATCATCAAAAAAGCAAAGAAATGAGCAAGAATATATCAGGAAAATTCAAGTCTTCTGTGGAATGGCTGAGCAAGCCGTCAAACGCGATCACTGTGGGCGTGCTTGTCATCGTCGCCATCCTGGTTACTGTCTGGATTGCTGGCAAGATCAAGTCGTCCATCAAGACGGTGCGCGACGAGATCAACAAGCCTAATCCCAATCCGGCCAACCTCACGCCTGGCCTCGACTTCGCGGAGCTCGCACAACGCCTGTGGGACGCCACGGTCGAACACAAGTCGCTAGGCGCTGCCCAGATACTCATTCTCAACCTTCCCACCGGTACCGACGAGGACGAGGTTTATGCTGTTCTGGGAGCACTGAGGACGCAAGACGACTATCTGAAGCTGAAGCAGGAATGGATTAATATCTACAAGGCCACGAGCGACTTTGCCACCTGGATTAACCCAGGAACGGTGAGCACATTGCCCGGAGCGCTCCATGCCGAGCTTACCAGCAGCGAGCTGCAGCGTTGCCGCAACATCCTCACCAACCACGGCATCACACCTGACTTCTAAACGCATGACCTATGAGCAAGACCAACAACAAAACCAAACGCACCATCATCATCGCAGCCGGAATAGCTGTGGTGTGCGTGGTGCTGTGGCTCTTGTGGAAACGCCGTAGCAGTAAGGCGAAGATAGAGCAGGCCTCGGTCGTTTTCAACATCGACGCCGACGACCTCAGCGAGGTTTACGGAGAGATCTACGAGGTCATGAAGCCCATCCTGTCCACCGTGTCGCCGCTGGAATACATCACTTATGATTCCATCAAGGACACGTCGAGGCATTATTTCATCATCGATCCGCGGAAATACTACGACATGGCCGCGCTGAAAGGAGACACCTCGGCTGCTTTCGTGGCCAAATGCGTAGTGGCCGATACCGTGCGTAACCACTTCCACGAATACCGTGGCGACGGCATATCGGTGGAGATGTGGGAATACCTCGCCTCGATCGATCAATGAATAGTAAACTAACCAACCAAAACCAATAGAAACCATGAAACCGACAACAAAGAAAATCCTCATCATCGTGGCCGCCGTGCTCGTTGTGGCCGCCATCGTCTATTTCGTCTTCATCCGCAAGGGCGGCAAAAACAGCACCGCATCGATCATCTCGAAGCTCGACACGACGAAGGACGTGAAGGACGCCCTCACCTCGATGGTCGACATCATCAACACCACCTGGGACGACGCCCACAAGCAGGCCATCTCCGACAAAGCAACCGCCAACGGGCGCACGCTGGCCCAGCAGACCGTCATCGAAGCCGACTACGCGCTCTGGAGCGCCAACCAGATCGACGACGCCACCTATAACTCCATCCTCAACCAGGTGCTGAGCCTCTAAAACCCTGCAGCCATGAACGAGCAGATAGCCATATTGTTAGAGAACTACAAAGACGGTGTGCCGGTGAAGATCGAGCGCAGCTCCATTATCATGCTGGCCGCCGTCGAGCTCGCCGTCGTCGCCCTTGGGGCGATGATCGTCAAAATCGTTAAAGACCTCTAAAACCCAAAAACCATGACCAAGAAGAGAACCAAACCGGCAAAGGCCTCAGCCGTCACCAAGAAGGCCGTGTCCATCTACGACGAGCAGAAAGCCACATACCAGAAGATGCTGAAAACCAAGTGCCGCCAAGGCAAGAAAGTGACCACGGCGGCCAAGGAAGCGTCAAGTGTCTACAAACAAATGTACGGCGCCACGCCAACGGCCCGCTGGAAGCGAGCCCTGCGCGAGGCCAAGCACGCATAAGCCATGGACAAACCAACGAAACGCACGCTGATCATATCAGGGTTGGTGGTGGCCGCAACAGGCCTCGCCGCCCTGGTGTGGTGGCTCACGCGACGCCGCCGCGAAAACGTCATCCTCGGACTGCCTTCCTCGGGTGGCAACTTGGTGACAGGCGCCGTGCAAACAGTAATCGACAAAACCAAGGAAATCATGGGAATGCAGTATTTCACCATCAACGAGTTGTGTCGCAGTGCAACCGCCGCGGCCCATAACATCGACAATACGCCGACGCCCGAGATCCGTGCGAAGCTCGAAAGCCTCGTGGTCAACTGTCTGGATCCCATCCGCCGTCTCTACGGTAAGCCGATCATCGTCAGCAGTGGATATAGAAGCCCTGCCCTCAATGATTATCTCCGTACACACGGCAGTGGTGCAGTGCAAGGATCGCAACACACTTTGGGCGAGGCTGCCGACATCGTGCCGGCATCCGGAGGATCGCTCCGCGGCATCTTCGACGCCGCCATGCGACACGGCAACTTCGACCAGGTAATTATCGAAATCAAGGGCGGAAACAAGTGGATCCATATCTCGTATGGTCCGCGTATGCGCCACAAGATCTATTACTACAAGTTCGACGGAACTGGTTATCATGACATCACGACAACCTGGACGACCAAAATCAATTCACTGCTATGACAACCTACGAATGGATAACAACTTTCCTGGTGCCGGTCACGGGCGTCGTCTCGTGGTTGGCCGGAGCCAGGATGCGCAAGAACGGCGCCATCAACGCCATGCAGACCACCATCGACATGCTGGTGCAGCAAAATGCCGACCTCTACAAAAAAATGCTGGAGCTACGCCAGGAAAACAGCGACTTGCGCGTCAGCATCGACGCTGGCAACATTGAAATCGAAAGACTGAAAACCGAAATCGAAAGACTGAAGAAATGAAAACGAGCCTCAAAATATTCCTCCTTGCTGCGGCCCTCATCGTGATGACCGGCTGCTCGGCCCAACGGTGCGCCGAGCGACTGGTGCGCCGAGCGGTGGCACTGTGCCCTGAGCTGGTGCAGTTGAAAGCGCACCCGATCGACACGGTGCTCACCGCCCCGGCCTTTGCCGACGCGACACTGGTGCCCATGGCCAAGGTGCTCAACGGGGAGACAGTCTATGCGGCCACAGATCACGGGACCGTCGTGGTTAGCCTGCGCCAGCCCGATAGCGCACTGCGCGTCGGTTTCGTGGCCGCTCCGCAAAAGTTCCACTACCAGGACACCGTGCGCCTCGCCCAGGTGGCCATCACCGAGCCCAAGACCGGAGAAAGCCATGGCACGCGCTTCTGGCCTGGATTCCTCATCTGGATCTTCGGCATAGGTGTCGGCCTTTGGATCTTCATCTATCTTTTTCGCATCGACATCAAGAAACAATAAAACCCTACAACCATGCTGAAACTCAAATCACCCATCGCAAAGCTCAAGCCGAACGAACAAACCATGGCAGCCGCCAAGAAAACCCCAAAACGCCGCAAGGCCAAGACCCACAAAACGAGAAAAGGAAGCTGCAAATGAAACAGAAGATCAATGACACCAATGCAAGCGTAAGCGTCGGCGGTCGTCTTCGTGACTACTGGGACGAACGTGGCGTAAAGCAACACAGGTCGTCGTTCGTCCAATTTGATGACGACGTAGACCTCAAGGCGTTGATCCAGGAATACAAGCTCCACGGCTTCGAGTTCGGGCGTTACGTCAACAACGAGGACCGCTACGACTTCGTGTTGGCCGCCAAGGATTCACTCAGGGACCTGTCGTGGATGCTGAAAACCGACAACCTGGGCGTCAACTACAAGATCGGAATCGCTTTCGGCGCCCGTGGCCGTGGAGGCAACGTAAAGGCGCACTACGAGCCGATGCTTAACATGATCAACCTGACCAAGAACAAAGGCGGGCAAAGCATGGCACACGAATACGGCCACGCCCTCGACTATAACGTGGGAATGCTGATCGACCAAAACAAGAACCACGCCGCCCTGTCGGCAGGCCGCAGCATGGCCAAGTTCCCAGAGGACAACACCGGAGGCACGTGCCGCCTGCTCATGCGCAAGCTGATCCGCGAGATCAAGATGACCGACAGTTTCAAGCGCCTCGCTAAGGCCAGCGACTATTGGCACTACAACACAGAGGTGTTTGCCCGCTATTTCGAGCAATGGTGCTGCTACACCTTGCGAAAGGCGCATCAAAGCAACGGTTTCCTTGCAAAATCGTGGACCGAATACACCACCAAACCGCAGTACCTCACCGAGGCCGACTTCAAGAAGGTGCTACCCACCGGCGACAAGCTGATGAAGAATATAGGTCTGGTGCTCAGCGGCAAGAAGACCGAGGCTTTCATGGATCTCGATGTGGTGAACCCCGAGAAGGTGAAGAAAGCGAAGCCGGCAAAAAAGGCCGCTGCGAAAGCCGCACCGAAGAAAGGCGAAGCCGCGAAATCAGCAAGCAAACAGAAAAAGCAAACCAAATAAAACCATACAACCATGCATTTCATCAACAACGCAGAAATGGCCGGCCTCGTGAGTGAAGGCTTTGCCAAGCAAATAATTACCAGTTCCACGAGCAACGGAACCACCACGACGACGATCTACGGCGGCAAGGCCCCCGTGCCGTCGACCGACCCGGCCACCGACGACCTCGAAACGTGGAAGATCATGCGCACCGTCATCGTCGACGACGGAACCTCAACCAATATCACCATCGCCTGGGCAACGGGCTCCTGGACCAACCGCGCAAGTTTAACCTACAAATACCTTTAAGCTATGGGAATACCAAAATACGAGCTCAACCAGCGACCCTTGCAAGTGGCCGCCGACCAAGAATTTGACCCCAATTCCACCAATGCCCAAAGCGGTGTGGCCGTGAATGCAGCCATAAACGCGGCTCTTCAGACCATTTCCCATGTCGAAGAAATCACCTATTCCGAACTGGTCACGTTGAGAAACGGCGGAAACCTGGTGCCGGGAATGTGGTATCGCATCATAAACTACACCTGTACTACAACCCAAGCGAACACGCAGGCGGCGAATAACCGGTTCGACATCATCGTTCGTGCCGACAGCGCAACAACGCTCAACGAGGACGCCTATGCCGCCCATCACGCTGGCGACACCTACTTCCAGAACTGCAAGCTGGAAAACTGGTTGTTGAAATACTGCCTCGACAACGACACCGACCGCTTCGTCTGGGCCGACGACCAGGATGGCCGTGGCGTGGTCTACTACATGAAGGACGAGTGGGGCAACGAGTGTCCCTACGACTTCAAGAATATCATGTTCCAGAGGTGGGCAGTCACGGCAGACCAGGATCACCCCTATCTTGTTGTTGACAACGCCGACAACAGCTATGGCTACTACTACGGTGCCAAAGACTTACAAGACAACAACGTTTTGAGTAAAGCAACCTATGGAGAAGACACCGGCTATTTCTACACCTTCGCACTGAAAGATTTGGAAAGTGGCGAGTGGTTCGATTATACAGTCGTCGCACACCTCGGATTGAAGAACGACGAAGGAAACGAAATAGCATGCTACGACAACCACTTGACCGAAGCCACGGACGAGTACGCTTCTGGAAAGGGTGAAATGGCGAAGATGCTGAACAACATCGTGTTTTTCAACTGCTACACGGATTTGTCCGATACCCAGTATGCTGACGATTACTCGTATTGCAATAACAATCGCTTCCTTGGCAACTGCCATTCTAACACATTCGGGAACAATTGTGGAAGCAATACATTCGGGAACAATTGCGGCAGCAACACATTCGGGAACAACAACTATCAAAACACGTTCGGGAACAACAACTATCAAAACACGTTCGGGAACGATTTCAGATATAATTCGTTCGGGAACGGTTGCAACAGTAACTCGTTCGGGAACTATTGCTACCAAAACACGTTCGGGAACGGTTTCCAATATAATTCGTTCGGGAACTACTGCTACAACAACTCGTTCGGGAACAATTGCGGCATCAACACATTCGGGAACAGTTGCTACAGTAACTCGTTCGGGAACAATTGTGGAAGCAATACATTCGGGAACTATTGCTACAGCAACTCGTTCGGGAACGATTGTGGTAGTAACTCGTTCGGGAACTACTGCCGTTATATCACTGTTTTCGACGGCGTGCAATATTGCACGGTGACTGGTGGATCAAGTCAAAACGCACAAGTGCAGAACGCACAAATTCTTAATGGAACAGCGGGCACGAATGCCAACAGGCTAACCATCGGATTCACGGCCAACGTGAGTTATACCCAGGTGGCGGCCAAGAACACAGCAGGAAATTTGAGGATCTGGAACCCCGCAGATTTGGTGCAATAAACGCCCGAATTTTGTGCCTACATTTGCCTATTCTTGCCTATATAGCGCAAGGATAGGCAAATATTTTTGTGTATTATACCGGTCAAAAGCCAATTAAACATCTTGTTTTTCAATATCTTATAATAAGAAAGACACGTTTTTGTAACTAATTGTTCCCGAATTATTCTTCATCTACCAAATTCCCAAAACCGGGAAAAATTTTTGAGGCTCCAAAAAAGCGCACACCTCCCCGAATGGCCGCAAAACGACCATTGAACAATAGACCATGAAACGGGTGTTTTTACGCCCTGGAGCCTACGGCTTGCAAAATGCCCTGGCGATCCACTTCACGATAGATCTGCGTCGTCTGGAGCTTCTGGTGGCCCAGCAGCTTCGACACAACAGTGATGTCGACGCCCTGTTGCCCAAGCAGCGTGGCGAAGGTGTGGCGCGAGCTGTGGAAGGTGGTCTTCGCGTCGGCACCGACGGCATCGAGCAACGGGCGAAGGGTCTTGTTTACAACCGAATTGCTGCCCAGTTTCTTTGTCAGGCGTCCGATGTTTCCGCCGTACTTCTCAACGAGTCCAAGCAGCTTCCCGTCGAATAGCGTGGCCACGGGGATCTCTACGGTGAATTTAGTCTTCTTCATCCCGATGACAAGCCATCCGTCGGCGATATGCTCCTGGCGCAGCGCGGTGACGTCGGAGAAACGCAGTCCAGTGTAGCACCCAACAAGGAAAGCGTCGCGCACGATGTCGTCATAGCCTTTCAACTTCATGGCTTCGAGCTGCCTGAGCTGTTCGCGGGTGATGTAGCCCTTTTTGCTGACCATCTGTTGGATCTTGAACCGCTCGAACGGGTTTGTGCTGATGATGTCGCGGTTTTTGGCTTCATTAAGAACGGCACGAAGCAACCGCAAACGGCTGATGCGCGTGTTGTGTGCTATTCCACTGTCACGAAGCCATTTGTCATACGATACGACAAACTGATAGTCGATGTCGGTGACGAGGGTTCCAGGCTTGTAGCGTTCCAGGTTATTGAACAGCGTCTTGTAGTTTTGCTTGGTCAGGATATTACGTTCGCTTTGCGTCACGACCTCATTGCCGAAGTCGACGAGCTTGGCAGATGGCGACAAATGAGACCTGACCGCCTCTTTCAGGAGAGGAAGCGTTACGTCTACACCTTTTTTAATATAGTCGAGCTCTATTCCCTCAATATCCCTAATCATGGAAAACAGGGCAAAATTGAGCCCGTCGGCGTTTTTTGTGTTGACGACGCATCCGTGGGCGAAATGCTCAGGCACGACGTAGGTGTGGGTGGAAAAATAGATTTTCCGATGCTGCTGTTCAGCCTCGATCTGGATGAGGCCTTCGCCCCTTTGGTTCAAGCAACTGGCACGGTTGTAGACCAACTTGTAACGAATCTTTTTGATCATGGTACATGAAATTAGATGGTTATTGAATAGGGCGCACCCAGGCACAATGCGGGCTGCGCCCGTTGATTGTGTCAGAATCGAGGTGCCTTCTTCGAGATAGTCTCCACCAGGTGAGGGTCTGCGTGGTTGGCATACCTGGTGGTGATGCTCAGGTCGTGGTGGTCGGCGTGCTGAAGCACTGTCAGCGCGTCGATGCCCGACTTGAGCATTTCGTTTATGCCGGTGTCGCGCAGGCTGTAGAGCTGCATTTCTGCCGGGAGGTGTAGTTCCGTCCTCACGCGGTCCCAATCCTCGCGGAAGTTCTGGTACCGGATATGCTTGGGACCAGGAGCATATCGAGGGCCGAAAAGATACTCTTCAGGGCAATGGCCGTCGGTCATCACACGCAGCCTTTCCACCAGTTCAGGAGTCAGCGTCGCAATACGGCTGTAGTGCGTCTTCGATATGTCTTCAGATACATGGATATAACCCTCTGTCAGATGCACATGGCCGACAGTGAGCCGCCAGGCCTCCATCGGACGGATCAACGAATCGAAGACCAGCTGGTACAAGGTCAACATGCCAGGATTGCGGTCCTTCAGGTAGTCGGTGATGCGCTGCCTGGCATCGGGCGGGATAGGGATCCTCTTTTTCGGCTCTTCGCGCTTGGCCTTGATCGTCGCAAACGGGTTTTCCTTGGCATAGCACTTTTCTACGCACCACGAAAAGAAAGCCCTTCCCTGCTTCAGTCGGTTATTGTAGGACCGCCCGCGCAGGCCACCGGCAAACAGATCATCCATGAAGCGAACCGCCAGGAGCCGCCCAAAGGATCCAATCGGAAGATCCTTGCACTCCTTATCCAGCCAGTCGGTAAAGACGTTTCGGAACGACTTGTACGACCGCATCGTGTCCGGACGAAGCTCCGACTCCTTTTCTTTTATATAGGTGTCGGCCACCATGCGCACCGGCATGAGCATACGGACGTTGCGGCTCTCTCCGAACGGAGTCCATCCACCGGCAAGCTGCCCGTTGATCTGAATGCAGATCCGCGCTGCGTGCTGTTTGAAGTCGGCCAGGCACGCATACCTTTTCCGCAACACGTTCAGCTTTACAGCGTGCCGCTTGAGTTTCCCGGTAGCCGGATCGATGGCATGATATTCAATGCTCCAGCCATGGGCGTTGTGTTTGACTACGGCGGGAATGTAGTCAACAAAACCAAAGTTTTTTTCAGCAGGAAGATTTTCTTGATTCGATTTAGGCATTTTTTTTCTTTCCCCCGGCATCATCCAGGGGAAAGAAAAACGTCGTGAAATTTGTGCCGATTTTGCGCCGATTTTTTCTTTATTTTGGCGCAAATCACTGATTTACAGTGTCCGTGGGAACTGTTGGACTCGAACCAACGACCCCCGCCTTGTAAGGGCGATGCTCTGAACCAACTGAGCTAAGCTCCCTCTTGCATTTCGCGCTGCAAAAATAGGAAAACTTTTGTTTCGGTGACACAAAAGGCGTTAAATCTTTGGATTGACAGTATTAATTTTTCGTTTTTTTCAGCAAAAACGCTACTTTTTCCAACTTTTTCATTATTTTTGTAGGGCTAAAAAGAGAACTAACTCAGACCCTGAATTATGAAAAAATTGGATTTCAACAAATTAAGACAGTATTTACCCTTTGCATTCATGCTCATGGCCTTGCTATGCAGCACGATGGCCATTGCCGATGTGGGCAACCAGAACCGCTTTCTCGGTGGAGACAGTGGCTTTGACGGTGGAGATTCCGACTTAGGTGCCCTGCTTTGGCTCATATATATCTGCTTCAGGTATCCAGTATTGATTCCCGTTGTCATTGTGGTCATTGTCGTATTGATTATCGTCAGGAAAAAGAAGAAGAAACAAGCCTCCGACCCGAAATTCGTCAACCAGCAGGTACAACAACAAGCTAACACCGATTTTAACTACGACAACAGTGCCATGGTGGCTGCGCAAATCCAAGCCATCGACCCGGCCTTCTCGTCCGACAAGTTCATCGGCTTTGCCCGTGAGGTGTTCATGACCATACAGGCTGCCTGGACCGCCAAGGACTGGAAGCCCATCCGCCCGTTTGAGAGCGAGACCCTCTTCAACACGCACAAGCAACAGTTAGATGAATACATCCGTTTGGGCAAGACTAATGTGGTCGAGAAGATTGCCATCAAGCACTGCTCACTGCAATCTTTCGTCCAGGACGGCGACAAGGAAGTGCTGACTGTGGCGCTCAATGCCGTGATGCGCGACTATGTCATCAGTGACGCCACTGGCAAAGTCATTGAGAGCGACCCCGACCGCGACTGGTACATGAAATACGAGTTGGTCTTCAACCGCAAGGCTGGCCTGAAGACCGACCCAGGCAAGAAGGGCAACTCCATCACCAACTGCCCCAACTGCGGCGCCCCGACTGAAGTCACCTCATCAGGACAATGCACCTATTGCGGCAGCGTCATCACCAACGGCGAACATGACTGGGTGCTGTCTGATATTCATTCTATAAATTGACCTTTTCGACAATAATTTGGCATATTTATTGAGAAGCAAAACGCGGATTTTTAACAACATTAAACAATAAATAATCAACAATTAAACAAAAAACACAATGGGACTTATTAAACAGATTTTAGGTGCAGCTGGCGGCGCCATCGGCGGAACCCTGAAAGACCAGTGGTTAGACCTAATCAAATGCGACAACATGGACATGGAAACCCTGATGGTGAAGCAAACCACCAAGACGGGTCAAATCTCAAAAGGCAGCCGTATCCTCGTGGCTCCCGGCCAGGTGGCCGTCATCTACGACAGCGGTGCGGTGCTTGACGCTACGGCAGAAGAAGGTGTTTACACCTTCGATGAATCCTCGTCGCCTTCATTCTTTGGCGGACAGTTTGGTCCCGTCTTCAAGGAGATGTGGCAGCGTTTCACCTACGGTGGTACGCCCGCCAAGGAGCAGGCCGTGTTCTTCTTTAACGCGAAGGAAATCCTCGACAACAAGTTCGGCACAGCCACACCTATCCCCTTCCAGGACTGGTCGCATGCCATCCCGAACCAGATGACTGGCTCGCTGAGCCCGATGGGCGTCAACGTGCGCTGCTACGGTAAGTACACCTTCCGCCTCGACGACGTGGCCATCTTCATGCGTAACCATGCCGGTACAGGCAATGTGGTGAAGAAAGGTGACATCACCGAGCAGATGCGTAGCGAGGTAATCGCAGCCTTCCAGAACGTGCTCAACGAGATGGGCAACAGCAAACATCGCGTTCCTGTGCTCGAACTCCCGAGCTACACCGACGAGATCAAGCAGGTGATGGACGAGCGCGTGTTCGACGAGCCTATCCGTGCCCGCGGTATCCGTTTGGTCAGCTTCACTGTGGAATCCGTCTCACTCGACGAAGCCAGCCAGGCCAAGATCGACCGCTACGAATACAGCTCCAACTCGATGATGCAGCAAGGTAAGATCATCGACGTCATGGGTGACGCAGCCAACAACCCTGGTGGTGCTGGCAACGCTTTCATCGGCCTCGGCATGATGAACGCCGGCACGGGCGGTATGACGGGTGGCGTGATGCAGAACGCTTGGAACAACCAAGGCCAGCAACAGAACTACGACCCGTATGCACAACAGCAACAAGGCGGTGCTGCCGTTCCTCAAACGCAAGGCGTTCCCTGCCCGAAGTGCGGCACTCCCATCACGGGTAAGTTCTGCCCCAACTGCGGTACTCCCGCCCCGGCTCCCAAGGCAGCCAAGAAGTGCCCGAAGTGCGGCACCGAGACCACTGGCAAATTCTGCCCTGAGTGTGGTGCTCCCATCCCTGCCGACGACGCCCCGAAGAAATGCCCGAAATGCGGCACCGAGGTGACCGGCAAGTTCTGCCCTGAATGCGGAACAGCGATGGCGTAATAAAATTATGGGGTTGCGCATAGCGCAACCCCATAATTTTGAGCGAATAACGGGGTTCGAACCCGCGACCCTCAGCTTGGGAAGCTGATGCTCTACCAACTGAGCTACATTCGCGTTTATCGGCTGCAAAAATACAGAAATTTTGAATTTTGAATCTTATATTTTGAATTTTTTATGCCCATAACTGAAAAAGAAGAACAAATCATCCGCGAAAGCTTCCACCCCAAATCGTGGAACGACATCAAGACACATAATTCGTGGTCGGTGTTCAAGATCATGGCAGAATTTGTGGAAGGCATGGAGAAGATGTCGAAAATCGGGCCTTGCGTGGCCATTTTCGGATCGGCACGCACCCAGCCGGGCGACAAATACTATGAGATGGCCGTCGAGATTGCGGAAAAACTGGCCGACTACGGCTTCGGCACCATCACAGGTGGCGGTCCCGGCATCATGGAAGCCGGCAACAAAGGCGCCAATCAAGGCGGTGCCACCAGCGTCGGACTAAACATCAACCTGCCTTTTGAGCAACATTTCAATCCTTATATCGACCACGACAAGAACATCAACTTTGACTATTTCTTCGTCCGCAAGACCATCTTCATGCGTTATGCGCAGGGTTACATCGCCATGCCTGGCGGCTTCGGCACCTTGGACGAACTCTCCGAGGCTATCACCCTCGTCCAAACCAACAAAATGGTCGACTTCCCCATCGTCCTTGTCGGAAAAGACTATTGGGAAGGACTGATTGACTGGTTCAGAAGCACTTTGCTCGCCAATCACATGATCAAAGAAGAAGACTTCGATATTTTCCATGTCGTCGACACCGCCGACGAAGCCGTGAAAATCATCAAGGACTTCTACAAGAAATACGCCATCAAGCCCAACTTCTGATATGCGACGCTATATCGAAGTACCTATTCAACTGCTTGATATTGAGGGAGACGGCTTCCATATCATGGTCAAAGGAAAGATTCATGGTAAGGGAGCCCGTTTCCTTATTGACACAGGAGCCTCACGCTCCGTGTTTGATCCCAAAACCATTACCACGTTTATTGACGACCTTCAGTTTGAGAAGAAGGAAGGCCTGACTGCCGGTGTGGGCAGCTCCGACTTGGAAAGCTCCACTTTCATCATCGACAGCATGTCCATCGGAGAACTGGAAATCACAGATTATGAAGGTGTTGCTTTGGACCTGGAAAACATCCACGAGATGTACGGCAAACTCCATCTACCCCACATCGACGGCATCATCGGCGGGGATTTGCTGAAAAAACACAAGGCCGTTATTAATTATAGGAGTAAAAAGCTCAGACTCACTCCTCCTCTTTCATGAGGATTTCCTCTTCGGGAGCTTCTTCCTGTTTCACGTATTTCGCATCCAGACACAGCCTGAAACCGCCAAAGGAATTCTTCAGGTCGGGAAGACGTTTGCCGCGCCACGAGACACGGCACGAAGTCTTGGGCAACTGCCAACCGCCGCCCCGGATGCAGTACATCTGTCCATCTTTACCCAAAGTGGCGTTGCGCTCCTTGTCATAATAGCGATATTTGGATACGCACCATTCCCACACGTTGCCACTCATGTCGTAGATGCCTAACTCGTTGGCATTGCGTTTCTTCACTTTCTTGGTTTTGCGCGCATTGCCGTTATGCCAAGCCACACGATCCACCTCTTTGCCGCCGCTGTAGATATAGCCTTTCGAGTTTTTCCCGCCACGTGCCGCATACTCCCATTCCTCCTCGGTAGGCAAGCGAAACTGCATCCCTGTGATGCTGTCGAGGCGACGTAAGAATTCCTGCACCTCAAAGTAATCGACATTAGTCACAGGACGTTTAGGGCATTTGTAACGGCTTGGGTTATAGCCCATCACGGCTTTCCAGAGCTTTTGCGTCACTTCAGTTTGGCCGATATAATAATCTTCGCGCATTGTCACGAAATGCACTGGCAACTCATCGATTTGCGCCATGCGGTCGTAGTTGAACTCGGCCGTATCCTTACGTTGCGCGCCCATCCAGAAGCCGCCCGCCTCGATACGTACCATATTGAAAGACACCTTGTTGACCCGATATGAAGTAGGCGCAGGAAGTGTGTCTTGGGCAAAAAGCATCATCTGCAGTCCCAACAGCAAACCAATAAGCAGTGAAATCCTCTTCATTTTTCAATAATTTGAAGGCAAAAATAGAAAAAATGAGCCAAAAGTCGCTATCTTTGCACAAAATTAAAGACAGATGACCAAGATACTCATCATCGACGACGAGGCCCCCATCCGCCGCGTGTTGCGCGACATCCTCGAAAACGAAAGCTATCAGGTGGAAGACGCCTGCACCGGCAAAGACGCCTTACAACTCATTAAGGATCAAGACTTTGATGCCGTTTTCTGCGACATCAAGATGCCCGAAATGGACGGCATTGAAGTGTTGGAAGCCATCCGGCAGGAGTCGGACGTGCCCGTTATCATGCTTTCGGGACACGGCACTATCGACACCGCTGTCGAAGCCATCAAGAAAGGCGCTTTCGACTTCATCCCTAAGCCACCCGACTTGAACCGCTTGCTCATCACACTGCGTAATGCGCTCAACAACAAGAATTTGGCCACTGAAAACAAAGTACTCAAGAAAGCCGTAAAGATTCAGAGCCAGATGATTGGCGAGTCGGCTCCGATGCTTCAAGTGAAGGACATGATCGGGAAAGTGGCACCGACCAATGCGCGTGTGCTCATCACGGGCGAAAACGGCACGGGCAAGGAACTCGTGGCTCGTCAGCTGCACGAACTCAGTCCGAGAAACCACGGCCCTTTCATCGAGGTCAACTGCGCTGCTATTCCTGCGGAACTCATTGAAAGTCAGCTCTTCGGTCACGAAAAAGGCTCTTTCACATCGGCCATTAAACAGAAGAAAGGTGATTTTGAGTTGGCCGACGGCGGCACGCTTTTCTTGGACGAGATTGGCGACATGAGCCTCTCGGCACAGGCTAAGGTGTTGAGAGCCTTGCAGGAAAACAAGATTGTGCGCGTGGGTGGCGAGAAGGAAATCCCCGTAAATGTGAGGATTTTGGCCGCCACCAACAAAAACCTGAAAACCGAAATTGAGAAAGGCAACTTCAGGGAAGACCTTTACCATCGCCTGAGCGTCATCGTCATTCAAGTGCCGCCTTTGCGAGAGCGTAAAGACGACATCCCGTTGTTGGTAAACAACTTCGTCGAATTGATTGCCCAAGACATGGGCAAGGCCGCGCCCCATTTCGATGCAGGTGCCATGGAAGCTTTGCAGCAATACCAGTGGACGGGCAACATCCGCGAGTTACACAACATCGTGGAGCGCCTCGTCATCCTCTGCGGAAGCACCATCACCAAGGACGATGTCGTGCTCTTTGGCAACCCGCTGAACTAGTTCAATTGTAATGCCCAACCTTCTATGTCATTCCAGCAGAGGCATGTGCGCCGCGGGGAATCTATAGAAGGTCGGGCATTCGAATTATACGGCTTTTGAAAGCACAGATCCCATGCCACCGCACTTTCCAACGTAGGGATGACATACTTTCAAAAGCCATCTTAATAAACAATTTTCTCACAGCCCCTTGCGGGATAATGAAATTAACTGTATTTTTGCAGCCCGTTCTTTGGGGACGACCGGTTTTGACAGCAAGCCGAATTGTCATGTAAGCATGCCGAGCCTCGCAGTGACGCTCGTTAATCTTGACTGCAAAAGAATAATTGGCGAGAATAACTACGCTTTCGCTGCCTGATCGAAGTACAGTAGATCACTGGCTTAATCCGCTCACAAGGTGGG
>JAILDR010000204.1 GCA_024689285.1 Bacteroidales bacterium | reverse complement strand
GTGGCAATTGCACGCTACATGTACTGGATTGACGGCAATGTATCGAACTGTGTGACGGGCAACGTTACCGGCAGCGCCATTGAGATAGACTTCTCGGCACTTTCCGAAGGCACCCATACGCTCAGTTGGCGTGTGAGTGATACCAAAGGAGCATGGGGCCCAGTAAAAACTGAAACATTCACCTATTCGAACCTCACTACTGCAGGCGACTGGAATGTCGCTGCCAACTGGAACACCGGCGTTGTGCCAGCAGACGGTACCGATGTCACCATCGCAGCAGATATCACCATCCCAAGCGGATACATTGCCAACGCAGGCAACATCACCATTGCCGATGGAGGCAGCCTTACCATCGAGGACGGCGGTCAGCTCATCCATAGCAACACCGTGAATGTCACCACAGAGAAAAACCCTAAAAAAGCAACCAACTGGGGCGAGCCGGATCCAAGCAGCCCTTACATCCCCGACGGTTGGTATTTCATCGCTTCGCCTGCCGACGGTGCCAGCTTCGGCACAGTAACCACTGGCGACTACGACCTTTACCGATTTGACAACGCGAACAACCTATGGCTCAACCAAAAGAACGTCGCCAACGAATCGCTGTTTGCGAACGGTTTCCAAAGAGGTGTCGGCTATCTCTATGCCACCAACGAGGACAATGTCACGCTGCAATTCAGCGGCGAGGCGGTTCCATACGAATCCACCTATTCCATTCCTCTTGAGGCGGGTTGGAACTTGGTGGGCAACCCGTTCACGCGCAATGTGGTGCCCAACATGAACTATCTTACCCTTATCAATGCAGCATCAACCACGTCTGTCACGGCTGGCAGCGGAGCCATCACCCCCGGCATGGGTATTGCTGTCTATTCGGAAAATGGCGGAACCCTTGGCTTTACACTGCCTAGCGAGGCCTCATCAGCACCAATCAACAACATTCAGATGACCTTGTCGCAGGCCGTCACAACCCGTGGCGAAACGCACACGGCAACGCTTGACAATGCCATTGTGAGCTTCGACGAAGGCGAGAGCCTGCCAAAATTCAACTATCTTGAAGGCCGTGCGAAACTGTACATCCCGCAAGGCGGCAAGGACTATGCCATCGCCTACAGCAACGGCCAAGGCGAAATGCCTTTGAACTTCAAAGCCAACGCTAACGACGAATACACTCTCAAGGCCAACCTTGAAGGCGTGGAGATGGAATACCTGCACCTCATTGATAATATGACTGGTGCAGACATCGACCTGCTCCACCCCAACGCCCTCATTGCGGGCGAAGACCCGCAATCTCCTGCGCCATCGTACACCTTCACCGCCAGGACGACGGACTATGAAAGCCGATTCAAGCTGGTGTTCAGTGCCAACAATGGAGATGGCCCTTCGACAGGCTCAGGGACCTTTGCGTTCTTCTGCAACGGACAGTACATCATCGCCAATGAGGGTGAGGCCACCCTGCAGGTCATCGACCTCACGGGGCGCATCCTCAGCAGCGAGACCATCAACGGCAGCGTCAGCAAGAGCATCAACCAGCCTGCTGGTGTGTATATGCTTCGCCTTATCAACGGTGAAGATGTTAAGGTGCAGAAGATTGTGGTAAGATAAGGAAACGGAAAACAAACAAAACAAACAACACAATAAAATGAAGAAACTATTTTTGACAGTAACAATTCTTTTCGGTATGACGATCGGTGCCTTCGCAGAATGGAACTCTTATGACTCGGGCTGGAACCTCTTCCACCTCTTCAACTTCGACGAAGAAGAACAAGAAGAAGCCAACGTCGGATTGTTTGAAGACACGGAAATCTTCGGAACGAACTGGAACGACATATTCGAATCCTCCAATAGCAATATCAACTATGGGGAAGGTGGCATGTTCGGTCGCGGCAAGAGCATGAATACGGGTGTGGGGTCCGGCTTCCGCAACAACTTCGGCCTCATCTTGCCTATCAACCATGGCTTAGAAGGTGACTCGGATGCCCCCTTGGGTGGTGGCGTGGTCGTGCTACTGGGTATGGGCGGAGCCTATCTCGTGGCCAAAAAACGCAGAAAATCGTGATTCGATAACAATAAAAAAAAGGAGAGGCCGAACATCAAGTAATTCACAAGCCCCAAAGGCTACAAAACCAAAGCTCCCCGCAGAAAGATGACTTCCTGCGGGGAGCTGTTTTTCACCCTCTCATCGCGGGCACAGGCCCGTTAGGATAACGACTTTTCTAAACCCTCGCTAACTTTGCCGAAAAATCACGCAACGCCCCCTTTCGAACTGCAACCCTGCAACGCGGTCATCCCTGTCAAAGCCAAACTGGTCAAACTCGTTTTTCAAGCCCCAAAACATGACTTTGACCACTTTGACCTTGACCACTTTGGCACCAAAAAAGACCAGAATTTAACATTTCGGACAAATTTCCAAGTCCGATATAAGTCCGATATAAGTCCGATATAAGTCCGACTTAACTCCGATGCAAGGATAAGGCTGGATTTTTAACAAAACACACCTTTCACCGATGCACAAACGGCACATCACACATTTCCAAAATCTCCTTCACGAACTTTTGTTCGCGGGGCCCGAAATCAGCGTCAGCGCGCGAGACTTGTGTCATCATGCGCGAAAAGGCGATTTTCTTTTCCTTCGTCATGTGTTTCAAGGTCTCATAAGACTGTTTAGGCAACTCATTTCTTGGAACCGGAACAAAATCCGCAGCTTTGAAATCCAATTCTTTCAGGCAAAGCGCCAAGCATTCCTTCTCTTCTTTAAGATTCTGGAAATCAGCATTTACCAAGTTGTAAAGCACACTGGCAATAGCTGTCTTTTCCTCATCGGTAAACATCTCTTCCATAACGTTTGTATTTTTATGCCTTTTTATGCGGCAAAGAAACGTTTTTTTTCAGAAAAACCGGCCATTATTCGATAATTTTTCTTTTCTTTGCATGCTTAATTCGATAATAATCCACTACAATGAATAGAAGTTTACTTTCAAAAGCATTTTTTACCATTTCATTCCTCGTATTATCCGCCATAGGAGCCATAGCCCAAGAAAACAGCATCAAGGGCTTTGTTTATGAAGAGTCGACGGGCGAACCGATGATGTTCACCAACGTCTATTTGAAAGGCACGACCTACGGAGGGTCAACCAGCGAGAACGGATTCTTCAACATCACCCGTATCCCTGACGGAACTTACACACTCTTGATTACCTGCGTGGGTTACGATACCATCTCCGAAACCATCAGCCTTTCCAAAAAGCAGGTCGTCAACCGCAAATATTTTCTCAAGGAAACCAGCCAGAAACTAGAGTCGGTGACCATCACTGCCGACAAGATTGAGGCCCGCACCGAGACCAAGACCTCGGTCATCAGCGTCACGCCCAAGACCATCACCAAGATTCCCAGCGTGGGCGGTCAGGCCGACTTTGCGCAGTATTTGCAAGTGGTTCCCGGTGTCATCTTCACCGGTGACCAAGGCGGCCAACTCTACATCCGTGGCGGTTCCCCCATCCAAAACAAAGTGCTGCTCGACGGTATGGTGGTCTACAACCCCTTCCACTCCATTGGTCTCTTCTCAGTGTTCGACACCGACATCATCCGCAACGCTGACATCTACACTGGCGGTTTCGGTGCTGAATACAGCGGACGTATCTCTTCCATCATGGACATCTCAACCCGCGACGGAAACAAGAAACGCATCTCCGGAAAAGTCGGGGCCAGCGTGTTCGGTGCCAAGGTCATGTTGGAAGGCCCTATCAAGAAGGCTAAAAAGCCCGAAGACGCTACCGCTTCGTTCATTTTGTCGGCCAAGAATTCCTATCTTGAACAAACCAGCAAAGCCATTTACAAGCCCATGTATGACGCCATCTTAAACGACGGACGCTCATACGAATTGCCTTTCAACTTCCGCGACATCTACGGCAAAGTGTCTCTCAACGCTCCCAACGGCAGTAAAGTAAACGTTTTCGGATTCTATTTCGACGACCACGTAAACAACTATATGTCGCTCGCCAATTTCGGCTGGAAGTCATTCGGAGGCGGCACCAACTTCCTCGTTATCCCGGGCAAGGCTCCGGTGATGATTGAAGGTAATGTAGCCTATTCGAGCTACACTTCCAACATGATTGAGCAGAACAGCCCCGAGCGTTTCAGCACCATCAACGGCTTCAACGCCAGCTTCGACTTCAGCCAGTTTATGGGCAAGCACACCTTGAAATACGGCATTGAGATGTTGGGCTACACCACCGATTATACCACCTACAGCGTTTATGGCGGCAGCCGCATTTCACAGAAGGTAAACTCCACCGAAATTGGCGTTTACGCAAAATACAAAGCCGTCTTGGGCAACTTCCTGCTGGAGCCCAGCCTGCGTTTGCAATGGTATCCTTCGCTGCCCGACGCTTCCCTTGAACCGCGATTGGCCATGAAATACAACATCAACGACCGCATCAGGCTCAAAGCCGCAGGAGGCAAGTATTCGCAGAACTTCGTTGCAGCCACCAGCGACCGCGACGTGGTCAACCTGTTCTACGGTTTCCTCTCAGGCATCGACAACCTGCCCCAGACCTTCAACGGCAGAGAAGTCAAAAGCTATCTGCAAAAGGCTTATCACGCCATTCTCGGTGCGGAATTCGACATCTTGGACAATATGACCGTGAACGTGGAAGGCTATTGGAAGAACTTCAATCAGCTGACCAACATCAACCGCAATAAGATTTACACAGACTCGCCCGGCAATGCCGACATCCCCGACCTGTTGAAGAAAGACTTCACGGTGGAGACAGGCGATGCATACGGTGCCGACATCTCGCTGAAATATGAAGACAAACACTGGTACATTTGGGCCGTCTATGCCCTTGGCTATGTGAACAGAAATTACGAGAAGGTCATTGAAGACGAGGCCGTCCTGACGCAATACGCGCCCCATTTCGACCGCCGCCATAACGTCAACCTCATCGTGACCTACACAGCCGGTGCCAAACGCCAATGGGAGTTCAGCGGACGCTGGAACTTCGGCAGCGGATTCCCCTTCACTCAGATTCAAGGCTATTACGAGTACTTCTCGTTTGCTGATGGCATCAACTTTGACTACACCACCACCAACGGTGAAATCGGAGTGCTTTACAGCGACCTCAACGCGGGTCGTCTGCCCACCTACCACCGCTTAGACCTTGACGTCAAACGCAAGTTCTTCTTCAGCGAGAATGTCAACCTTGAAGTCGACCTTAGCATCACCAACGTTTACAACCGCAAAAACATTTTCTACGTCAATATGATTACAGGTGAAAATGTCTATCAATTGCCTGTCATGCCGGCTCTCGGCCTTACCTTTTCATTCTAACCATGATTATCCTCGAAAAACCTTATGTTTCAGCCCCTTTGGTGGCTTATCTTGAAGACAAACAAATACCTGTGCTGCACAATGAGATGGCGGCACAACTCACCAAAGAAGGCCACAGCCTCAACCTGCTTGACGACAAGCAGTTCGTTGAGCAATACCAACAGAAAGGACAGCTCTATGCCGTCTCTGAAAACGCCTTAGTGTGGCTTTATGCCCAAATGCCCCATTCGGAGTTGGTAAAGAAAGTCAAAATACTGAAAGACAAGGCCGCTTTTAGACGTATCTGTCAGCAGATCTATCCCGATTTCTATTATAAAGAGGTAGAGATGAAAGCCTTGCGCAGCCTCAATCCTAACGAGTTGCCCCTTCCCCTCGTGCTGAAGCCGTCTGTGGGCTTCCTCAGCGTGGGCGTTTACATCGTCCGCAGCAAAGCTGAATGGCAGTCTGCCTTGGACGACATCGACCACAACTTCGCCAAGCAGTGTGCCGTATTCCCCGACACCGTTGTACGGAGCGAAATGTTTGTGTTGGAGCAGTTCATCGAAGG
>JAILDR010000171.1 GCA_024689285.1 Bacteroidales bacterium | reverse complement strand
AAGCAGTAGTGGTCCCACCAGTTGGTGTCCTGATAATAATATCCACGGACACGCTGCCATGCATGAATTGTGTCCACTTGCGAATATGCACATACTGCAAGACTGAATAATAATAATGTAGCAATTTTTTTCATATTAATTGCGTTTTTGAAAATATTACTTTTAGTTGCAATTAGTGTAAAACCATAAAACTGAATCCTTTGTGTTATTTATAAACCTCCTTTCGGAATACAAAGATACTCAATTACTCTTAATTTTCTCTAGGCCGGCTCTGAAAAATGATTGTTTTTGTTTTCTGGTTTAGGCGGAGAGCCTACTTTAGCCGCTTCGCCAGATTTTTTTGTGTTTATGTTATTGAATTATTGATATTTAATTATTAGAGGTTAACTTTATTTAATGATTAATAACGTGAAACAATGAGTAATAGTATTAATCAGAAAACATTCAAGGCATTACTTTTGATATGAAGTTTAGGGTCAACATTCCTCGGCAGGACTAGCCCTGCCGAGGAATGGGGTGGGCTATTTCACAACGAGGCGCTTGTTCGAAATGCCGTGGTTGGTGTAGGTGCGCACGATATAGGTGCCTTTCGGCAAGACGGAAAGGTCTATCTGTGTGGAGAGTGCCCCGACCTTCTGCTGCATGACTCGCTGTCCCGTGAGGCTGTATACCTCTATGCGGTCGATGCGGAAAGAGGACATCACGGTCACGTTGTCGGAGGCCGGATTGGGCATGAGGTAGGTGAATCTCTCGGCAATGGTCTCGATGCTTTCCGTCGGGCCGGTTGAGGTTGTGTCGCCAGGAACGAAGAACCGCAGTGTGTCGCTCCACAGGCTTATGCGGTTTTCTCCGCAGATGGACCTCACGGTGGCAATATACCATGTGGCGGTGTCAAGTCCATAGACCGGCGCGACGTCGCTTGAGCAGTCGATGGCGGCGACCGAATCCAGATCCGACCCCTCCTTGCCGACTTTCAGCTCCCACTGGCTCGCTCCCTCGCTCTCCCAGCCCAGCACCACGACCTCCTTGCCCACATGTATCGTGTTGAAATCCTTGGGCCGCTTGCATTCGGGCAGCCACGAATGGTCGGGAGTGGTGTCCAGTATGGGGAACATCATCATGAACCCACTCCATTCTTGTGGTGATTCATAATAGAGATCAGGGTTGGTCCAAGTCATATGTATCACATGCCAGTTTGTGTCGGTAATTAGAAAACCGATGTCATAGTCCCAATCGTCAACCTTGTGTAGTTTTCTCCTGTAGTGGTTGGGCTCCGGATAGCATGTGGGTTTATCGTTGTCATCAGTCTGGAATATGGAATTAATTCGGGTCCTGACTTTGTTAGACGACCTGTAGTTGTTGTTTTGGGTTGCGGCAACGTAAAAAGAGTCATAGACCGTAATGGCCGAATCGAAGAAAACCTCTCTCATGTAATAACCCACAGGTTTGCGCCCCATTATGGGGCCATAGGCATATTTGGGCAGATAGCAGGCAGGCTCCAGGTCGGTCAGGGGCTTTTCCGCAATGAGAATCATTTCGCCTGTGGTCGAATCCACCTCGTAGAGCCTGAAATAGTCGGTCTTGTACTCCTTCATACAACCTGCAGTGTCTTCATCACCCCACTGGTCCTGCTCTAAAAAAAATATATCGTATGCCACAGCTATGCCGATGACACGCAGCGACGAGTCGGCATAAATATATCGGGCAATCTCGGGTTTGCATTCAACATCAAAATTCATCGTGCCTATTCCGCCTTTGTTGGCCGGGTCATATTTGGAATCGAACCAGTTGTCGCCCCAATAGTAGTAGGAGGGCCAGCGTTGGCCCATCAACAGGGTGTCTCCCCTTTGGAAATTCTGCGCGTTGGCCAATAACATGCAGCCCGCAAATAGCAGTAGTGTGACTAATTTTTTCATAGTGTTGATCTCCTATATTAATTTGTGTTGTTTAAATAATTTCATTTTTCGCATTCTATAGTCAATGGCACTTGTGCCGATTCGACGACTATTTCCTTGAATGAAGAACGTTTTGATTTCTGAACGAACTTGTTCACCATGTTTACAGACCTGTACGGATTGTACTGGATATATTCGTATTTTTCAGGGGAATGACATGTTCTTACCACATTAACCGTTTCCATACTGTATTTCAGCATAGTCCTGTCAGAGTCTTCGAAGCCGCTCAATATGTAATTATTATACAAGTTGTAGCTGTCCATACCGGTATATATGTCTCCACGAGCACTGGATTTATTGACTGTACTAACATACGACGAGGAGTTCAATCCAATCTCACAGAAAGAGGATGTCTCGTTCCCTGAGCCGTCCTGAATTTTTTCAAGGAATGTGAGTGTGCGGTTCGAACCATATATAAATCTCATAAGCGAGTTATGAACTAATGGAAGAGGCTCGAATACTGCACTACGGATCATACTCGAAACCGAATTTGACACCAAATCCGTGACTTTGTATACACCAAGATGGACACTGTTGGGGAATTGTACTGGTCTTGAACCATAGGCGTTATTATTGTATAGGCCCTCATCAATATATGAAACCGTGGCAAATAGTCCATCATCAAATGACCTAATCAAGACGTCGTCCCTGTTCCATGGGAAACCAAACGATGTGTCAATGCAGAAGATATGTTTCCAGTCTTGAATACCTGACGGGGCGAAAATGTCATTTATGTCATAAACCCGTAGATTGAGGTATTTGTTACCCATAAAGAAATCCATGCCTGCGGTGACAATATAATTGTCCGTCCAGTGTCTGGCTGTCCCAATATCAAAGAACTTTTCATCTGATTGGTACAATGAGCCCGCCCTGTAGCTGACCAATGAATATGAAGGTCCAAATACCACTTCAACCATACTGGCTTTATCATTGAAATTTTCTCCAATACAAACAATATGTTTGTTTACGCCTTCTCTGAAAGAGACCATTCGGGTCAATGTTTTAATGTAAATATTATTCTCACCAGACAAGAACGGATCATGCAAATAGACTGGTCCGGAACTGTTGAAGGCATTGTAGACATTGAAGAAACCGAGTGTGGCTTTGCCTGTTTCCAAGTCTTTCCCACAAAAGAATACCGTATCTTCACGGCCGTTGGCGCTACCAACGTTTATAATCATGTCGTTCACAAGAAGATTCGGTACCTTGAACTCTTTTGTCTGC
>JAILDR010000147.1 GCA_024689285.1 Bacteroidales bacterium | reverse complement strand
AAATTGGTTGAGGATGTCCGTGGTGAACACGCTCACGGGGAACGCGGCCTGCGGATACGGGTTGATGCCGAGCTTGTAGAGTTCGGCCAACGAATTTCTTCTGATTTGTTCCTGTTCGCTTAACATGATGCGTTTGAATTTTGGGCGCAAAGGTACGAAAAGGGATTGAAAGACTTCCCTAAAATCCGAAATTGGGTAATTATTTTTTCTCTTGATAAAAACCTTTTCTTCTTCTGAAGGCTATTGCTATTTGAACGAGAAAATGATTTAAGTACGAACAAACTAATAAAAATGAATAAAATAAGAGAACTAAAAACGCAAGTTGTAAATTGTTTGATTAAATTACTACATCTTACAAATAACAATTGGTTTCTAAATAATATGAGCACTATAATTATAGATTATCTATCCCCTTTGTTTGGATTTTCAGATGTAACAACCATCTGTTGTCTCCTGCTGTTGTATGGAAGCAAATACATTATTTCTTTGCTTCTCATCTTCATAATCAACCCTCCTGATGAAGTTACTTGAAACTGTTTCTATTCAGTCGAAAACAGGATCACCATCATCGGGGGAATCAATATTGTAAAAATGAGTTGGATCAAATCCTCGACACCAATAATAGATGGATTTTTTGAACCTTAATTGTTGTAGATATGAGCTTTCCTTATTCTGAGTATCAGATACATTTTCGCGTGTTGCATACCAATAACCATAAAAACTAATGATCGTATTTCCACTTCCACCACAATATACATCAATATCTTCTATCCATAGATTCTTGGAAAGTATTTTTGCATATTGTTTTCTTAATATTGGAAACTCTCTTTTTTGAACGCGAATAACTTCATTTTGTAACTTTTTTAACAATGACATTATCTCCTCGTCGCTTTTATATGCGGTTTCCACATCAGAAATAACCTTCCAGTATTCCTTAAATATACCAACTTCTTTAAGCATATCATTTTTGTAATCAGAAGCATGGAATTTATCAAAATAATTCATTTCACAGATGTTTGAAGTCATGGCTTTAATAGCTTCAATGTCTTTCTTCCGATTGATACTGTTTATTGTGTTAATTATTTCTCGCTTATACATTTCCACTGTAAATTTATCAGTATCAATATATTCTGGATTTACATTATTCAGCAAAACTAAAGCTTCTTCATATCTATGTTTTTCAATGTAATACTCGGATTCAAGTAAATACGCTAAAGACAATGTTCTTTCATAAGCTGTTTTTCTTTCTAACAAATCAGGATCTGAAGAAATGGTGTCATACATATATTGAAGTTGGCGGACACTATTGTCGAATGGTTCAAAAGTGTTGTCTGTAAGCACTTTGACATCAGAATTATGAATCATGTACTCTATCTTTGATATCCGAATAGAGGGAATTAATAATCGTGATATTCCATAATAACATGATTTTGGCGATATAGTGTCAATTAACGCAATTGCTTCATCGTAACGATATTCTTCCATTAAACCATTAACAAGTTCACGATACGATTGCTTTATCAGTAGTTGCGCTTCTGTATAATGTGGCGAATTCTTATTGATAATTACCAACAATCGTATTGCCTTTTCATAATCTTTATTCTCATAACTTTGTTTTGCTTCCTGGAACTGCTTGTTAGCAGAAAAATTGCAGGATAGTAAAAAAACGCACAAAATGAGAGAGAAAAACAAATTCGCTTTCATACGATAACTGCTCTTCTTTTTTGAGTCAATGCCTAACATGATAGTTTTGTGTTTTTATGCCGCAAAAATAGTCACTTTTTGGTTTTGTCGAAACAATGGATGAAAAACATTCACTTTACCACCTCCACAATCTTCTCCCCCAAGGCCAACTGAATCAGGGCAATTGTTTTGCAGGTGAAGTTGTGGCCCAGCATGAACCATCGCGAAACTTCAGACTCTTTTTTGCCAGTCAAACGAGCCAAATCGCGCTTGGTCATGCCTTTTTCCTGTATAATTTGGTATATACGCTCCGAAATGTCATAATTCAGGTCAAAAGCGGCTCGCTCTTGCGGAGTAATACTTGCCGTTGCTTCTTCCAAAATGGGAGAATAATACTTTATGTTTGTTTCGGTTTTCATAGTTGAAATACTTTACCTTCAATGCCTGTAATAACATTCTTTTCAATTGTAATGGAGCCGTCTTTTTGGGCTTCCAAAAGCAGTTTGTCAAAGGCTTGTAAGTCCATCACATATCCGCTCAATTCTTCGCTTTCTTCGTAGGTTTTTGTTGTTTTCTCTCCACCATTGCCAAGAATCAGGATCTGGTCGGAGATACGCAGACAATAAAGACGTAGTTTTCGGGAATCAATAGCCAAAGCTGCTACACGGTCACTCATTTTTCCTTCAGGTCTGAAAAAGCGTTCAAAAGCCCCAACTGCTACAATTTTCTCAATGGCAAGCAGAATGGTCTTGTATTCGTTGTTGAGTTTGGCATCTTCCTTGAACTTATGCACAAAGGTTTCATATTCGCTTATGGCATTGCCATCGAAGCAAATGGAATAAAGACTCACGTTGTCAGTCTGTTCGAGAGTTTTTAAAGTTGCTGTCTTCATCGTTTTTCGTTTTTATTTCACAGCGCAAAGGTAATACATTTTTCCGATATATTTAACATAAATGTGAAATATTTCAAAAATAGGTTTTATTTTGTCACCTCCACAATCTTCTCTCCTAAGGCCAACTGAATCATGGCAATCGTTTTGCAGGTGAAGTTGAGACTATACACTGATTTTTGTAGTTTTGCGCCTTCAAAACAATACTCGAATGGAAAAACTCGAAAAAGCCTCAACCAAATGGTGGTTCTTCATCATTTTATTGGCGGCGCAATCCGTTTTGTTGCCAATCGTCAGCCGAAATTTCGACCCGAAGAATATCCAACAGATGGTCTATACAACACTCTCACATGCACCACAAGGACATTTGGGTGAGCTCAACATCCTTTTCCAATCGCTATCGCTATTGATGTTCGTCCTGCTTTTTGTGTTCAAGAACAAGGTCAGAACATTGTTCAACGGGTATGTCGCTCTGTCCTATTGTGCCTTCGCTTTCATTCAGAATTTGGCCGTTACGGAACAGTATGGATTCAGTATTGTTACCGTCAATTTTGTGATGTTCCTCTTGGTGGCCTACGTTTGGTTTCGCGAGACCTTAAAGCCGGAAAACAATTACGATTTCAGTAACTTACGTTGGAAATACGCTTGGATGATTGTCTTGGCTTTGTTTGCCTATCTTTGTCCGTTTACCAGCCAAGGCACCTTTGATTGGAACCCGTTGCATTTTTTCTATAAGAATTCCGTAACAGCCTTTTGCCTGACCACGCCGGCTTTCCTGACCATCTTGACACTGAATATCCCGAAAATCAATATTGTGACATACCGAATTACTGCCATTATTGGTACCATAATGGGAATCTATAACATGTTCAACTTCCTCAATCCTCATACGATTTATGTAGGTATAATGCACATACCTCTGCTAACCATTTCGTTGTATTGCACCATATTGAGCTATAGGTTGCCGTTACAGGAAAGAAAACAGAAGGCAGATTAATGCGCCACTTCCACAATCTTCTCCCTCAACACCACCTAAATCATGGCCATTACTTTGCAGGTGAAACCGTGGTTAATATTTTTTGAAGCAAAAATTGGAGAGTTTTCTTTGTTTTTCACTACTTTTGCCACAATTTTATTTTGCCTAAATAGGCGAAGTTTTTATCTATTTGATTTTCAGTTCCTTAGCAAAATCTATTGGGACTTAGGAGGCGAAGCTGTATAATGACGGAAACAAAGGAAATACTGATTTCGGAGGCCACCAAGCGTAATTGGGACAAGCTGAAGCACGGTGGCGACGACCGCTTGACGCACCGCGCCAACAAAAGCCACTCGCAAAAGATCATCACGCCTGAAGGTTATGTGATGGCAGCCAGTTTGCCCCGTTTCGTGGAAGGCTTGAAGGCAGAGGATTATCCCATCAACGAGCTGATTTTCAGCCTTTGTGCGATGTTTTTGGAGCACAACAAGGTCAACAAGCAAAGCAAACAACGCTTTTTCGAGGAATATGCACATTGCAAACGTATTGAGGTTTCGGTGCCGAGGCAAATCCTCAAAAACCGTCAAGACGACTGGATTGGCTTCGTCTATCAGTCGCTGACGGCTGAAGGTAGCCGCATCTTAACAGGTCTGTATTATACCAAACCAGCGATTGTCAGCGAGATGCTGTCCGATATCAGGGTGCTGAGCGGCGAAACCTTGCTTGACCCTTGCTGCGGTAGCGGCATCTTCTTGCTTAAAGTCGAAAATGTGGGGTTGGAGCAACTTTATGGCATTGACAATGACCCGCTTGCCGTGATGATTGCCAAGGCAAACCTGATGGTAAAATATTACGAATCATCGGTTTATCCTCAGATTTACCAGATGGACTTCCTGCTTCATGCAGCTTCGGCTTTGGGCGGCCAAAAGTTTGACTATATCGTCACCAACCCGCCTTGGGGTACCGAAAAGAACCATTTCCACCAATCCGACATCATCCAGTCGAAAGAAAAAGCCTCGCTGTTTTTTACCGAATCGTTCAAGTTGTTGAATAGGAATGGAATACAGCATTTCCTCTTGCCATCGTCGCTGATGAAAATCAAGGTTCACGCCGACTTGCGCCGCTTTGTGACGCATGAAACGCGCATGGAAAGCTTGAAATGCTATCGTGAGCGGTTCAAGGGTGTGTTTACTGATTTCATTAGCTTGAAAGTCAGCAAGAAACCTATTTTCGGAAGCCAGAGTTATGTAGTGACGAGTGCGAAAAACGAGGTGTCGCGGAAGGAGCTGGTGCCGAGCAACGACGACTTTTGTGCCATCCCGATGCTTAACGACCGCGACGAGGCCATTATCGGCAAGGTGGAACGCCTGCGCCACGACGACCTGTCGCACAGCCGCTGGGCATTAGGTATCATTACGGGAAACAATGCCAAACTGCTGAAAAACAAGCCTTCGCAAGGATTGGAATCCATCTTTACGGGGAAGGACATCACCAAGTACAGCTTGAAGCCAGCTTCGCGTTTTATCAAATTCAATCGCGCTGATTTTCAGCAATGTGCAAAAGAAGAATTGTATCGCGCCAAAGAGAAGTTGGTCTACAAATTCGTTTCGAGCCGTTTGTGTTTCACTTACGACGACCAACAGCGGCTTTTCCTGAACAGCGCGAACATCCTCATTCCCGAGGTGGATGGCATGAGTACCAAGACGGTGTTAGCGTTCCTCAATTCATCGTTGTTCAACTTCTTGTATGTCAAGCGTTTCGATGACTTGAAAATCCTGAAGGGCAACCTTTCGACCTTGCCTTTCCCTAAGATTACTGCTGAAGAAGATGCTCAGTTGACGGCCTTGGTGGAACGTGCCTTGAGTGGCGACAAAGAGGCCCAAAAAGAGATTGATAGCTTGATTTATTCATTGTATCAGCTTGATTCTGAGGAGATAATGCTAGTGAGGAACGTTTGAAGGGATACTCCTTCGGAGTAGAAATCATTCAAAATAATTTCAAAATCAATCAAAAATCTGCGTTTGACGGTCATTGTGGATATTCCTTTAGGAATAGAAATCGTTCAAAAATGGAATTTTTAAATGATTTTCGATAGATTTCTTACGAAGTAATCCTATAAACACACACAAATGGACTTGCTGAAAGAGCATAATAAGAAATATCAATTCTTCGTAGACATCACAGGAATTGCCATGAAGGTTTCAAAAGATTTGGAATAACTATTTTTGACAGATTTCTTACGAAGTAATACCATAAAAAAAATGAATATCCTAGTTACTGGCGGTGCCGGCTTCATTGGATCGCATACCTTAGTTGAACTCGCTGCTGCGGGGCATGAGACCGTGGTCATTGATAACCTCAGCAACTCCAACCGCAAATCGTTGGAGCGCGTGGCTGAGCTGACGGGCAAGGAAATCCCCTTCTACGAAGTCGACATCCGCGACCGCGAAGGCCTCAACCGCGTCATGGAAGCCCATCGTTTTGATGCCTGCATCCATTTTGCCGGACTGAAAGCCGTGGGCGAGAGCGTGGAAAAGCCTTGGGAATACTACGAAAACAATATCGGCGGCACGCTGACACTTCTCGACGTGATGCGCCAACACGGCTGCAAAAACATCATCTTCTCGTCGTCGGCCACCGTCTATGGCGACCCGGCCATCATCCCCATCACTGAGGAATGTCCAAAGGGCCATTGCACCAACCCATACGGCCAAACCAAGAGCATGTTGGAAGAAATCATGATGGACATGCAGAAGGCTGACAAAGAATGGAACATCGTGCTATTGCGTTATTTTAATCCCATCGGTGCCCATCCGAGTGGCAGGATAGGCGAGAACCCCAACGGCATCCCAAACAACCTGATGCCATACGTCACACAGGTGGCTGTGGGCAAACGTGCTGAGTTGGGCGTGTTCGGCAACGACTACCCAACCCCTGACGGCACAGGCGTCCGCGACTACATCCATGTCGTCGACTTGGCCAAAGGACACGTGGCGGCCCTGCAAGCCATCGAGCGCAAATGTGGTTGTGCCATCTATAATCTCGGCACTGGTCACGGTTACTCGGTATTGGATGTGGTGAAGACCTTCGAGAAGGTCAATGGTATCAAGATTCCATACAGTATCAAGCCGCGCAGGGCAGGCGACATCGCCACATGCTACTCCGACCCAGCCAAGGCGGAACGCGAGTTGGGCTGGAAGGCACAATACGGCCTCGAGGAGATGTGCCGCGACTCATGGAACTGGCAGAGAAACAACCCAAATGGTTATTAATATAATGGGTCGGCTAAAGCCTATTTGACACATTCACTAAGGAGTCATTGCGGGCGTAAGACCCGCAATTTCCTGTACAAAACGAATCACTAAAGCAATGTCAAAAGAAGGATTTGTGTACATTTTGACCAATAAACACAAAACCACTTTGTACACCGGCGTTACTAATGACTAAAACGGCGGGTTGCAGAGCATAAACTTCACATAAACAAAGGTTTTACTGACAAGTATAAAACAGATAATCTGGTCTATTTTGAGATTTGTAAAGATATGACAATAGCCATTCATCGAGAAAAGCAAATAAAGAAATGGCACAGAGAATGGAAAGAAGATCTGATAAAAGAGTTTAATCCCGAATGGAAAGATTTGTCGGATGACATTGGTGTGGACGAGGAATATATGCAATCAGTGAAAGAGTATTACGAAGAACTGGTTTCTACTGGAGAGGAGCCAAAAAGTATAGGAGATTGCGGGTCAAGCCCGCAATGACTGTCCTCGATATGGTGTCTCAATAAAAACACTGTTTTTAAGATAACCTTCTCTCAAACGAATTGATAACCTTCAAACAAAGGAGTCATTGCGGGCGTAAGACCCGCAATCTCCTGTACAAAACGGCATACTTTGTTTAGACAATAAAACACAAACAATATGAAAGGTATCGTATTAGCAGGCGGTTCTGGAACCCGTCTTTATCCCATTACCAAGGGCGTCAGCAAACAGCTGCTCCCCATCTACGACAAGCCGATGGTTTATTACCCCATCTCGGCCCTGATGCTCGCTGGCATCCGCGACATCCTCATCATCAGCACCCCGTATGACCTGCCGGGCTTCCAGCGTCTGCTAGGAGACGGCAGCGACTATGGAGTACACTTCGAGTATGCCGAGCAGCCCTCTCCCGATGGTCTGGCCCAAGCCTTTATCATCGGTGAGAAGTTCATCGGCGACGACTGCGCCTGCCTCGTCTTGGGCGACAACATCTTTTACGGTAGCGGCTTCACTGGACTGCTCCGTAATGCCGTCAAAGACGCCGAAGAGAACAAGAAGGCCACCGTGTTCGGCTACTGGGTCAGCGACCCCGAGCGCTATGGCGTGGCCGAATTCGACCGCCAAGGCAACTGCCTCAGCATCGAGGAGAAACCCAAGGAACCCAAGAGCAACTATGCCGTGGTGGGCTTGTATTTCTATCCCAATAAAGTCGTCGACGTGGCCAAACACATCAAGCCATCGGCACGTGGCGAATTGGAAATCACCACGGTGAACCAGCGCTTCCTGGAAGACGGTGAACTGAAAGTTCAGGTGTTCGGTCGCGGCTTCGCGTGGCTCGACACAGGCACACACGACAGCCTTAGCGAGGCTTCCACCTTCGTGGAGGTCATCGAGAAGCGCCAAGGCCTGAAGATTGCCTGCCTTGAGGGCATCGCCTACCGCAACGGTTGGATTACCGAAGAGAAGATGCGCGAGTTGGCCAAGCCGATGCTGAAGAACCAGTATGGGCAATACCTGCTGAAGGTCATCGACGAATACAAGTCGGAAATCACCTCCGACACCTTGACACACCCTCAAAGGAGCTAAACCACCAAAGAACACTTATTTGTTTTGAACACGGATGGACACGGATTTAACGGATTATTTTGCGACGAGTCGCAAAACTCCGTGCAAATCCGCTAAATCCGTGTTCGGAAAATTTGTGTTCGACAAATACCGTGCAATATGTCTCTAATTTTTCAAAACGAGAGTTACGCCATCAGAGGTGCTGCCATGAGGGTTTACAATGTCTTAGGTAGTGGCTTTCTTGAAGCGGTATACCAAGAGGCTTTGGAAATAGAGCTTGAAAAACGTCATATTCCTTATGAAAGGGAAAAGGAATTGGAAATATACTATGACGATATAAAATTAGGAAAAAAATATGTTGCAGATTTTGTGTGTTATGACAAAATCATTTTGGAATTGAAAGCCGTGAAAGATTTGGACGACTCCCACAGAAGCCAATTATACAATTACTTAAAAGTCACAGGATTCAAACTAGGTTTTCTGATTAATTTCGGGAAATACGATGAACTGCAAATAGAAAGAAGAGTATTATAAAAACCACAACATAATAATATTGAACACGGATGGACACGGATTTAACGGATTATTTTGCGACGAGTCGCAAAACTCCGTGCAAATCCGCTAAATCCGTGTTCGGAAAAAACGTGTTCGAAATTATACATAATATATAATGAGTTACAAAAGAAACATCATCATCACGGGTGGCGCTGGCTTTATCGGTAGCCACGTTGTTCGCCTTTTTGTGAACAAATACCCCGACTATAAGATTATCAACCTCGACAAACTGACCTACGCCGGCAACCTGGCCAACCTCAAGGACATCGAGGACAAGCCCAACTACCGCTTTGTCCGCATGGACATCTGCGACTTCGAAGGCGTCTTGAAACTGATGCAGGACGAACACGTCGACGGCATCATCCATCTTGCGGCGGAGAGCCACGTCGACCGTAGCATCAAAGACCCGTTCACCTTTGCTCAAACCAACGTGATGGGAACGTTGAGCCTATTGCAGGCCGCGAAAATCAATTGGGAGTCACAGCCAGAGCCATATAAAGTTAAGGTTGCTGAGCCTGTCGAAGCACCGACCGAGAATGACGGCCCTTCGACGGGCTCAGGGACCTGCGTTTCTTGCCGCTTCTACCACATTAGCACCGACGAGGTCTACGGCGCCCTCGAGCTGACCCATCCCGAAGGCATCGAGCCGCCTTTCAGCACCAAGGCCAGCAGTGGCAAGCACCATCTGGCTTTCGGCGACAAGTTCTTCACCGAGGAACTGAAATACCAACCGCACAGCCCTTACAGTGCTGCCAAGGCCTCGAGCGACCATTTTGTGCGCGCCTTCCACGACACCTACGGCTTGCCGACCATCATCACCAATTGCTCGAACAACTACGGCCCCTACCAATTCCCGGAGAAGTTGATTCCTTTGTTTATCAACAACATCCGTCATCGCAAGCCGTTGCCCGTCTACGGCAAGGGCGAGAATGTGCGCGACTGGCTCTATGGGGAAGACCATGCAAGAGCCATCGACCTCATCTTCCATCAGGGCAAGGTGGCCGAGACCTACAACATAGGTGGTTTCAACGAGTGGAAAAACATCGATATTATCAAGGTGGTCATCAACACCGTGGACCGCATCCTGGGTCGTCCCGAGGGTACCGATATGGACTTGATTACCTACGTCACCGACCGTGCCGGACACGATATGCGTTATGCCATCGATAGCAGTAAACTTCAGCGTGAATTGGGTTGGGAGCCTTCGCTCCAATTCGAAGAGGGTATAGAGAAGACCGTCAAGTGGTATTTGGAGAACCAGGAATGGATGGACAATGTCACTAGTGGCGACTACCAACGCTATTATGACGATATGTATAAAGGACGCTAATTATTGAATAGAATGGCATCATCAAAAACTTACATTCCTGAGTTATCCACATGGCGACTCATATTTATTTTGATGATTTTTTTTCATCATGTAAAGTTATGGCCAGGTGGTGGGTCGGCGGGTGTCGCATTTTTCTTTATCCTTGGCGGTTTTACACTCACATTAGGGTATTCTGAGAAAGTGCTTGAATCCAAATTTGATTATGGCCGATACCTTAAGCGTAGGCTTATAAAGTTTTACCCGCTGCATTGGTTGGTATTGTTTCTGTTTGTCATTCTCAACTATTTGTGTAGCGTTCCAAGTTCTGCACTTGCATTTGGTTCAAACTTTCTTCTTCTCCAGAGTTTTATTCCGATAAAAGAAGTCTTTTATTCATACAATTCTCCTTCGTGGTATTTGTGTAATACGGTTTTCTTCGCAGTGCTGTTTCCTTTTATTTATCGGCTATTGTCAAAAGTAAACGGTAAGAAATGGTTTTATTTAGCTGTACTATATATCGTATTGATTATTGTAGAATTTTTTACACCTGAAGATTATTGGTTACCAATTCTTTATATCAATCCGATAATACGATTGTTTGATTTCGTTATAGGTGTAATAATTGCTATGGCATACCTTAGAATTGTGAATAATGAAGAGGTGCTGAAAAAGTTGCGTGGGAAACAGATTATGGCATATCTTGCAATAATACTCAGTATTATAACTATCATAATTTTCACACGTTTAGATTTGGGCGTGGCTAAAAAAGCATTTGCGTATTGGATACCAGTTGCTTTATTGATATTGGCTACTAGTATACTTTCTATCACAAGTGAGAAAAACCCACTAAAAAATAAAATATTGGTTAGTCTAGGTGGTGTGAGTTTTGCCTTCTACATGATTCATTCTTTTGTGATAAATGTAGTGCAGGTCGCTTCAATTAAAATAGGCGTAACCAATCCTTGGATTATTGTTCCGATTACGCTTGCATTAACTATTGCAGGTTCTTATCTGGTAACGTCTTATTTCATTAATCCTATAACCAAATGGTTGAATTCTAAACTTATAAAATAATTATTATGAATTTTATCGAAACTAAAATTCCCGGTGTCATTATCATTGAACCCAAAATATTCGGTGACGAAAGAGGTTATTTCTGCGAAACTTTTCGCGATGATGAGTTTAATGAGAAGGTTGCTCCAATTTCTTTTGTGCAAGAGAACGAGAACAAATCATCCTATGGTGTTCTTAGAGGTATTCATTTTCAAAAACCACCATACACTCAGAGTAAACTTGCCCGTGTAGTTGAAGGTGCTGTTTTGGACGTTGCTGTTGATTTACGAAAAGAGTCTCCTACATTTGGACAATGGGTGGGTGTTGAACTTTCTGCTGAAAACCATCGTCAATTGTTCCTTCCCAAAGGAATGGGACATGCTATGATATGCCTTTCTGATACTTGTATATTCCAATATAAAGTGGATAATTACTACGCTCCACAGTCTGAAGGATATGTTGTGTGGGATGACCCGGATTTAAATATTGATTGGCTGGTTCCAAAAGATAAGATTGTTTTGTCCGAAAAAGACAAACATCATCCTTATATGGCTGAATCAGAATTCCCTTTTTAATGAATAAGAACATTTAAATAGAATAATATGGATAAATTAATTGCAGTTACTCGTTCATCGATGCCATCGTTCGATGAGTATGTTGAAGAGATTAAAGTCTTATGGGAGAACCGTTGGCTCTCCAATCGCGGTGAATTACATCGTAGATTTGAAAAAATGCTCCAGGAAAGAATGGGTGTTGAACACCTCTCTCTCTTTGCCAATGGTCATGTCGCCTTGGAAGTGGGTATTGATGCTTTCCATTTCCCAAAAGGAAGCGAAGTTATCACAACCCCTTACACCCATTGCTCCACCACCCATTCTATTGCTCGTAATGGTTTGGTGCCGGTTTTCTGCGATGTCAATGATAAGGACTATACCATCGATGTCAACCAGATTGAGAAGTATATCACACCAAAGACAGTGGCTATCATGGCAACGCATGTGTATGGTGTGCTTTGCGATGTGGATGCTATTGATGCCATTGCCAAGAAACATAACCTTAAAGTTATCTACGATGCAGCCCATGCATTTGGTGTGAAACGAAATGGCGTTGATTGTGCTGCTTTTGGTGATATGGCCATGTTCAGTTGCCACGCTACCAAGGTGTTTCATACCATTGAAGGCGGCATCACTGTGTTCAAGGATGAGAATGTTCATAAGGATGTCGATGTGCTTACCAATTTCGGTTTCATCAGTCACGAAGATGTGGGCTATATAAGCACCAATGCCCGTATGAATGAATACGAGGCAGCAATGGGTATCTGCAACCTTCGCCATTTTGAAGATGAAGTGGCAAAACGTAAGACCGCAAACGATTTGTATGATCAAATACTGCTCGGAGAAAAAGGTATTCACAAGATTGCCCCTCAGGATGGTGTCACTCAGAATTATGCCTATTATCCAGTGTTTTTCGATGGCTACAAATACGACCGGAATGAAATCCAGCAGAAACTCAAAGATAAACTGATATTGGCTCGTAAGTATTTCTACCCGATTATTCCAGACCTTACATGTTACAAAGACCAATACGGTTCTCAAGATTTCCCAGTCGCACGTCATGCTGCTGAAACAGTTTTGGCTTTGCCTATGTTTGCAGATCTTACAGAAGAGGACGTTACCAAGATTTGCAGAATTATTCTCAAATAACAAACAATGAGTCAAAAGAAACTGATGCTTCTTGGAGGTATCCGTTACCTCCTGCCTGTGATTGAGGCCGCTCATAAACAGGGATACTATGTCATCACCTGTGATTACCTGCCCAACAACCCTGCGCATAAATACTCTGACGAATATGTCAATGTGAGCATTATCGACAGGGAAGCTGTGTTGAGAGTGGCCAAAGAAAAGAAAGTTGATGGTGTAATCTCGTTTGGTGTTGACCCGGGTGTGGTACCTGCTGCCTATGTGCAGAACAAACTGGGCCTACCTGCAATTGGTTCTTTGGAATCTGTGGAAATTCTCCAGAACAAAGACAAGTTCCGAGCTTTTCTACGCGACAACGGTTTCAATGTGCCAATGGCACGTAATTACACGGCCAAGAGTGATGCTCTCAAGGAGAAGGGTTTGTGGAAATATCCAATAATTGTCAAGCCCACCGATTCGGCTGGTAGCAAGGGCGTGACAAGAGTAAACAATCCGGATGAATTGGAACCCGCTTTGGATTATGCGTTTGAACATTCGTTTTCAAACCATATCATCATTGAAGATTTTCTTGAAAAAGTAGGTTGCTCTTCCGACACGGATTGCTATTCCGACCAAGGGAAATTAAAGTTCGTCAGTTTCTCCGCTCAGCGTTTTGACCCCAAGGCTGATAATCCTTACGCTCCCGTTGCATATTCATGGCCATCCACTTTCACAAAAGAACAAGAGACTTATTTGACCAACGAGATACAAAGGTTGATTTCTTTGTTGGGAATGAAGACCAGCGTTTATAATGTGGAAACACGTATTGCAACAGACGGCAAACCATACATCATGGAAGTTACCCCTCGTGGCGGTGGCAACCGTCTTGCCGAGATGCTCCGTTATGCAACGGGAGTTGATATGATTACAGCCTACACCCGTTATTCGGTTGGGGATGAATATGAGGATATTCAACAAAGGCTATATAATGGTCACTGGGCAGAAGTAATACTTCACTCGAATCAAGATGGCATTTTTAAAGCATTAGAGATTGCTCCAGAGTACCTGCCCAATGTGGTAGAGCGTGATTTGTGGGTAATACCTGGTGACGAAGTTCATGCTATTAAAGGAGCCAACGATGCAGTGGGAACACTTGTCCTAAAATTTGATGATGCCGAGTCGCTTGAAAAGGCATTGGCAGATCAATCATGGTGGAAAATTGTAGTACAATGAAACCAATTGGTGGCTATTTTGAATTAGCGGATAGAGAAGAATGTCGTGACTATCCTCATCCAAACGGCATTCTACTTAACACTGGACGCAATGCGTTGGAGTTTATTCTCCAATCATTAGGTCATGTTCAAAAGGTTTACTTGCCATACTATACTTGTGAGGTGGTGCTTGAACCATTGAAGCGACTGGGGATAGCATGGCAGTTCTATCACATTAACACTAATCTCGAAATGGCTGAGAATATTGTTCCATGTCAAGATGAGTATGTGATAGTAAATAACTATTTTGGCATAAAGGACCAATACATTTCTCAAATGGTCGCTGTTTATGGAGACCATCTGATAGTTGATTGTGCACAGGCTTTCTTCGCACCTATTATTGAGGCGATAAAGTGTTTTTATAGTGCACGTAAGTTTGTGGGCGTAGCCGATGGCGGGGTGGCTTATCCTTTTAATAATATGCTTTCTTTGGAAGGATTGGAAGAGGATGATTCGTCAAATCATTGTGACCATTTGATTATAAGGAAAGAAAAGGGTGCTGAAGTTGGATTTGCCTCATATCGTGAAGATGAGGAAAAGTTGGATAATCAACCTATGCGAAAGATGTCATCTTATACAAAAGATATACTTCTGCATATTGACTATAGAAATGTAATTAAGCAGCGGCGTAAGAATTATTTGATATTGGAGTCAGCATTATGTAGGTTTAATCTGCTAAAACTACCATCGTTTGATTCTTTTGTTTGTCCAATGGCATATCCACTAATGGTGGAAAATGGCGTTGAATTGCGCAAGAAATTGATAGAGAATAAGGTGTTTGTTCCTCGTTTTTGGCCGAATGAGAATATAGCAGATGAGACCATTAACGAAATAGTTTTATCTGAAATGATTCTTCCAATTCCATGTGATCAACGTTATGATATTGAAGATATTGAAAGGATAATTAAACTGATTGTTTTTTAACAAAAAAGGATAGAAATATGCAAGAAAAAAGATCAATTGCAATACTCGGAGGCATTAGACCTCATGCGGAGTTGGCAAAGTATCTAAGAATAAAAGGTTTTAGGACGGTACTTATAGATTATTTACCTTCGCCTATTGCAAAGGAATATGTTGATATTCATTACCAAGAAAGTACGCTAGATGTTGAAGCGGTTGAGGAAATCTGCCGTAAAGAGAATGTTTGTTCCATAATGGATTTATGTACCGACAGGGCAATACCCCCGGCTGCATTAGTAGCGGAGCGGCTTGGATTAAATCATCCCTATAGTTATGAAACTTCTCTTATTGCAACAAATAAAAATAAGATGAAGGCGATGCTGAAAAAGGCTAATGTTCCAACTTCTGACTTTATTGCAGTTAGTGGTTTGGAAGATTTGGGACAAATACATCTGAAGTATCCTTTGATTATTAAACCTTCTGATGCTTCTGGATCAATAGGTATTACAAAGATATCAAGAGAGGAGGATTTAAAAGAAGCTGTTAACATTGCACTTTCACTTAGTCGTAACCATCAGGCAATAGTGGAGGAATTTGTCATGGGTCCTGAAATACAAATAGATTGTTTTGTTTCTGATGGCGATGCAGTTGTATTAGACATAAAAGAAAAACGAAAATATAAAGATGATGAATTAACTTTATCGTATGGTTCGCTAATACCAGCGAGGATTACGGATAAAATAAAACAACGTTGTTATGATATTAGTAATACAATAGCGAAAGATTTACATGTTGAAAATGGTCCATTATATATTCAGGCGATAGCGACAGAACAAGACGTATATGTTATTGAATTTGGATTAAGATTTGGAGGCAATCTTAGTTTCCAGATTATTAAGGATTTGACAGGCATAAATGTGATTAATGCAACCGCCGATGCGTATCTAGGATGGAACCCTGAAATCGTCATACAACAACCTAAGCTTCCAGTGTATGCCACCTATCATGTTTTTCCCAAAGAAGGCGTTTTCTCAGAAATAATTGGAGTTGAAGAATTGGTCTCAGAAGGGTATATTGATACTCTTTATACACATAAGCAAATGGGATTGACTTGCGCTGGAAATATGTCGTCAAGTGAACGCTTGGCTTCATTTACTGTAAAATCAAGATCTTATGAGGAGAATGATGTAAAATTAAGACATATTCTTCATATTATCGATGTCGTAGATGACCAAGGTAAGTCAATAATGCGGAAAGACATCTATCAACAAGATGTTTAAACGAAAGAAATGATTAAACTTTAAAGATATGAATTACTACACAATGAAAGAAACCCGTGCTTTCTTGGAGAGCATCGGTATGCCTGGAGGCGACCTTTACGACCTCCCAACATCAGAAAAACGTTTCGAGGATGGCGGCCAATACCGCTTTGAGGTGCCGGGCATCCAAGGCCCCGCCCCAATGAAGGCCTTGCTTGAGGCTTTGGATGAATTTGGCATCCAAATCCACCGCGTTACCCAAACCAAGGGCATCATGTTCTTGACCGACGATGAAATCGGCAAGATGGTGGAATATGCCAAACAATGGAAAGTGCAATTAGTATTGGCTTGCGGCCCTCGCGCCACTACCGACACCTCGGCTTCCGTGAAGACCGAAGAAGGTCAGCGCATGGGCTACCGTCTGCGTGGCGAGGAGCAGATTGCCCGTGGCATTGAGGAGATCCGCCGTGGTGCCCGTTTGGGTGTGCGTGGATTCTTAGTCTATGACGAAGGCTTGCTTTGGGCTTTGAACGAAGCCCGCAAGTGCGGCTACATCCCTGCCGACTGTCACTTTAAGGTCTCTGCCCACAGCGGTCACGGCAACCCTTGCTCAGCCCATCTGCTTGAAACCATTGGTGCCGACAGTATCAACCCGATTCGCGACATCCAGGTGCAGATGCTGGCTGCCATGCGTGCCGCCATCAATGTGCCGATTGATCTGCACACTGAGAATCCGAAATCCAGCGGTGGTTTCATCCGTCACTACGAGGTGCCCGACTTTATCCGTGTGGCTGCCCCTGTTTACTTGAAGACCGGAGGCTCGGTTGCTGCCAACCACAGTTACGATACCACCGAGAAGGAAGCCCGTCAGCGTGCAAAGCAGGTTTCCCTCGTAAAACGAGTAATCGACACTTATTATCCAGAAGCGATTGTTTCGCCAAAGTAATTAACGTTGGCTGTTGGTTATTGGCCGTTGGTTGGCTAATGGCTAAAGGCCAAGAGCTAAGGTTGAAAAGATGAAACATCATCAATATAATCCGGATTACCAGTTCGTAATCCCTCCTGTGGACTTCAATAAGTACACAGACCGTAGCCTGCTGCAATATTGTCTGGGGGCTACCATGTATATGCCAGGCACCAAGGATTTTGCCCAGGCCATTATCGACAAGAAGTATCCCGGCCTCACCTCGATGGTGATGTGCTTCGAGGATGCTTGCAAGGAAGAGGATGTGCCTGCTGCTGAGCAGAATTGCTTGCGTGTGTTGGAAACCTTGCGCCAGAAGGTTGAGAACAAAGAGTTGGCCTACGAGGACATTCCGCTCATCTTTTTCCGTGTGCGCAATGTGGAGCAGTTTAAGCATTTCGCCAAACTTTTGCCTATTGAGTCCGTGCCATATATCACAGGCTTCAACTTCCCGAAGTTCAACAGCCTGAATGCAGCTGCTTACATGGATCATTTGGTTGACCTAAATGAGCGTGCCGGGGAGGTGTTGTATGGTATGCCTATCATCGAAGATGCCCGTGTGGCATTCAAGGAGAGCCGGTTGGACGAGCTGATTGCCATCAAGCGGGTGCTCGACCAGAACAAGAACCTCGTGCTGAACGTACGTGTGGGCGGTACAGATTTCTCCAGTTGCTTCGGTGTGCGTCGTGGCATTAACTATACTATCTACGACATTATGACCGTCTCGAATTGCCTGATGGACATCCTTAATGTTTTCACCCGAAACAACGACTATACTGTCAGCGGGCCTGTGTGGGAATACTTCCGTGTGAACAAGCGCATGAAGAGCATGGCTGAGCTGCCCAAGGTTGACCTGCAAAACACCCTGCTGAAGCGCAAGGCCATTGTGAACGATGCTGTGGATGGGCTTATGCGTGAGTTGGTGCTTGACCAGGCTAATGGTTTTATGGGCAAGACATGTATCCATCCTTCGCACCTGAACTTCATCAATGGCATGTTGGCCGTCACCAAAGACGAGTACGACGATGCTTACCAGATTATGCACACCAGCGGCGGTGTCATCAAAGGCACCAAGGGCATGAACGAGATTGGTCCGCACAAGAATTGGGCGGAGAAGATTATGATGCGTGCCCAAGCGTACGGTGTGATTGAAAATGAAGCAAGTTACATCGATTTGTTTGGCGTAGAGTAGAAGAATTACATAGTACTGAATGTTAATTTAATAGATATGAAGAAGTTAATAAAAAATACCCTTTGGTGGATAAGAACTTGGAGGCAATCGAAGAAAAGCGTTGGAAAGAAATGTGCCTATCGTAGAAAGTATATGAAATTTGCCAAGAAGGCTAAAAATGAGGGGGTGGTTGATTTCCGCATTGACCGAATAGCCACCGAATTTACACAGGACTATTTTGAGGGTGGAGGAAAAGAGTCACCAGAGAAGCAGTATTTATATGACTATGGTATTGCAACGTATAAGGCGAACTGGTACGGAATTACGAAAGAAAACTGTAACCGTTTTTTGTCGGACTTTGATTTTTACCAGCCTGAGAATTATTTGAATATGCGTTTTGTCTTCTGGTTTGATCATAAGCTGAGCACCTATTATCTGTTGCGCCCATTTATTGACAGTATGCCCATCCATCATTATTATGTGCGAAAGGGTGTGTATTTGCCAGTTGACCACCGGTTTATCAAAGAAGGATACAGCCATAACATCGAGGATGTCATTGAACTTCTCAAAACAAGACCCCTTATTGCCAAAGCCTGCGTGGGCGGCCATGGCGAAGGATTGTACAAACTGGTTTGCAAAGACGGTGGCTTTCAAATGAATAACCAGCCTGCGGATATTTCGGAAGTCCGCAAGGTTTTAGAGAACCTCGATGATTATATTATCACCGACTTTGTTGCGCCACACGATGACTTAGCCCGTATTGTGGGTGAAGACAGCTATGCGGTGGTTCGTCTCATTATCTTCTACGACCAGCAGGATGGTCCGCAGCTGACTTCTGCACGAGTGAGGCTTGGATGTAAGCAGGCGGGGTTCAGAACCGATTATGACGGCACCATCTACAGCGGCTTGACATTTGATGAAGGTAAGACATTTGGTTCATGGATTAGAAGAGGGGAGTTTTCGTATGATGAAATCCACAAGCATCCAGACACAGGTGCCGATTTGGATGGCATCGTGATTCCCAATTGGGATAAACTGATGAAGCTGATTTCGGATATATCCAAATACATTCCTATGACACCTCAGCTTGACATAGATGTTATTCCGACCAATGAAGGGTTCTCAGTTTTGGAGATCAATAGCCATGGGCAGTTTATTGAGTGCCATTATCCGTTTAGAGATAACAAATACAATCTTAAATTGTATAAAACCAAGGATAGAGTAATAAAATAATGGGAAGTTCAGCAGTTAATGGGACTTACTGCTGAAAAACCAATTTGATAAAAATAATTAGTCCCAAAAATAAAAAAATAAAAAAATGGATTTACAAAAATTTGTAGAGCTCTTTGCTGAGCAATTTGATGACACACCAGCTGATGTCTTCAAGCCCGACACAAATTACAAGTCTTTGGACGAATGGAGTTCTCTTGTAGCTCTTTCTGTCATCTCTATGGTGGATGAAGAATTCGAGAAAAGAATTACGGGAGCCGATATTCGTAGCTGCACCACGATTGAGGAACTCTTTAATTTGGTTCAGTCCAAGTAACAGAATTGATGATATGCCTATAGACTGCCTAAGTGTGCAGTCTATAGGTTATCAATTCATTTATTCTTACAGAGTATGAGTAAGGTAGCATTTATTTTCCCTGGCCAAGGTTGCCAGAAGGAAGGTATGGGTAAGGACTTGTATGCCCTCTCACCAAAAGCAAGAGAGTTGTTTGACCGTGCTGATGAGGCACTCGGTTGGAAGATAACCGATGTCATGTTCAATGGTACGGAAGAGGATTTGATGGAAACCAAGAATACACAGCCCTCTGTGTTTATATACGAGGTGGCA
>JAILDR010000127.1 GCA_024689285.1 Bacteroidales bacterium | reverse complement strand
GCTCTGGTTCTGCATTCAGAGTAAACATAATCCAGTCGTAATCAAAACGACTGACAACTTAAAACAGTCCTAAATTATTAACCCGTCAACTTGGATCAGTCGCAAGACACAAAAGTGACAACCAAATTCAGCGAACTACACATCCTCGGCATTTTTTCGACCTGTACAGGATTACCACTGGATTAACGCTGGATTACGACAGGATTACGGCAGAGATTCACGCTCTCGACAGCGTAGACCACTGTGAGATGCTGAAATCGCTGAAAAAAATCGCGCTGTCCCTTGCCGTTTCACGAAAATGTTGTAATTTTGCGCTGTCGTTGGCCAATAAACAGGGTTGGCTGTAAAATCGATCCTACGAGTATCCTTGCGGAGATAACGAAGTCCAAAGCCCCTATCTTTTGGGGGCTTTTCTCATTTCCTTGGCCCGCTGTGGATTCTTTCGCGCAATAGGTCTCAAATCAAAGGCTGTAAGCAGCAACTGTTTCTTCTCTCCATACCATTCTGTTGTGACAATCAGCCTGTAATCCTTGCCTTCGAGATAGATGCGGTTTTTCTTTCCTTGGCTATTCAATTTGCCAAAGTTGAGGATCAGCAGTATGAAGTCTATCGGGTCGAAATTGAAGTCCTTGATTTCGTCACCGTGATCAGTAAGGATATGCGAGAGGCCGAAACCTCCCTTTCCAGTTTTAGGGTCATTAGGCTGTCCCCATGCTATATCCACACTCCCAATATCGTCTCTTTTGAAAGCATCGATGCAAATTCCTGTCTTGACTGTACTCAAATGTACCATTGCTTCCTTGGTTTTGCCTTCAAATTGGGTGTAAACGGGACCAAAGTCTATGGTCTCTTTCTTGTTTCCTTTGTTGTTGGTTGTATTCTTTGCCATATTTGTGGGTATGAAATGATTTACTCTGCAAAGATGCAAACCTTGTCAATACTAAGCCGTTGATTAAACGTTTGTAGTCGACAGTAGTCGTTTGTTGTCGTTTGCTGTCGGATATGTTTTTGGCTCTCAGTATGTTTTGAAACACTAGTTATACTGAAATACTTGTCAAATGCTATCTGTCCATTCTGAATCGCTTGTCAAAATAGTCAGGCAAGGAGACAAAAGGAACACTAAAGGAGGGGTAAAGGAACACTAAAGGAGGGTGTAGTGTACTGATTTCAGTTGTCAGTTCCCCGCCTAACCTTCGCCTACGCTACGCCTAAGGTACGCCTAAGGTACAAAATCAACTTTGCAGCAGTTTTTTTGCTCTGTTCCTCCCGTTTTGGCAAACTCTACTCAAGGTGTTGGCAGGGACTTACCAAGGAATAGCCATAGTACAGCCATACTCTACCCATACTATTGCCATACTCTAGCCATACTTAAGAGTATGGCATCACTATGGCATCAGTATGGCATTAGTATGGCATCTCCTTGGGAAAGGCGAGAGAACACCGAAGGAATACGATGGCTGAAAGCCAAAAATCTGTGCTATCTGTGGCATCTGTGTGACAACAAAAAGCATCGACGAGAGATATTTTCCAAAGTTTTTGTCGTTGACTCAATTATTTTTCGCAACTTTGCAGCGAAATTACGGTCGCTTGGCGTCATTGCGAACGCAGTGAAGCAATCCAGACAATCAACTTTTGGATCGCTTCGTTCCTCGCGATGACGCAAAGCGCGTCAATAACAACGATTAAACAATTCAACAATAAACAACACAACAATCAACAAATGAAAAGAGACGAAAAAATCTTTGATCTGATTCGCCAAGAGAAAGAGCGTCAGATGCATGGTATCGAGCTTATCGCTTCCGAGAACTTTGTCAGCGAGCAAGTGCTTGAGGCTATGGGTTCGGTGATGACCAACAAATATGCCGAGGGTTATCCCGGCAAACGTTACTATGGCGGCTGCCAAATCGTCGACCAAAGCGAGCAAATCGCCATCGACCGCGCCTGCCAGTTGTTCAACGCCACTTTCGCCAACGTGCAGCCCCACTCGGGCGCACAGGCCAACATGGCTGTGATGCAAGCCCTGCTTGAACCCGGTGACACCTTCATGGGTCTCGACCTCTCGCACGGCGGTCACCTGTCGCACGGCAGCCCGGTGAACGCTTCGGGTATGCTCTATAAGCCCGTTGCTTACCATGTGGCTAAGGAAACCGGTCGCGTCGACTACGACGAGATGGAGAAGATTGCCCTCGAGTGCAAGCCCCGCCTCATCGTTGCCGGTGCTTCGGCCTACAGCCGCGACTGGGACTACAAGCGCATGCGTGAAATCGCCGACAAGGTGGGTGCCGTCCTCATGGCCGACGTGAGCCACCCCGCTGGCCTCATCGCCAAGGGCCTCTTGAACGACCCGTTAGAGTACTGCCACATCATCACCACCACAACCCACAAGACCCTCCGCGGTCCCCGTGGCGGCATGATCCTGATTCGTCACGACTTTGAAGACCCGCGTGGCCGCAAGACCCCGAAGGGTGAGACGAAGATGATGTCAGCCCTCATCAACAGCGCCGTGTTCCCGGGCATCCAAGGTGGCCCGTTAGAGCACGTCATCGCCTCCAAGGCCGTTGCTTTTGGCGAAGCCCTCAGCGACGAATACATGGAGTACATCAAGCAGGTGAAGAAGAACGCCAGCGTGATGGCCGATGCCTTTGTCAACAAAGGTTACCAAGTCATCAGCGGCGGCACCGACAACCACTCGATGCTGATCGACCTTCGCGGCAAGTTCCCGGAAATCACCGGTAAGATGGTGGAAAACACCCTCGTGCTGGCCGACATCACCGTCAACAAGAACATGGTGCCCTTCGACAGCCGTTCACCCTTCTTGACCTCCGGTCTGCGTGTTGGCACTCCCGCCATCACCACCCGTGGCCTAAAGGAAGACAAGATGCCCATCATCGTCGACATGATTGACGAGGTCATCGCCGACATCAATCCTGAAACCAAGACCGCTACGGAGGCCAAGATTGCCGCTGTCCGCGCTGAGGTCAACAAGATGATGAAGGACTACCCGCTCTTCGCCTGGTAAATCTTGAAAGACACACCTTATTATTATAATGGTCGCTCCCCGTGGGGCGACCATTTTTTTAAGTCTTTGAAAGTTTTTCACGATGGTATGGCAAAAATAGCTACATTTGCACATCAACAACAATCAATAAATCAACAGTCATGAACTTAAAGAGTATCAACCATAAAAAGGACTATTCACGATGCAAAAACGCAGCATTTGCTGTCTTAACCTTTTTGGTCCTGGGAGTTATGGAATCGCGCCTGTATGCACAAAGCTATATCCCCATAGGAGATTTCTATTATCAAATCAATGACGACGGCGTTTCTGCAACACTGCTAAGTCACGTTGACGGCCCAGCGGTGTCGGGTGAAATAAGCATCCCTACAACCATCAGTTATAATGGAAAAGACTATGCAGTAACCAGAATCGGGAAAAACGCTTTTATATCGTGTGGCGGATTGACAGGTCACCTGACCATACCCAATTCTGTGACCTATATTGGTGATAACGCTTTCTTGGCTTGTAGTGGATTAACCTCGTTATACCTTGGCGAATCCGTAGATACCATAGGCCCAGCAGCATTTTATGGTTGCAAAAGTCTTACCGGTTCGCTAACCATTCCCGATTCCGTGAAGGCCATTAGGCTTGGTGCATTCTATGGCTGTAGTGGCTTTACCGACACATTGGCTATCGGCAACGCTGTGACTTATATTGAAGGTGGGGCGTTCTATAAGTGCTCCGGGTTTTCCTGTTTGACTTTAGGCAATTCTGTGAAAACCATTGGTACTTCTGCATTTTGGGGTTGCACCGGTTTTTCCGGTTCTTTGACCATCCCCAATTCCGTGACAAATATCAAACCCAATGCATTCCGCAATTGTGGATTTACTGGCACCCTGACTCTTGGCAAAGCTTTGGATAGTATTGGCGGGGAGGCTTTCTATCATTGCAGCGGCTTTACTGAAGTCGTTTCTTTGGCCACCGTACCGCCAGCGTTTTCATTTGGGGATGTGTTCGAGGGATTCAGTTGTACGACACTCACCGTTCCTTGCGATTGCATTGCTGCCTACGAAAATTCGGAGTGGCATGATTATTTCTCCACCATCATCGACGATTGTAGCACCGCGCCACAGCTTGATGAGAAAACGGTCACCCTTTATCCCAATCCAACCCACGGAACGCTTCACATCAAGGCTGAGAACATAGAAGCCATCGGCATCTATAATTTGTTGGGAGAAAAGTTGTTTGAAGCTTCAACAAGAGGAAACGGTTTTGAATATGATTTCAGTCCTCATGAAGCCGGGGTTTATCTCGTCAGAATCCAAACGGACAAAGGCATTGTGACGAAAGAGGTTATGGTACAACAACAATGAAAAAAGGCGGTGTAACCGCCTTTTTTCTGCCACAGAAGTTTGTAATACCAGCTTCTAATCTTCTGATAATCAACGCTTATATCTTGAAAAAGTTTGTAAACACCTTTCCTTTGACTTTTTCGAGCATTTTTTGTAATACTTTTGCAGCAGAAAAACGAAACGACATGCTATCGGACAGAATGAAACGGATTGCAAAAACAATGGGACTGCTTTTCGGCATGCTGCTTTTGATGCCATCTTGCGACAGCAAAGCCAAGACAGAGCGCATGACTTCTATCGTGGCTGAAGTACGCGACAGGTATAAAGCCAACGAAGACATCAGCAATGACGACCGAATCTTTGAAGCCTACGACTATTTCGTTAAACATAAAGACTACGAAAACGCCGCGCCTGCGGCACTTTATAGCGGCTGCGTGCGCCAGGCCAAAAAGGAATACGAGACTGCCATGAACTGCTACAAGGAAGCCGATTATTATGGTCGGCAAGTAGGTGACTCGGTCAGCGCAGCCTTTGCCCATTATTACATAGGTGACCTTCTCAACGCCAGCGGCAACGAAGCCGAAGCCGTCACGAACTACAAAGCCGCTGCCGAGCTGTGGGGCGACAGCCTCTCACGCAAGGCCAAATGCCTCAACGCTGTGGCCATGATGTACATCGTGAATGACGATTACGACAGCGCCTTTGTCTATCTCAAACAAGCCTTGCATCTGGCTCAAACCTCCAACGATAATGTCACAGAGGCTTCTGTTTGGAACAACTATTCCGTTGCCTATCAATTACTTGACGAATACGACACCGCTCTGGATTGCCTACGGAAAACTCTGCCTCTGGTGGACGAAAAACGCCGTCCCATCGCCTTGCTCAACTTGGCAAAGGTATATCTAGCTTTGGACGAACGCGACTCGTTGGAGTATTATAAAACACAGATGCTCAGCGCAATAGAGAGAGTGGAATGTAAGCCCGAAACACAAGCCGCCGTGTATGGATTCCTCATCAAGGATGCACTTGCTGTTGGCGATTACGAAAGCGCCTATCAGTTTGAGAAACAGCACGAACAGGTAGCACTTGACATTCTCGGTGACCAAACCCAAAGTTCCGTTTTGGAAATTCAGAAAAAGTATGACTTTGAGGCTCAAGCCAACCAACACAACCGCCAAATGCTTTCGCGACAAAGGCTGATTATCTTGCTTACCGTTATTTTGATTGCTGCTCTTGTAGCCGTCACCATATTGATTCTCAATGCTTTGAAAAAGAAACGCATCGAGGCTGAGATTAATGCGAACCTGCTTGAACTGAAGAAACGAAACGCGCAGCAACAACAAGAACAGACTGTAATGCAAGCACAATATGATGAACTACAGAAACAAAGCGCACAGCAAAGCGAACTACAAGCAGAATTTGGCGACAAGTTGAAAGATGAATACTTGCAGAAATGCAACATCATCCGCTGTTTCGAAGTGCTGTCGCGTGACAGAAGCAATCCGATGGCTTTCAAGGACTTGGAGAAATCGCTCTTTGATGGCGAAGACCATTGGGCAAGTTTTGAAGCTGCTTTTGAAGGTGTACATCCGGGTTTCATCTCCTTTGTGCATAAGCAATACCCCGACTTGACCGATTTGGAGTTCCGCTATTGCCTGCTCTCGCATTTCAAGCTCTCACGTCAAGAATATGCCGATGTGCTGGGGTGCAGCGTCTATAATGTCGACAAAATCCGTGCAAGCCTCAACAACAAAATGAAACAAAATGAATAAAACCATGAAATACAAGCCCTTATTGTTATCCTTTCTCACCATCATCACTTTGATGCTCGTGTCATGTGAGAAAAACAAATCCATCATGGAATATGTCTCTGGTGACGACAAAGACAAAATCGATTTGAAAGGCTCAATGATGAAACCCGACATGAAATACGACAATATTTACGCCGAGTTGGTCGAGAAAGTCGTTTATGTCTATTTCAATGAGACGGTGGAAAACTGCGCCATGACCCTCACCGCGAAAAACGGCGACGTACTCTTTGCCCGAAGAGTGAGCAAACAACAGCCAGCCACGCTGCGCATCTTCATGGGCGACGAACCTACAGGCGACTACAAACTCTACATCACCAATGGGGTGGACGAAGCCTCGGGCTGGTTTCACTTCGAGAACCCATCAGAAATCAATCTTAGTATCAACAATAAAACCTATCAACAATGAAAAAGATTATCATGATTTGCATGGCGCTTCTGGTAATGAGCGCATGTAAGAAGGAGAACGACTATGTGCCTCTTTCAGAAGAAGATGCTGCGGCTATTCCCTATCAACTGGGGCAAACGGTGAAATTCCTCAACCAAGACAATGACACGGTTGTTTTTAAAGTGACCTGGGATGAAACGCATCTTTCAGACTATAATTACGACCACAATTACGGAACCGAAACCTTGGATTTTGGCTCACCAGGAGTTTATTGTTACACCCGTACTGTGGAATTGACTTCTGAGACCTACCCATCCTTTATCAGTTTCACCATTTATCCAGAAAAAGGAATGTATTTCAACTGGAACAACGAACTTGTCATCAGTTGCGACTTGCCTTCTTCGTATGAAAATGTCACGGTTGGCGGTCTCAACCATGAATTTGTCCATCGTGAAAAACTTTACAACCAGTACACTGGCGAATTGCTTTACGACTGGTACTACTGCGAAGAACATGGCTTGCTTTACTTCACTAACGTCGATTTTTCCTTGACAAGAATATTTGATTAAACCATTTAACATCAATTAATTATGAAAAGAAACATCTTTTTGTTTGGATTACTGTTTGCCGTATGCAGCCTCAGCGCCCAAGAAAAAGGCCAATTCGTGCTTCAAGCTGAAGCTAATGCCGGCATTATGTTCTGCTATCCTTTTCAAGGTACTTTTAATTCCATTGACCTTGAAGGAGCCGTTGGACCTGTTTTCCGTTATCAATTGACTGACCGTTTGGGTGTCGGCATCGGTGCCAATTATTGTGTACACCGTTTTCTCCAATACTTGCCCGTCTTTGCGGATGCAAAATATAGTTTTGGCTCTGGTAAGTCAAAACCATACGCTGAGCTTCGTGCCGGATATGCCTTTAGCCTGAAAAGACAAGACACGTGGGCAGAAGGAGGTTATTCTCTCTATTATTCAGTGGAAGGATTTTACTCACAACTTATTCTCGGCTATTCCATCGGCCATTCCGACTTCGGCATTGGCGGCCAGCTTGTCAACCTTAAAGACGAAGGGATTGAATTTGGTGACGACACGACTGGTTATGGTTATCATCCATTTGTCAAAAACCGCCTGAAGCCTGGCGTGTTTTTGCATTATGCATATAGTTTTTATTTCGGTAAGTAAATCATTTAAGTCCAAATAGTTATGAAAACCAAATTAATTATTCTCGGAATGCTCATCGCCTTTGCAGTGCCCGCCTTCGCACAACTTGACACGGTGCGAAGCAACAAGAACGAGTTCACCATTGGGTATGGGTTTATGCCTTCAAGCAGTTTCCGCTACAATCCAGGCTGCTTGATTTATCCCGAAACGGACAACATCGGTGCCATTTATGTCACCTACACGCGCCGCCTCACCAAGGTCATCGGCATTGGTGTTACCGCCTGCGTTGACCCCATCATCCTCAACTATCACGACCGTGTGAACGGAGAGCGCACCCTCGTCTGCAAAGTAAGCCAGCACAGCATCGCGCTTCTACCACATCTGAAAATCAACTGGCTGAACACCAAGTATGTGAACCTCTACAGCAAAGTGGCTCCCATCGGCATTCGCTATTGCACCTATAAGCAAAAAGAGTATTATCCCGACCTTTATGAAATACAGTCGCCCTACGATTCTTTTGCAGACAAAATAAGCTATGCCTACCAATTCACACCCATCGGAATAGAGATCGGAACAAAACAACTTGCTGGTTTTCTGCAAGTCGGTATCGGCATGGAGGGTATGATTAGCGTCGGACTTCGTTACGGATTAAAAGATAAGGAGTAAACACCATGAAAAAGCATTTGATATTTTGCATTGCCCTTGTGGCTTTGATGACCTCTTGCGTGAAAGAGCCGTCCATCCTTCGTCGCCTTACCGCCGAAGACGCTGCCGCCATCCCGTATCATACAGGACAAGCAGTCTGCTTCTTGAACGAAAATGGCGACACACTCACTTTCACTGTCACCTACGATGAAACAAAGCCCTTCTCGGAAGACTATTGGGAATATCCCTACGACGCTAAAATGTCCATCATCCGTCAGCCTTGGTGCTATGCGCGAACGGTAGTGCTGCACCACGCTTCCGACAGCAGCAGACAAGAAATGATGTTCACCGTGATTCCAGATAAATACCTTTACTTTTGTAACGATGAAATGGCTCTTCCCTACATCGACCTCAAAGGAGAGACAGAGACCGTGGAGGTGAACGGTGTGACCTACGAGAATGTTCATGTTAACTCATACCACAATCCAAACAATGATGAATTGGATCATCTTTGGTACTACAGCGAGGAAGTCGGGCTGATTGCGGTCAAAAAAAAGGGACACTCCTTGACGCTAATACCTTGACAAGAAGGTTGACCCAATGAAAAAGCCGGGAGAGTGGAATACTTTACCGGCTTTTATTTTAAGTCAAAAGAAAAAAAGCACTACTTTTACACCGACAAACTAATTCTATTACTCATTAAAACATTATTATCATGAAGAAAGTTTTACTGTTTGCAGCTGCCTTGTGCTTGATGATTTCGGCACAGGCACAAATCAAAACGAATGAATCAATTGTAAATCAATTGCAATCAAAGATTAGAACCGTTGAACAACTCAATCGGGGCACATCTTCTTACACGCAAAAACTCGATAGCGTTGTTGTGACTTACGGACTACTCTCCATCACCGTTACTCTCGAATACGATGAGTATTTCAACACAACAAAAGTAGTGATGTCGGGACTTGGCAATACCACGATCACCGAATACACCTACGACAGTCAAAACCATCGCATCAGAACCGTCAACACCCACGCGGATGGTGGCATAGACAAGACTGAATATATCTACAACACCCAAGGCTTATTGAAAGAAGAAACTCAGTACGAGTTTGAAGACGGTGAATGGGAAGAAGATGAGCAAAGCATTTACGAATACGATGCCAACAACAATTTAACGCTTGTCACTACATTTGATTATGACGACTCTGATTGGGTATTTGACTCAAAAACAGAATACACCTACCAAAATGGCAAGTTGGATAACGAACTGACGTTTGATTGGGTTTTAGACGAATGGATTGAAGACCAAAGCATCGATTACACCTATGATGCCCAAGGCTACCTTATTGAAACAATTGAATTCGATTATGTTGACATTGATTGGGTGAAGGATACTCATACAGAATACACCTACGACGCCAACTATAACTGCACCAGCCAAATTACATACGATTACGATGACGACTTGGGAGATTGGGAGATTGATGGCACGATAACTATTACATACGACTTGACGGTGCCGAGCAGCGTTATTGCCGGCCTCGACAATTTTAGCAATTCCATCACCAACGTGAATAACAAAATTTTGACCATTGAAGAAACCTCCTACAGCGATGGAATGCCACAAATGACCATGCCCTACACTTTTTATTATTCCGGCGCCGCTGGAATGGATGAACACGATGGAAGCAGATTGGCGATTTGGCCTAATCCCACCACTGAAAGCCTGAATCTCAACACCGAGGGCATGCAGCAAGTGGACATCTTCACCATCGATGGCAGACAAGTGATGCACCTTGAAAACGGATTTGAAACCATCAATGTAAGTGCTTTGGCCAAAGGCTGCTATCTGTTGACTGCTACTTTTGCCGACGGCAGCAAGGCAGTGGAGAAGTTTGTGAAGGAATAACTTCCTCGCACAGAACGCACAAAGTTTAATTGAAAAAGTCGGGAGAGCGAAATGCCTTCCCGAC
>JAILDR010000055.1 GCA_024689285.1 Bacteroidales bacterium | reverse complement strand
GAAATCGACATACGGGCCATCGCTGGTGGCACGCATAGTGAGGTCAAAAACGTCTCCGTCTTCCGATTCACGCACCAATTTCAGGACTCTGCCGTCTATGGTGGCGGTCAGGATTTCGGGATTGGGATTGGAAACGAGGCTGTAAACGATGTTTTCATCCGGATCGTCGGGGTCGGTGGCCACACCTTCGAGATCGATTTCGACGGCTTGCGGGAATTCGTCAAGGCCCACTTCCCCAACCGGATTGATGATATAAGGCGGCTCGTCAATGACTGCATTGATGATCACATGCACGTTGAAGTCAATCGTCTGGCCGTCGCTGGTGGCGCGCATCGTGAGGTCGGCTGTAGCCTGGTTGGCATTCTGACGAGTCATTACCAGAATCTTGCCGTTCATCGTAGCGTTCAGGGCACCCGGATTCGAGTTGCTGACGATGCTGTAGGTGATGTTTTCGTCGGGGTCGTCCGGGTCGGTGGCCACACCGTCAAGGTTGACTTGGAGGGTCTGTGGGTACTCGTTGAAGACCACATTCTGCACGGAGTTGATGATATAGGGAGGCTCGTCAACAACAACATTGATGATCACATGCACGTTAAAGTCAACCGTCTGGCCGTCGCTGGTGGCGCGCATTGTGAGGTCGGCTGTAGCCTGGTTGGCGTTCTGACGGGTCATCACCAGAATCTTGCCGTTCATCGTGGTGTTCAGGGCACTCGGATTCGAGTTGCTGACGATGCTGTAGGTGATGTTTTCGTCCGGGTCGTCGGGGTCGGTGGCCACACCGTCAAGGTTGACTTGGAGGGTCTGTGGGTACTCGTTGAAGACCACATTCTGCACGGGGTTGACGATATAGGGCGGCAAGTCGGTGCCACCAGGAGCTACACCGTTGAAGTTGTCCATGCAGAAGTAGGTTGGCGTAATCATGTCATAGCCACTGCCTCTCGATGACGAAAGGCTAAAGGAGATGGAAGCCACATTACCCAAGGGGCTGAGATCGAACCACTCCCAAGTATTAAGGGCATAGTCTTCCTCATTATTGGCAAAGCGAAGGTCGGCGAGGTAGAAATCCACAGTACCCACAGTTTGTCCATTGGCATTCTTGCCCGTCGCAGTCAACTTAAACCAGTCAGGGTCGTTGCCTGAAGGACCTCCATAGGGAGGCTCGCCATAACCGCCCTGAACCATATCCTCGTATGTCCACAGATTGTTGGTGACATAGCAGCCAGTAACGGTATGTGATTGTCCATCGGTGGCATAGACCTCCGTCTGCATACCCATAGTATAAGCCACAGCATATTGGGCAGAGCCGTCGTAGCCACAGCCTGCAGCCGCAGTATACTGGGCGTTCAAACCCGTTTGGGCCAAATCCGTACGATTGGAGGCGGTGAAGCCACCCCAATAGCCGTATTCATTAAAATTGGTGAAGAGCCAGCCGCCGCTTGGCATTTCGTTTTCACCTGTAGGAGGTTGCCAAATGCCACCGCTGCCGAGCGGCACATCTTCAAAAGTAGCTGGCGTTTGCGCCAAAGCCATAGTCGCCACAAAAAGGGCGAAGATTAAAGAGAAAGATTTTCGCATAACTTGTTGTTTTTACGCGTTGAACAATAATACAAGACCATCGCAAGCAGCATTGCCAATTGCCACGCTTAGCATCGCCCTTGTTCCCGAAGGCTTGCAATGAATAACCCTGTTTGGCAGGTCTTCTGACTCGCCCGAGCCTGTCGCCTTCCCATCCGGATGAGCCGGACAGTGGCATCATTGACAGGCCTTACGCGGGCTTACAGCAGCGGGCACTGTTGCCGATTTGCACGGCATTCCCTTGGCCAAACTGGCTGCAAAGATAGTGCTTTTAAGGATAAAACCGAAAAAACCTTATTTTTGCAGTCCAATTTTTCAATCGTTTCATTATGAAAAAGCTTCTGTTGGCCGTATGCTTTTTATGCTCGATAAGCCTTGGGGGACAAAACCCGATGCCTTCGGTGCAGCCGGATGATTTCCACGAACGTTATGCCTTAAAGCAGGTCGTGGTGCTGAGCCGCCACAACATCCGTTCCCCACTTTCGGGGCGGCCCTCTGCGCTGCAACGCATTACGCCTCACGAATGGTTCGAGTGGTCATCGGCACCGAGCGAACTGTCGCTGCGCGGCGGTGCATTGGAGACCATCATGGGACAGTATTTCCGCAAATGGCTCGTCAGCGAAGGCCTGATGCACGAGAATGAAATCCCCGCCGAGGGCACGATGCGCTTTTATGCCAACTCGAAGCAACGCACCATCGCCACCGCACAGTATTTCTCTTCAGGCATGCTCCCGGTGGCTAACGTCAGCATCGAGCACCATTGCGAGATCAACAAAATGGACCCTGTTTTCAACCCCCAAATCACCGACGATAACGAAGACTTCAAGGCACTGGCCCAGCAGCAGATTGCCGCAATGGGCGGCGAAAAAGGCCTCGTGGGGATTGGCGAGAAAATGGCTGAAAACTATAAGCTGTTGGAACAAGTACTCGATATGGGGCAAAGCGTGGCCTGCCTCGAAGGCGACACCTGCCACTTCAGCACCGACGACGCACACGTGTATCTCATCAAGAACCACGAACCCGGTATGGGCGGATCGCTGCGCCTCGCCTGTCAGGCTGCCGACGCACTCGTCCTGCAATATTATGAGGAGCCCGACGACCTGAAGGCCGCCTTTGGCCACACGCTAAGTTGGGAAGACTGGGTAAACATCTCCGCCATCAAGGACTGGTATGGCGACGTGCTGTTCACCTCGCCCGCTGTAGCGCAACAGGTGGCCAGTCCCCTGATCAAAACGATGATGGAAGAATTGCAAACCAGCGGGCGCAAGTTCACCTTCCTCTGCGGTCACGACTCAAACATTGGCAGCGTGCTGGCCGCTATGGACATCGAGGATTACAGCTTGCCACAGACCATCGAGAAGAAGACCCCCATCGGCTGCAAGCTGGTGATCGGGAAATGGGAAAACGCAGAGGGGCAGCTGTTTGCCTCGCTCAGTCTCGTCTACCAAAGCACCGAGCAATTGCGCCACATGACCTTGCTCGACCTGAAGAACCCGCCCATGATATTCTCCCTCAGACTCAAAGGGCTGACCGTCAATGCCGACGGGCTTTATACCTACGAGGCCCTGCTGGAGCGGCTGAAGGGAATTTGATTGCCGCAGAGCGCGGCAAACCAGGGATGCAGTCAGTGGATTGCTTCGTCGTTCCTCCTCGCAGTGACGCAAAGCGATGCAAGGACAAAGCCGACGTGAGTCGTCATTGCGAGCGAAGCGTGGCAATCTAGGGATGAAGCTTCATTATCATCATTAGTGATGAATCTCCCAACCCAAAAATAGCCAATTATAGGGATTGGACTGCAAGGACAAAAGCGGGAATTTTGCACTCGTTATTAATAGTGTTCACTATGAAACTGAAACGATTTGCAAAATGCGCTTTATTAAGCTTAGGCTTAGCTTTGAGTGCCGCACCTATGCAGGCAGAGACCCACGCATCCGACTCAACGAAACTGTTCTCCCTTTCGCGCCTCACGGTGGGCGGCTACGGCGAAGCTGTCTATACCCGTAATTTCTACAACAACCACTTCAACCGCTACAAGTTTCCGGCCCAATACAAAGACGGCAACCGCCAGGGGAGAATCGACCTGCCCCACGTGGTCATCAACCTGGGCTACGACTTCGGCAAAGGCTGGAGCATGGGCAGCGAAATCGAGTTTGAGCACGGCGGCAACGAAGTAGCTATAGAGCTTGAGGACGACGAGGCCGGCGAATATGAGCACGAAATCGAGCGCGGCGGCGAAGTCGCCCTCGAGCAGTTCTGGATTCAGAAGTCGTTCGGCAAGGGCTTCAATATCCGCCTGGGTCACATCATCGTGCCCGTCGGGCAAACCAACAATGCCCACCTACCCACACAGTTCTTCACCTGCTACCGACCAGAAGGCGAGATGACCATCATGCCCTGCACCTGGCACGAGACCGGCATCAGCCTATGGGGCCGCCTCGGCGACTGGCACTACGAAGCCGTTGTAGTGCCCGCACTCAATTCCGACATGTTCACCAACAGCGGATGGGTTCACAACGGGTCGGCATCGGCTTACGAGTTCAAGGTGGCCAACAACCTGGCCGCGGCCTTGCGCATCGACAACTACTCCATCAAGAACTTCCACTGGGCCCTGAGCGGCTATGTGGGCAACAGCTTCAACAACGACATAGAGACCTACGCCACCAACGAAGAGCATTACATCAACAGCCAAGGCGACACTGTGCAAAACAAATATTACGGTGTGAAAGGCACCGTCGTCATCGGCACCGCCGAGTTCGACTACAAGGGTCACGGCCTGGTGGTCAGGGGCAACTTCGACTACGGCTACCTCAGCGACGCCAACAAGATTTCGATGCACAACAAGAGCCAATACAACAGCACGCAGTCGCCTTTCCCCCACAGCCTCGTCGCCGACGCAGCCCTCGCAGCCGGGTTTGAAGTAGGCTACGACCTGCTGCATCCCATGAAGCAACAAAGCGGCCAGCAGCTCTACCTTTTTGGACGCTACGATTACTACGACAGCTACATCCTTTACCACGAAGCCACCGACTACGCATGGACCGACCGCCACATGATGACACTCGGGGTGAATTATTACCCCATCAAGCAAATCGTCATCAAGGCGGAATTCGCCAAACGCTTCCTCAAGGAGCAATACAACGACGAACCGATGTTCTCGCTGGGCGTGGCCTACAGCGGATTCTTTACAAAATAAGACAATCAATTAAACAATTAAAATTATAACCAAATGAAGAGATTATTCAAAAACGCAGCACTGATTGCAGTATCAGTCGTGCTAGCAGCGGGCATCAGCTCGTGCAACAAACCCAGTGAAACCTCCGATGAGGCCAACATCGAAAAGAAAGACGCCATCATCAAGCAGTATCTTGACCACACGGTGTATCCCGTCTACACCAGCCTGGCCAACGAGACCGAACAGCTTGTGGGCAAACTCGAAGCGCTGAAAGCCAACAAGACCCAGGCCGACGTGGGTCAGGCCGCCGACGCTTTCCTCCAGGCCCGCCATTGGTGGGAGCTGAGTGAGGCCTTCCTCTTTGGTGCCGCCTCCGACTTCGGCATCGACCCGCACATCGACTCGTGGCCTCTCGACGAAGACGCTTTCAACAACCTCATGGCCAGCCCCAATATGATTGCCCAATTGGCCAATGACGAAGACGGCACCGTGGCCGGCGAGCAGCTCGGCAACGCCCTGCTGGGCTTCCACGGCATCGAGTATATCCTCTTCTGCGACGGTGCAGCCCGCCCCGTTGACGAAATTACCGACGACATGATGACCTACGCGGTGGCCGTCTCACGCGACCTGCGCAACCGCTGCTTCCAACTCGAGGTAAGCTGGAACGCCAACGCCCCCAAAGCCCACAAGAGCTGGATGGAAGAACTTGACTTCAACACCACTATGGCCAACGGCAACACCTACGGAACGAACATGAGCCTGGCCGGCCAGGCGGGCAGCACCTACTCGACCCGTACCCAAGCCCTGCAAGCCATCATTGACGGCTGCATCGACATCTCCGACGAGGTGGGTACCTCCAAAATCGGTAAACCCCACACCGGCGACGACCCCTACTATGTGGAATCGCCCTACAGCTACAACTCCATCAGCGATTTCTACGACAACATCACCAGCGTCAAGAGCGCCTACATGGGCGGCATTGAAAACCAGCGCGACAACGACCTCTCGGTGCACAACTTCGTGAAGGACATCAACGCCGAGCTTGACACCAAAGTCGTCAACGCCATCAACAACGCCTTGGAGAAAATCAACCGCATGAAAGCACCTTTCGTGCTGAACTATCTTGACACCACCGCCGGCGAAGCTATGGAAGCCTGCCAAGAGCTTTCCGACATTCTGGGCGAAGCCAAAGTGGCATTGAACAACAAATAACCGTCAGTCATCGACCCCGCTTCGCGTCAGCATAAACAAGAACAATCATTAAACTCAAACACCATGTTCACAAACAAGCAATTCAAACTCCTTGCCTTTGCGGGACTTATGGCTTTGGCCGGCTGCAATCCGAAAGAGCCCGTCCCAGCTGAAGTCAGCGAAGACACCTACACTGGCGGCGAGTTGGGCACCACCTTCAACACCTCGGCTTCGGCCTACGAGGACCCCACGCCCGCCACAGAACAGGCCGGTCTGACCCAAGCGTTCAAGTTTGGCGAAGCCTTCTTTGAGCGCACCTACACGCAAAACAACCCGCCCTTCAACGGACTGGGACCGCTTTACATCCGCAGCAGCTGCATCGCCTGCCATCCTGGCTACGGCCACGGAATGCGCATGAACCGCTACCGCGCCGACGACTGGGGCAACGGCTACCTGCTCGTCGTCACCGACCGCAACGACACCTATTTGAGTTCGCTCACGGGTATGCCTCAAACCAAAGCCGTAGCACCTTTCAAGGCCCCCATCGACGAATCACAAATCCAAATCAACTGGCTCAGCTATGTGGACGAATGGGGCAACCAATTTGACGACGGCGAGCATTACAACCTCACCTATCCCGAGGTCTACATCCCCGAGGAAGCCTACTACGTGCCGCTGCAAGTGGGCGGCAACGACATCCCCTACAGCGACGTGGTGGTCCGCCTCGAATCAACCATCGGCATCTACGGCACGGGCCTCATCGATGCCATCCCCGACGACTCGCTGAAGGCACAATACCAAAAGGAATACAACGACGGCTACATGCAGAACGGGCTCAATCCCGCAATGTGGGCCGGTGGCGACTGGGCCCCGACAGGCCTCTACGGCAACACCACCCACCCGAAAAGATACACCTACGCCCTCACCCGCGGCCCCTTGCAGGACGCCCCTGGTGCCAACGCCATCTGGAACATCACCAACGTGACGCACCGCACCAAGATGGGCCACTATATGACCGCCGCCTACGCACAGAAAGCCTCGCAGGATCCCGAAGTGCAGGCCGAGTTCTACAACTACTTCCCGCAGTATAACCTGACGGGCAACGTGGAGACCGACATCTACAACTACCTGATGATGAACGACCAGATACCGGCCGAGATGAAAGTGCCCGAGATGAGCGACGACGACTATGTCAACTTCATGGTGTGGCACCGCGGTTTGGCCGTGCCCGCCGCCCGCAACATGGACGACCCCGAGGTGCAGCGCGGCAAAGAGCTGTTCAACCAGATGGGCTGCGCCTACTGCCACCGTCCCTCGTGGAAAACCGGCGACGACATGCTGACCGACCCGGCAGGCTTCTTCGACGACGGCGATGCCCGCTTGCCTCGCTATCCCAACCAGAAGATTTGGCCCTACAGCGACTATATTCAACACAAGCTCCACATGGAGAACGACATCCGCACAGGCTGGTGCCGCACCACCCCGCTTTGGGGACGCGGTCTGTCGGCCATCTGCACCGGTCGCAGCGACCGCCTGCACGACTGCCGCGCACAAACCGTCATCGAGGCCATCATGTGGCACGGCAACCCGCAGAGCGACGCCCGCCGCTCGGTGGAGAAATTCCGCGCCTTAGACAAAAAGGACCGCGACGCCGTCGTGAAATTTATCGATGCCATCTAACCCTTATCACAATTCATCCCAACAGGGGCGTGCCTTGCGGCGCGCCCCTGTTTTTTGTTATCTTTCACACCTTATATCAATTAAATTGCGTACTTTTGCATCCTGAAACAACAAACGCCACATGGAATATACGGTAATCATAGAAAAAGACCCGAAGACCAACACCTATTCTGGCCAATGCGTCCAATTGCCTGCCGCAATCAGCCAGGGCGACACATATGAAGAGCTCATGGAGAACATGAAGGATGCCATCAACCTCGTACTCGAATACTACCGCAGCAAAGCCACAGCCGAAGCACGCGGTCGCCGTGTATTTTACCGAAAGCTGGACATCGCATGAAGAGGAAGCAGTTTGTAGCATACCTCAATCAAAACGGCTGCACAATGGTCAGGGAAGGCGGCCGCCACAGTTTGTTCATGAACGAGCAAAACGGATTCGTTTCGTCTGTTCCACGGCATCCTGATCTTAACGACATCACCTGCATGAAGATTTGCAAGCAGCTCGGAATTCCCTATCCCGGCAAAAACTGACAATTCAAAGTATTGCATCAATATCCTTATTAATAAGGACTCCCATAGCCAAAAAATCGCCACACGTGGGGAGTTTGCGCAAGCGGAATTAATTCAGATATTTGCAGCGAAATTGAAATAATACCGCAATGAAATACCTTCGACACATCACCTCAGTCATCATCATCATCCTCATCGCCGTCCTCGCGGCAGGCACCATCGTTGAGAAGCTTCACGGCCCAGAGTTCGCGCTGGCCCACGTTTACGGCACATGGTGGTTCGTGGGGTTATGGGCCTTGGTGGCCGTTCTTATGGTCTGCATGACAGCGAAATGCCGTTTATGGAAACGGGTAGCCGTCGGTGCCCTGCATGCCTCATTCCTGCTGATATTGGCAGGGGCGCTGCTCACCAAGCTCACGGGACAACACGGTCGGATGAAACTCGAGCCCAACCGCCCCAACAGTCACTTCTTCATCCAGGAGCAAGACAAAATCACAAAGGAAGCCCTACCCTTCAGCCTCACCCTCGACCGATTTGAGATTGAGACCTACGAAGGCAGCGCAAAGCCGAAGGACTATGTGAGCCACCTGAGGCTCAGCGACGGCGAAACGCAAAGAGATGTGGTCATCTCGATGAACCACATCCTGAAGCACAGGCACTACCGCTTCTATCAAAGCGACTACGACGAGCAGGGCAACTCCATCCTCGACGTTGCCCGCGACCCATGGGGCATTTCAGTCACCTATGCAGGCTACGCACTGCTGTTCGTTTCCCTCATTGTGTTAATGGCTTGTCCATCATTGCGAAGTGTGGATTGCCGCGATTCGCTCGCAATGACGCAAAGCGGCTGTCAGCCGAGTCCGTCATTGCGAGGAGGAACGACGAAGCAATCCAGAACTAACCGTATCGTCACTTGGTCGTGGCTCGCGGCACTCCTTATATTACTAATAGTCCTCCACGTCCGTATGCTCACCCATCCCCTGCTCCCTGTCCTGCGCTCGCCGTTCTTCAGCCTCCATATCTCCACCATCGTCACCTCATACGCCTTGCTGATCGGCATCATGGTGGTCGGCATCATCGCCCTCCTCAAGCCGAAAGACACAGCCCGGATGGAACTGCTGAAAAGCGTCAGTCTGTCGATGCTCTATCCCGCAGTGGCCTTGCTTGCCTCCGGCATCTTCATCGGAGCGATATGGGCCAACGTCTCGTGGGGCAACTACTGGTCGTGGGATCCGAAGGAAGTGTGGGCGCTCATCACGCTGCTCATCTATGCCGCGCCGCTTCACGGAAAGCTTTGGAAGTCGTTCAACAAGCCCCTGTTTTTCCACATCTACGGCATCCTCGCCTTCCTGAGCGTGGTCATCACCTATTTCGGGGTGAACCTCATTTTGGGCGGTGTGCACGCCTATAATTAAAGCAAGATGGTCCCGCCGCTGGCGGAACCATCTGTAACAAACGACCCAAGCGAATAAGCGGGATTCTGTTCCCCTTGCGGGGCGACTGTCATTTCTCTAGGCCTGCAGTTGCCCGCAGGCTCAAGCGCCCTACCCTGAGACGACGGACGAGCAGCCCGTTAGCACCCGAAGGAGCCTTGCCTCTATACTTGGACTTGCAGCCCATAAGGTTTACCTCACCGGAATGTCGCCACCCGATGCGTGAGCTCTTACCTCGCGTTTTCACCCTTACCCTTGCGGGCGGTATGTTTCTGTGGCACTTGCTGTTGCCCTTGCGGACACCTTCCTGCTAGGAAGTATGGTGCTCTATGCTGTCCCGACTTTCCTCGCGCCGGCTTCCCCGACCCGCGACAGTCTGCCTGAATCGCGGCGCAAAAATACGCATTTTTTACCTTACAATTCGACAAAATCTGGGTTTTCCAACAAAATCACTCATGATTTCCGCTTCGGCGAAACCATTTTCACGACAGGCACTCAACATAGCCTCCCCCATCCGTTCGTTGATTTCAAGCCAAATCTGCCCCTTGGGATTCAGCTGCTTTTTGGCCAAAGCCAGAATTTGACGGTAAAACCGCAGCGGGTCATCGTCGGGAACAAACAAAGCGTTTTCAGGCTCCCATTCGAGGACGTTGGCCTCCATTGCGGCGCGCTCGCTGTTGCAAACGTAAGGCGGGTTGCTCACCACCAAATCAACGGGCTGGCCGAAAAGCTCCGACCGCGGATTCAGCACGTCGTCATGCACGAAAGTCACCCTCACGCCGTTGCTCTCAGCATTCCCTTTGGCCACTTGCAAAGCCGCCTCCGAAACATCAAAACCAATGGTTGCGGCATTCCCGAAATGTTTGGCCAAAGCGATGGCGATGCAGCCCGAGCCCGTGCCGATGTCCCAAATGTGGACAGGCTTGTCGTTGGGCAACGAAGCACAAATCTTCTGCACCATCTCCTCAGTTTCGGGCCGCGGAATAAGCACCGCCGGCGACACCTTTATTAATAGGTCGCCGAAACGCGCCACGCCTGTAACATACTGCACCGGTTCGCCCGCCTGCAAACGCTTCACCGCCTCATCCAACTGATGATACTGCCATTCGTCGATGCGCAAGTCAGGTTCCATCAACTGGCGCTTGAGGCCGATGTCGAAAAAATCCTCAAGCAGGATGCGCATCAGCTGTTCAGCCTCGCGCTTCGGGAAGCTCTCCGTCAACACTTCCGTGAAATGACGTTTCGTTTGCTGTAAATTAAAACCAATCATGGGGCAAAAATACACAAAAAAGCCGTATTTTTGCCGAATGATTTATTTGATTCTCGCGATATTGTTTTCCACCGGTGTCTTTGTCGCGATGCGTCTCTTCGAGCGTTTCAAGCTCGACAACCATCAGGCACTGATGTGGAACTATGTCTTTGCAGCGGCGACCGGCTTCCTGCTGTGCCATCATTTCGAAACACCAGCCCGGTTAGTTGCCGAGCCATGGTTCGGCCTCTCCCTCATCACAGGATTCTGGTTCATCTTCACCTACCTGCTGATGACAGCCTCCACCCAACGCTCCGGTGTCACCGTCACCTCCCTTTCGAGCAAATTGTCAGTGGTGTTGCCCACCTTGGCGGGCGTAATGCTATTTCACGAGAGATTAGGCTGGGTCTCCTCCATTGGTATCGTTCTGGCATTGGTGGCGCTGGTATTGGTCGTTGGAGGCGGGAAACGAAACGCAACAAACCGCAGCACTGCAAACAGAATACTGCCCTTGCTGATTTTCTTTGGAACGGGCACGGGCGACATCTTAATGAAGCTCACCGAGCAGCGTAACGGCGACAACATGGATTTTATGATTGCGTTCATCTATTTCATTGCCCTTCTTTTTGGTATCATCATTGTGGCTTACGACCTGATCCGAGGCAAGTCGAAATGGCAATGGAAGAGCGCATTGGGCGGCATCGGCTTAGGCATCATCAACTTCTTTTCCACCTCCTGCGTCTATCACGCCATGCGATGTTTCGACAATGTGGTGCTGTTCCCTGTATACAACATCGGTGTGGTCAGCGTCACCGCATTGGCAGGCTGGCTGCTCTTCAAGGAAAAACTCACCTGGAAGAACTATCTTGGACTGTGCATCGCCATCATCTCCGTTATCCTCATAACCCTCAAGCTATGACCCAAGACGACACCTATAATATGTTGGCCGCCCCAGGCGAAGGCCTCTATAAAGAGAAAGGCAGCAAGTTTATCGCTTCAGCCTTCACCGTGATGAACGAGGACGAAGCCAAATCCGCCATCGCCGAAATCCGGAAGAAATACTTCGATGCGAGGCACCATTGTTTCGCCTACATGATTGGTCCCGACAAGAAAACCTTCCGCGCCTCCGACGACGGCGAGCCCTCAGGCACGGCGGGCAAGCCCATCCTCAACCAGATTCTTTCGAAAGACGTCACCAACGTCTGCATCGTCGTGACCAGATATTTCGGAGGCATTAAATTGGGCACCTCAGGCCTCATCAACGCCTACAAAACCGCCGCCCGCGAAGCCCTTGACAACGCGCAGATTGTGGAAAAAACCATAAATGATATTTACAGTTTAGAGTTCGAATACCCCTTGATGAACGACGTGATGCGCATCATGAAAGAAGAGAGCCTCGACACCCTGAACCCGCGCTTCGAAATGGACTGCTACATGGAGTTTTCAACAAGGAAAAACGACGCTTCAAGAATCGCCGAAAAATTCAGCAATTTGTATGGGGTAAAAATAACCCACATCAATACAATATAAATCAATAGATTACAAGCAAACCAAGAGTTTCCGCCCCGACTTCCTCGTAATTACAGAAAAAGAAAATTAAAAATCAATACAATTTTGATTTTTTTATAAACAATTAATCACTTATTTTTGCAAGGTCAAAATGAGGCGGGAAAAGGCCTCTGACGACCCCGAATTATCAGTTGAACGACAACACAATAAACAATTTCAATGGACAATCGCCATGTAGAAATATGGGACAAATGCCTCTCGGTGATCAAGGACAACACCGAGCCGCAGAGCTTTGCGACATGGTTCAAGCCCATTGTCCCTCTTTCGCTCGACGAAGAGAACAAGGTGCTCACCATTCTCGTGCCCACCTACTTTTTCTACGAGTGGTTGGAGGAGAAATACATCGACCTGTTGCGCATGACCATCAAGCGCTTCCTCGGTCCCGAGGCCAAGCTGAACTACCGCATCGAAGCCGACAGCACCGACAAGTCGTTCACCATCGAGATGCCGGGGTCGAACCGCAACAACCCGAAGAACGCCATCGGGCGTCCCGCGCCCGAGAAACTTTCTGACGGCCCCATCAACCCCTTCGTCATCCCGGGACTGCAAAAACGCCAAATCGATTCACAGCTCAACGAGAGCTACACCTTCGACAATTTCATCGAAGGCGATTGCAACCGCCTGGCGCGTCAATGTGGTTTAGAGGTTGCCCGCAAACCAGGCGGCACCGCCTACAATCCCCTGCTGATCTATAGCGGGACGGGCTTGGGCAAAACCCACCTCTGCCACGCCATCGGCCTTGAAGCCAAACGCCTCCACCCCGACCTCACGGTGCTGTATGTACAAGCAGAGCAGCTTTACAATCAGTATTTCACAGCCACCAAAAACAACAACCGCGTCGACTTCATCCATTTCTACCAGATGATTGACTTGCTCATCATCGACGACATCCAGTTTCTCGCAGGAAAAACCGGCACGCAAGAAGTGTTCTTCCAGATTTTCAACTACCTGCACCAAAACAACAAACAGATTGTCATCACGAGCGACAAGTTTCCATCAGAATTGCAGAACATCGAGACGCGACTGCTGTCGCGCTTCAAGTGGGGCATGACCGCCGACCTGCAAATCCCCGATGCGTCAACCCGCACCGCCATCATCCGCGAGAAACTCTACACCAACGGCATCACCCTGCCCGAAGAAGTGGTGCAATATCTTGCCAACAACCTGCGCACCAGCATCCGCGAGCTGGAAGGCGTGATGATTTCGCTCATGGCGCAGTCGTCCATCAACAAGAAAGCCATCACCATCGAGATGACGCAGCAAATCATCGAACGCTTTGTTCGCAACAGCGTCAAAGAACTGTCGGTGGAATACATCATCAACATCGTATGCGACTACTTCAAAATCAGTTCCGACCAGCTGGCCCACAAGACGCGCAAACATCAGGTGGTGCAGGCCCGTCAAATCGCGATGTACCTGTCGAAAAAATACTCCAACACCAGCCTTGCTGCCATCGGGAAACAATGCGGCAACAAAGACCACGCAACGGTGCACCACGCATGCAAGACCGTCAGCGACCGGCTGGAGACCGACAAACTGTTTAAGGCGATGATGACAGACATTGAAAAGAAAATCGTCCTATAACCCAAAACCGATGATCGCCAACAACTTCGGAAAGCTCTATTTGATTCCCAACCTGCTTGGTGCCACCAAGCCTGAACAGGTGTTGCCTGAAGGCACACTGCAAATCGTGAAACGGCTGAAGCATTTTGTTGTAGAGAACACCCGCACCACGCGCCGCGTGCTGAGCCGCATCGGCATGAACAGCCCTATCGACGACATTGAGTTCATCGAGCTCGACAAGCACGATGCCCGCAACCTCGACCTGATGGAACACCTCGGAGCCTGCCTGCAAGGCGAAGACATGGGGCTTATGTCAGAAGCTGGCACACCTTGCGTAGCCGACCCGGGTGCCTTAGTGGTGGATTTGGCGCATACCGCCGGCATACAAGTCATTCCCTTGGTAGGCCCCAACGCCATGATACTCGCTTTGATGGCTTCGGGCTTCAACGGGCAGGCTTTTGCCTTCCACGGCTACCTGCCCATCAAAAGCCCCGAAAGGCAGAACGCCATCAAGGATTTGGAGCGCCGTTCGCTGGCCAACAACGAAACGGAGCTTTTCATCGAGACACCTTTCCGCAACAACGCCATGCTGCAAGACCTCTGCAAGAATCTGCACCCGTCAACCAGGCTCTGCATCGCCTCCAACCTCACCTGCGACGACGAGCAAATCATCAGCCAAGACATCGCGTCGTGGAAACAATTCAAAGGCGATTTGAACAAAAAGCCAGCCGTGTTTTTGATTTATAGCGAGGCGAGAAGAAATTTCCAGCACAGGAGAAACTGATTTCAAGCCATTGGTTTTCAGGATAAAGAAACGGCAACAGCTTTCTTTTTCTTATTCACATTGATTTTCGTGCTGTGCGGGAAGATGATGCTGTAGGCCTCATCGAGTGCTTTCAGGTTCACCTTCCGCATCCCGATGCCGAGCTTGACGGCGACGAGGGCGCGGAGCAACTCGCGGCTCTTGCGCGGATGGAGCGCGGGCGGCGGCAGTACGTCGTAGCCGCAGATGGGGTTCGCTTCGTCGTAGGAGGCCAAGCGGCACACCTCCCAGATGAATTCGTCGGTAGCCTCGGTAGGCATCCACGACCGTAGTACCCTGCGGATGCAGAACCGCTTGTACTGCATCCCGAAGAGCTGCCTCGTGCGCTCCAGCTGTTGCCAGAGCGCCACGAAGCATTCCTTGTTGTTTTGGATGTCGATGTTCATTTTCTTATTGACCTAATGACCTAATGACTTAATGACCACCATCCGTTCAGAGTTTTCTGAACTTTGCATCTTCTATTCTCTCAATCAGCCCTTGGTTGCGCCAGTTCTTGAGCATCTGATACACGGTATTACGTGTGACGATTGCGCCTTTCACAGCCACCGTGTGCTGCATGGCTTGCTCAAAGGTGAACTGCACGTCCAAGCGTTCAAAGATGGAATCGTTCTTGGTGCGTCTAATTCGCTCTCTGAAAGGACTGCCCGTGTAATCCCTGCTGGTGAAGGCGTTCTCGATGCGCTCGCGGAAGAAGTGGAGGGCGTTCTTGCCACAGCGATACGGCTCTGGAAGCCGTCGGTGTAGTTGCTGACGACTCTGTAGAGGGCATCGGGCGTACCGCACATCGTCACGTTCCACAAGAGCTTTTCAATGTGGACGTTGACCGCATCCGCGCTTCTGGCCTCGCGCTCATAGTTGGTGCCGTCGTAGCTCTGGCGCAGCATGATGGAGAAGTCGCTGAGTGCTGACTTCCACTTCTGGGCTACGGTGTCGGCCTCGGGAGTGAACGAGAAAGCGTGCTTGCCTTCCGTGTTGGCCAGACGTTCCGCAAGGTTAGCCACCGTATTGTTCAAGGTGAGGCAGCGGATGGGCAGCTTGGGTTCCTCGGGCTGTTCCTTCTTGTTTTTGGCGGCGCGTTTCTTCGCCCTCCACTCGTCTTCCTGCATGAGGTACATCTTGTCCAAAGCCTTCACCTCACTCATCCAGGCATCCACCACAGGGTCAATCTGACCCTTGCCGCTGGCAAAGTCGCCGGCAATGTAGGCAATCAGGTTCAAGCCTCTTTTATGTCCGTGGACATCGAGCTGTACACCCGTCGCCAAAGCCCCGATGCAGGGACAGATAGCGGTAATCACAGGCATCGCCAACTGTGGCCCCACCGCCTCTATCGAATCCTTCACCCCCTGCGGCAGTTTCTTAGTCGACAGCTGGGAATTGACCGCCGACAGTTCCTCCTCGTCTGTGTCGTCAACTGCGTCTTCGTCACATAACGTACCGTTCTCGTCATTGCGAGGAGGAACGACGAAGCAATCCAGACCATCACTCCTATCAGGACTTGTTCCCTGGATTGCTCCACTGCGTTCGCAATGACGCGAAGCGACGCTGACCTCACCAAACAATCGTTGGCTTTGGGTGAACAGTTCCTCTTGGTACTTATACAGCTTCTGGCTGGGGTTCGTGTAGTTCTTATAGAAGTCCTCCACCAGCTGCTGTATGTTCTCATCGTTCCAATGTTCGGGCATGAGTTCAGCAAGGATGCCGTTGGTCTCGGCTTTCGTCAGTAGCTGGGTGACGCCGCCGAGGAAAATCTTCACGGTCGTATGCCTGCCGCCCTCGTTCAGGAAGTCGCTTTTCTTCAGGTTCTTCTCCTTCATCACGCCCTTGGCGATGAAGCGGGTGCGGCTGTCGGGAGCTGAGAGTACTTTACTCCCCCCTGCCCCCCTCTCAGAGGGGGAAGCCTGCCGGACGTCGATTGGGGCAGATTCTGCCTGCTTATCATCC
>JAILDR010000052.1 GCA_024689285.1 Bacteroidales bacterium | reverse complement strand
TGTTGAGCTCAATGATGAGATGGTCGCATGTCTTTTGGGTGATAATGCTAATATGGTCGTTCCGTACATCTGCCCATTTCAAATTGATGGCATCGGAGTAACGTAGGCTTGTAAATGCGCAAAAACAGAAGATGTCTCTTGCAGTGGCAAGTGTCTGATTCTCGCCATAATCGAAATAATATAGCCTCATTAACTCTTCCCATGTCAAGTACCTAACAGGTTTCTGTGGGCATTTCAGATGTGGCTGGTGGAGCTTGTATTCGTCATTGTCAAGATAGCCAAATCTTCGGCACCAGCCAAGGAACCATCTTAAAATGGATGCTTTCTTCATTAAGACGGAGTTCTCGTAGTTCTTGCCATATAGATAATCCAAGTATTTGCGTATGCCAGCAGCATTCATTTCCTCAATATTCGTTATACCAGCATTTGTTAAGTCACGCAGCAATACGCCAAATTTGTTTTGTGTAGCAAGAGCCCAACCCCGTTCCATTGATTGCTGGTGGGTAAACTCGCAAATTAGCTGTGATAGTAAGTGTTTTTTCTTTTTAGGAATCCTGAAGGCAGAGCGAACTTCCTCTTCCGTGGGTAAACGGTTATTCAGTTCGGCTTTCTTGAACAGGTCATTTGCAATCTTGCTGTAGTCCGTTATGATTTTGTTGACTTGATTAACTTCGGGGTGTTCTTTTGTCGGATAGGCCATCATAACAGAAGGACGCCAGTTGTCTTCATAAACGGAAACGGGCAAATAAACAAGTATACGGTGGTGGCTCCATGTTATGGACATCCTGATTGTACAGGATCCATTAGTACGTTTCCTGCGGAATAAATGGAACTTGATAGAGTATCTTATCCATAGCATCCATCGCTGCTTTGCTCAGCAATCTTACATTTTACACTGTTACGATCGCTGTAGGAGAGGCTAAAAACAGCCTTCCAATCCCTTATATATTAGAGTCGCGTATAGTGCGTCGGTGTTTCAATACTTCATAGAATTCCATAAGTATTTCTATTTGGTAATCTCTATCTGTATCCCTTCTGGCCCGAGGATGCAGCTCTCGTAGTAGCCGTCGCCGGTGGTGCGGGGACCACTCGTAACCTGATAGCCAGCGCTGAGAAGCCCTTCCGTCTTTGCGTCTACAGCCTCCTTGCTGCCCACGGCGAAAGAGACATGGATGAAGCCGATATTGGGCTTCGAGGGGTCGGCATCGAGGGTGTCGGGGCGTTGCATCAGCTCCAGCCGTGCTCCCCCTTCGGGAAACGTGAGGATATACGTCCGCAAACCCGTCCGCGGGTTGTGGTACTGCTCGTTGCTTTCCGCCTCGAAGTGGTCGAGGAAGAATTGGCGCATCGCCTCGAGGTCGCGACAAAAGAGTGCTATGTGGTCGATTTTCATTTCGCCGGTTCCCACTTGCAGCGGACGGGCGAGACGATGGCTCCCTCTTTCTTCAGGGCGTCGAAGGCTTTGTCCACCTCCTTGCGGTCGGCGTTCAACATCTTGGTGACATCTCCGGCGGAGACAGGCTTGCCAGCTTCGCGCATGGCTTTCAAAACTTGCTCTTTCATCGTTTTAAGTGTTTAGGGTTAAACAACTGTTTTCAATTTGCAAAAGTACGAAGAAATTTTGGATTAGCAGAAAATCATTACAAAGCACAGTTCCTTCGCCCGAAGCAAATCGGCTTTCAGCTCGGGGTCGGTGGCGGGATTATTATTTTTTTCCGAATGAGACAGAAAAAAACAGGCCGCGTAACATCTGTTACGCTTCACCTTTGGTATTCTCTGTACTTTTGCAGTCGAAAACGAACTAGATTATATCAACCAAAAAACACATAACAACATGGAAAATAAGATGTTTTGTTTCCAATGCCAGGAAACCGCCGGATGCACCGGCTGCAAAGTTTCAGGAGTGTGCGGCAAGACCCCGCAGGTGGCACACGCACAAGATCTGCTCATCTATGTCCTTAAAGGACTCGGCGTTATCGCCAACCACCATCAACACAGCTGCGGTCACGACTACTGCGATTTCCGCAAGAGCATTCACGCCTTCGTGAACGACGCGCTATTCTGCACCATCACCAACGCCAACTTCGACCCCGAGAGCATCTATGCCCGCATCGAAAAGGGCTTGGAAATCCGCGACACTTTCAAATACCGTGTTACTAATAAGAAAGGAATCGAGCTACCGAAACTCGATGTGCTAGATTGGCATTGCGCCCGCGAGCAATACGACGAGAAAGCCCAAAACGTGGGCATTCTCGCCGAAAGCAATGAGGATATCCGCTCGCTGAAAGAACTCACCATGTACGGCCTCAAAGGTATGGCCGCCTACCTGGAGCACGCCGCCCGCCTCGGTCAGGCAGATGATGACGCGAACGAGTTTATCCTGCAAACCCTCGGACAGCTTGTCACCTGCAACGATACCGATGAACTCACCGCCCTCACGCTGAAGACCGGCGAATGGGGAGTGAAGGCAATGGCCCTGCTCGACAAGGCCAACACCACTGCCTACGGCAACCCCGAAATCACCGAGGTGAACATCGGCGTGGGCAACCGTCCGGGCATCCTCATCAGCGGCCACGACCTCAACGACATTGAGCAACTGCTGGAGCAGAGCAAGGACGCGGGCATCGACATCTACACCCACAGCGAGATGCTGCCGGCACACTACTATCCCCGCCTGAAGCAGTACAGCCACCTGAAGGGCAACTACGGCAACGCATGGTGGAAACAGCGCGAGGAGTTTGAGGCGTTCAACGGCCCCATCCTCTTCACCACCAACTGCATCGTGCCGCCCATAGCCAACGCCACGTACAAAGAGCGCGTCTTCACCACCAACAGCACAGGATTCCCGGGTTGGAAGCACATCCCCGTCGATGCCAACGGCAAGAAGGATTTCAGCGAAATCATCGCCTTGGCCAAGACTTGCCCAGCCCCGAAGGAGATCGAGACGGGCAAGATTGTGGGCGGTTTTGCGCATGAGCAGGTCTTTGCCCTCGCCGACAAGGTGGTGGAGGCCGTGAAGAGCGGTGCCATCCGCAAGTTTGTGGTGATGGCGGGCTGCGACGGTCGTATGAAGAGCCGCGAATACTACACCGAGTTTGCCAAAGCGCTGCCCAAGGATTGCGTCATCCTGACGGCGGGTTGCGCCAAATACAAGTACAACAAGCTCGCCTTGGGCGACATCGGTGGCATCCCGCGCGTGCTTGACGCTGGCCAATGTAACGACAGTTACTCGCTGGCACTCATTGCCCTAAAGCTCAAAGAGGTGTTCGGTTTGGACGATGTGAACCAGCTGCCCATCGCTTACAACATCGCGTGGTACGAGCAGAAGGCCGTCATCGTGCTGCTGGCCCTGCTGAGCCTCGGTGTGAAGAACATCCACCTCGGCCCGACTTTGCCCGCTTTCCTTTCGCCCAATGTGGCCAAGGTGCTCGTCGAGAATTTCGGCATCGGCGGCATTAGCACCGTCGAGGAAGACCTGAAGCTACTCATTGGGGAATGATAATTGGAAAAATATGTGTATCTTTGCATCATATTATTGAGAGTGGAAACTATCCACAAGTCACTAATCACCAATCACTAATCGATATGGATTATAAGGAATTGCAACATGTACCGATTTTTGCCTCGTGCGGCGAGGCGGAGCTGGAGCGGCTTCTCGAGAGTCCGCACAAGGTGAGCACCTTCCAGCCGGGCGAGACGATGATGCGGTTCGGCACCCCCTGCCGGTCACTGCTGCTCGTCACCGAGGGTACCGTGGAGACCCGCATGGGTAGCGTCGAAGGGCGCGAGCTGGTGGTCGACAAGCTGAAAGCCCCCTGCATCCTGGCTCCGGCGTTCCTCTTCGGCACCAACGACATCATCCCTGTCGAGGTTACCGCCCTCAGCGAAGCCACCCTTTGGCAAATAAACCGTGAGGCGTTCTTGGCTTTCATGCAGCGGAATCCTCAGGTGTTGAGGGCATTCCTGAAGCTGATAAGCGACCGCGCACAGTTCCTGTCGGGCAAGGTGCGTGCTTTCGCCATCAAGGGACTCCGCAACCGCGCCCTCGACTATATGGTGATACACGACGGCATCTCCAACGTGGCGCAGGCCGCCGAGGTGCTGGGCGTCGCCCGTCCATCCCTCAGCCGCGTCCTCTCCGAACT
>JAILDR010000200.1 GCA_024689285.1 Bacteroidales bacterium | reverse complement strand
TTGGAACAGTTTGCCAAGGAGAACCGACAGCACCCAACAGAGGCGGAGAGTGTTTTGTGGGACTTGCTGAAATGCGAACGTCTTGGCGTCAAATTCAGGCGGCAACATGTCGTAGGCGATTTTATAGCAGATTTCGTTTCACTCAAATATAAGGTTGTCATTGAGATTGATGGCCTATATCATTTCAAGGACGAGCAAATTGTCAAAGACAACGAGCGCACTAATGAATTGGAAAAAAGGGGATACCACGTCATCCGGTTCACCAACGCCGAGGTGATTGGTGACACAAAAAGGGTCCTCAAAGATATTAAAAACTTCGTAAAATCAACAGAAGCATTTAACAAAGAATTTATGTCCCCATCATCATCCAATAACGACTCACATATGTCCCCATCAGAAACAAGCAGCCCCTCACATATTTCCCCATCGTATTCCCCCAACAATAACTATCCAAACCCCCTCCTTTCGGAGGGGGCAGGGGGAGGTTGGGCGGTCGATGCTGCCTGTTCGGGCAATCCCGGCCCCATGGAGTATCAGTGCATCGACTTGGCGACGGGGCAGCGCGTGTTCCATTTCGGCCCTGTCTATGGCACCAACAACATTGGCGAGTTTCTGGCCATAGTCCATGCACTGGCGCTCTGCTGGCAGCGAGGGCTGCACAACCTGACCATCTACTCTGACAGCTACAACGCCATACTCTGGGTGCGCAAGCGACAGTGCAAGACGAAGCTGGAGCGCACACCACAGACCGAACAGCTCTACAACATCATCCAGCGTGCAGAGACATGGCTGCGCACCCACGACTACCGCAACCCCATAGTGAAATGGGAGACCAAAGAGTGGGGCGAAGTGCCTGCCGACTTCGGAAGGAAATGACCGACCAGTCGTAGGGCAATCGGTCCTACGACGAGTGTTTCCCAGACTTTGCTCCGACCTAACTGTGAGTTAGCTCCGACCAAACTGTGAGTTTGCTCCGACCTAACTGTGAGTTAGCTCCGACCAAACTGTCAGTTAGCTCCGACCAAACTGTGAGTTAGCTCCGACCTAACTGTGAGTTTGCTCCGACCAAACTGTGAGCGACCTACGACCAGACTCTGGCTTTGCTCCGATCGAAATGCAGGTTTGCTCACCCAATCCTTCCCTTTTTAGTTGTTCTTAATATTTATTAAGGGAAAAAGTGTTCGTTTTTTCTCTTTTTTTGTAAATGACATCCATCGGCAATTCTGCTTTCTCTTGATGTATTTAGACAGTCAAGAACAACCATGAATAACTAAGAATAGCCATTTTTAAATTATTGATTATCAGCAATATTCTATTTTTAACACTTTGATGACTGTTTTTGGTTGCTTCGGAAAATTCCTATAAATTTGCGACGTATTTCTACCGCAGGTAATTTACGAGGCTTTATTTTTGCCACATCGTGGACATAGTTGACAATGGTTGCCAAAGGGATACAAGAACCAGCAGCTGTACTATTTCTCGGTGCCCACGGCATCGTTCGACGACTATTGCTTCAGCCGTGCCGGCGTTCCCACGTTGGCCTATCTTGGCGATGTGGACATTGCCCGTCAGGTGCTGGTCGGCAAGACCGTGTTCACGCTCAACAACGTTTACTATCGCGACATTGACACGAATGGTGACGGCTTTGAAGAGGTGCGTGTGCCGAAGAACACCGAATGCACCGTCGTCGATGCTGGCGTCGGCACCCGTCGTTTCCCCGTGAAGCTCATCGTGGCCCTGCCAGACAGTTCAGAGGTCTATCAGTATGTGGCCATCAGCCGCACCAACTGCGGCATTCGTGACGAAGAGTTTGCCAAGGACCTGACGAAGCACGACTTCCGTGGCTCGTTTGAGCTGTTGGCTGACAACTTGGCAGCAAGTGCCGCCTACCGCAGCTATTTAGGCAAGTCCACCTATCTGCTGTTTAAGACAGCTATGAAGGATGCCAACGGCCAGTCTGTCAGTATGCCGCGCCTGTCGAGGTTCACCATCAAGGATATGCGTGTGCAGCGGGGAACGGAATATGTCAAGCTGACATTGAAGGAGGCCGGCACAGGCCGTGAATACACGAAGGACGTGCTGGTGATTGACACCAAGGAGAATGCGAACATCGACGGCCAGCACAACAACATCTTCACGTCGCTCTTTGCCATGGGCGACCCCTACGAGTTGGAAGGTGTGAAGAAGCAGCACATCGTAGACATTCAGAAAGGTGTGGTGCGCAGGGGCTTTACCGAGGCAGAGGTTGAGCTGGCTTTAGGCAAGCCCACCAACCTGGGTTCCGCCACCGGGCAGTACACCTGGGCGTACCAGCGTCCTGACCAGCCCTACGTCTGTGTCTACTTCAATTCAAAGACCAAGTTGGTGAACACCGTGAAGCGCTAATATATATATAATAAGGTGGAAAAGGAGTTCGGGCCTGCCGCTGATTGTCGGGCTCGGAGTCCCGCCTCCTACTCGATTCTCCAATAGGATTACAAGGTTTACAACGGCTTTGTAATACCATTACAGCGGCTTTGTAATTCGATTACAAAGCCGCTGTAAATCTTGTAAATGATGATCCGCGATCACGTGATTAAGACGCTGAAAGCGTCTCCGCTCAGTAGCCCGAGGGTGCGAAGCACCCCCGGAAAAGGGAATGTAGCGCTCCAAATACGTGCAATTTTCGCTCGTTTTGAGACGTTTTTTCCATTGAAAAATGGGCAAAAATGGCCAAAAGAGGGCGTTTTTGCGTTAAAATCAGCAAAAAGTGACAGATATCTGTCACCTTTTGAAATATCTGCCATCGCGCGAAACCACTATGTATCAGTCGATTACAACGCTGGTGGCAGATTAGCAGATGTTTTGGCAAAAACTTATTGAAGGGTGTTGTAGAAAGGCTCTTCAATCATATCATGTTAGTCTTTATCCACAAATTATAATAATTGCCGAACATTTCCCGCCGAAAGTTTTGCGCTTTCGGCTTTTTTGTGTAATTTTGCCGACAATAAAGAGAACAAACGATTTATCTATGGGAAAGTTCATCAACCCGTTCACCGATGTAGGCTTCAAGATTATCTTCGGGCAGGAGTTTTCCAAGCCCCGTCTGCTTGATTTCCTGAACACGCTTCTTGAAGGTGAGCGTTCCATTACCGACCTGACGTTCCTTGACAAGGAGCAGCCAGCGTTTTACGATGGCGATAAGTCGCCCATCTATGACATCCTCTGCGAGACGGACAGCGGCGAGAAAATCATCGTCGAGATGCAGAACCGCGAGCACCCGAACTTCAAGGAGCGGATGCTCTACTATGCTTCGGAGGCCATTGTGCGCCAAGGTGAGAAAGGCAAGGTGTGGAACTACGACATCAAGGCGGTCTATATGGTGGCCTTCACCAATTTTGTGCAGACGGGCTATGCCGGGCAATTACGCATAGACGTGAAACTGACGGACAATGAGGGTAAATTGTTCTCCGATAAGATGCGCCTGATATACCTGCAAATGCCCTGCTTCACGAAGGAGGCTGACGAGTGTGAGAATCATTTTGAACGTTGGATATATATACTGAATAATATGGAAATATTGGAAAGGATGCCGTGGGCTGCGCAGAACGCAGTGTTCCAGCGGCTGGCAGAAGTTGCCGAAGTGAGCAAGCTGTCGAAGAAGGACCGTTTGGCTTACGACCATGCCCTGAAGCGCTATCGCGACACATACAATGCCATGACGGGAGCAGAGATGAAAGGTCGCGCCGAGGGCCGTGTTGAGGGTATTGAAGAAAACAAGCGCGAGAACGCCCGCAAGATGAAAGCCCTTGGATTATCGACAGA
>JAILDR010000015.1 GCA_024689285.1 Bacteroidales bacterium | reverse complement strand
CGCCTCGGACTTCGACATCCTTGAATGCCGAAGTGCTGGCGTGGAGGCGACTATATTTGTGGAGAGAGTCACCCCTGCCCTATTGGTATTGCAGACTAATTGCCTGGTGCAGACCGGACGCAAGACTGAACTACGAACCACCCGCACACGCGTGCACGACCGTTTCCTTGTCATCGACAGCCAAGTCTATCATCTGGGTGCATCACTCAAGGACTTGGGGAAGAAACTTTTTGCCTTCAGCAGGATGGGATTGGACAAGGACTTGCTACTGGGACAAGTGATCTGAGAGGGCTGTTGTGGCAGGTTTCATGAAAGAGGCCTTCCCTACGAAAGGCTCCAGCAGCCATGTCATTATCTCACTTCGTATCGATAAAATGCTAAGCATTCGGCGAAGCCAATCTTCGATTTCCTGCGCAGGCCTGTACGATGGCTTGGGATCTATGGCTGCGGCCTTTTGTTTCCGTCCTTTCCTCTTGATAGGAAAGGACCAAAGGATCAAGGCCGACATCAAGGGCCTACCGCACATGGCGACCGCCCCTCCCCCGTGTCGGCCGGGCCCGCGCGCCCAACCCGGTCAGTCTTTGGCGAGCCCGCACACGGTGTCCGTTGTTCTCACCTTCACCCTAGACGACACACCGCCGCCCCTTGCCGTCATTGCGGACTTGATCCGCAATCCCTTAAGCGGCGAGGGGCATCTTAAACGAGACTAATCCAACGGCTCTGGTACATCTTCTGATTCATCGTCCTTTTCTTGTTTAGGACGAGTCAGGTCTTTAAAGATGTCCAAGAACGAGTTCTTGTTATAGAAATAACTTTCGTCTTCCTTTAGTTTTTCAGCCAATACGGATAGTCCGTAATTGATGTACTCCTCCATCGTAAGCATCAGCATGTTCACTGTTTCATTTACCGTACGTTGACCTTTGTCAAGGGCAATCCAATCAATATCGGGAGTGCGGGCTACAAGCGATAAAAATATGTACTCCCTCAGTTTCGGATATGCTTTTCTCCCCTTCTTGGAATCCACATTGCCCCAATATTGGATGGACTGGCCAAAAGTCTTGCGTTTTCCGTGTCTTCAATGAGCGGCCTCTTTTGGTTGAAATAAAGCCCAATAAAAAAAGCTACAATAAAAATTTCATAACCGCCTCCAAAAACCTTTCCTCTATCTCCGCGTAGAGAAGTTGCGCCGCGACCATATTCGCAAAAGTTCTTGATGATATTGCCCTCGTATCTCTTTTCCCATTATGGGTTTCGACCTGCCTACAAATCATATAGCTTTTCCGTTTTTTCTTGTGAAATATTTATCTAAAATAATCCAAACATTTGTACTATAATAATATGTTTTCGCTGAATTTGGTTTGTCAGGATATAACTTCCTTTCTTTTGCTAATTTAGGGTTATTCTTAATTTCAGCCATCGCATCATTGAATTCTTTTGCTTGCTTGAAATTGGAATAGCGTTTTCTTGATTCTTCTGCTACTTTTTTATAAGACCAAGGATATTGTTTTTGAAAATCTTCTTCTGAAAGTGTTATTGTCAAATCAGAATCCTTTGTTGTCTTTACTGGAATAGCATCTAAAGAATTACCTTTTTTGAATTGAACATCAATTGACAGCAAAACGTCATATGATGACCCCGTTTCGTCTGTTCTTAATTTCTTGATAAATGATAAAAAATGTTCGGCTTCGCAATTTAATGACGCATCAACAATAGTTTTTTCGTTTATGTAAGCCAAAGGCATTAAATACAAATTATATTTGCTTAAATCAATCTCAATATTCCAATCATCAATAAATGTCATATAGTTTTTTATGCAAGCAAACCCAAGTTCTTGTATTTGTTTTGAGATGCTTTCAGGATTTATAAAATGAATGGCATTGTCTCTCAATTCTATCAAGGCTTCAATATTGTTTATTACTTCTTTGGGTAAAGGCTTTGCCTCGCTTAGTTTCTTTACAACAGATTCTATATCAAGTGTTTTTTTGTTTCCACATCTGTTGAGTGATATAATAGTTTTTCTTTTATGGTTTGTACCTGCTTTTGTCTTTAAGGGTTCCGTTTTACATATCGCTTTGAATGTGTATTTATTGCATTTGAAGAGTTGAGATTTAAGCAATAGTTCCCAAGCATTCACAGAGAGAATAGCAAATGCATCTTCTCTGTACTTGAAGTCTGGTTTGTTGTACAATTCAATAGCGGATAACATACAACTAATTGACTTGTCCAATAGGGCTCTATATATAGGATTTACTTTCATCGTTTCTAAAAACAAGTTTGAATTATCGAGTTGAAAAATATTTGATTTTCTAATACTTCTGCATTTTTGGTATCACTCCCCTCACCCCGCCTTTAGGATTCTCAACATCACCTTTGTAACGAGGTATCAAATGAATATGTACATGAAAAACGCTCTGCCCTGCGGCTTGGTTTATATTGATTCCAACATTAAAACCGTCGGGGTGGAATCGTTTCTCCAAAATGGTTTTGCAATGGTTCACCATTTGCCACAAATCTTGTTGCTCATTATCCAACAAATCAAAATAGTTAGCCACATGGCGCTTGGGTATTATCAGCGTGTGGCCCTTACTCACTGGGTATCCATCAAAAAATGCTACAGTTGTAGCAGTTTCACAAACCAACTCGACCTTGGAGTTCAATTTGCAAAACGGGCAGCCGCTTGATAAAGTGTATTTCTCTTTGTAATCGGTTTTATTGAAATGCTTGTATTCGTATATCTCACAATTCTCATTGACAAGCAAGCTCTTAAATGGCAACACAACATTGCATTGATAGGTTGGCTGTTTATGAACATAATGGGTTCTGAATCCTTCGTATTTTAAATCACGGCGAACGGTAAAATAAGCAGTGCCCGTTGGTTTGAGCAGTTCCGATACTTCCATCAGCACTTCGGCCTGTTCTTTTGATTCTAATACATTCAGAACATAATTGCAAATGATGGTGTCAAAACGCTTTGATGGGTATTCGGGGCGATAATAATTGTCATAACCCACAATATTGAAACCTTCCTTTTGAAGTTTATCAGTATCGAAACCAAATCCACAGCCGAAATCCAATATCTCGCCTTTCAGAAGGTTATTCTGTTTGAGCCAGCGGGTCGGGAACGAAATCGATGTGCGTTCTTTGGCCGTCAAGTGAGGATTGTTTTTGATCTTGTTCATTGCTGCCAATATTTGAATCCCATATTTTCCGCTATTTGCACCATTGGCGAAAAGGTTCGTCTAAATACATTGTAGAAATCAGGTTCAGAGAGTTTTACCAAGTCGGAAACAGAAT
>JAILDR010000168.1 GCA_024689285.1 Bacteroidales bacterium | reverse complement strand
TTGTCTACATAAGGGGGGGGCTACTGTGGGCGGACGAGTAGCAATCCTTTTCAGACTGGAGATCATCTTTGCTACACCAAGCTAAGAACGAGCAAATTAACAAAGCCCCTTACGAAATGCAAGAGGCTTTGTTGTTGGTTTTAGTCATACCACATAACCTTTTTTGAGAGTCATGGTTCGCCGAGGAAGGAGAAGAGGATTTGGAGTTGGCGGGGGGGAGAGGCGTTTTTGGGCGGGGCGGTAGCCGGTGGGGCGGAGGGCTTCGAGGAGGCCGGGGGTGAGATTGATTTCGCGGGCGAGGAGTCGGCTCGCGGTCTTCTTGCTACAGCCGTCGAAATAGGCCATAGCAAGGTCTTGCTTGAACTTGTACATAATAATGAAAATTTAAATGAAACAAAAGGCCTGACTTTAGAGTCAAGGCCGGAATTAGATTCAAGGAAAAATTCATATTATGCATCGAATCGCTGGCAAGACCGTAAAAGAGAGCCACGGCAGGCGCGATGTGTGCCTGCCGTGGCTGTGAGTGTTATTGATAAATAATTGTAGGGTCAGTAGACGATGAGAGTTTTGGAGTCGAGGGGAGAGCCCTGTGACTCGATGCGGACGGAGTATTGTCCTGTTGGGATAGCCTGTAAGTTAACGGTGTGGGTAGTCTGTGTCACATCAAGCGGTGCGGAGTATAGCACTTGACCTGTGGCATTTGTAATGACGACTGTCGCGCTGGTGACATTCGTAGCCAGACGATAGCCGACAACAGTCTGGTTATTGGCGGGATTGGGGGTGAGTGCAGTAATGGCTGCAAGTCGCACAGTGACCGTCACTGAGTCATAACCGATTGACTCATCAAGTTCAGACCGGCCGACAAGGTAGTACCTTTGTGTTGTCGACGCTGTAACATTTAGTTCATCACCAATGCCGATGGTGTCACCGACCATATTAAACCAAACATATTCGGCATCACTAGCGGCACTCGCTGCGGTGAATTGAATTCCGTCTCCTGCCAAAGCGGACTTGTCCTCGTAGGCGACAACTTGCATATATGCATCTTCGTCATAAACAGCTGTAAAATTGATATTGCCACCAAAAATGGTATCGTCTTTTGCAAGAACAAATTGATTGATGTCAAAAGACATTACAGACTCTTCAGCCGGCAGAGCCTCGTGGAATTTGGCATAAGCCGAGAAGAAGTAGGTTTTGCTAGTGTCAACGGCAAGCCCATCAAAATTAACCACGGTGTCTTTGATGATAAACAAGCCGTTTCCTTTATAGGAGCATCCTTCCGGAACACTGCCAGACTGTTCCCATATTTGGGTTAGGTTTTCATCGAATTGAAGATGTATCTCAGCGACTTCGGATAAATGTTGACCTAAACTATTTGGCTTGGATTTATATTGCAGACGTATAGGAAAAGACCCATCAATATCACGTACATATTCCAAAGCTGCAACTAACGGTTCGTGGTTCTCTTGCAGTATAGTGATATTCTTTCTTGCCACATTGTTGTTGTTTGCAACAAAAGAGGTGATGTCGTAATTGGTGAAATTCTCGCCTTCTGTAACGTAGCCATCCTCAATACGTGCCAGCAGTGCACAACTCCAGTTGAAGTCACCAAACGGATACGCCACAATATCATTTAATGTAGGAACCGTCCAAGTAACGGATGCTTCATAGAAGCCACCTGCATAAATTAGGGGAAGTTCGCATTGCCCTATGTATCCGCCACGCACAGATGACCAAGGATTCCAAGGATACTGAGGTAGACTTCTCCATGCGCTATTCCACGGCATACTATTGCTTACACGAGACCAGTTAAGACGGACTTTCTTTCCGGCAGGTGTCGAACGGCTGTCGCAGTTACGTACTGTGATGCGCACTTCATAGGTTTCACCAGCTTTGATTGTTGTCACTTCTTGCCCGTCTTTCACTATACGAATTTCGGGAGCATTGGTATATACGGATGTTGTTGTGTTGGGCTCTGCGCCAGTGTCTTCTAGATTATCCTTTACATACAAGTCTCCGACATTCCTCAAATCATATGCCATCTGTACGGCAGCACCGGCATCCAACAATCCGTAGCCAACATGTATGTTCCACTTTCCGTATGGATGAAGATTGCTATAAGTAAATGAATATCCATCCAATTTCTTTGCAGTTTTCTTCAATATGGCAGATATTTGATGATTTGACAATTTGGGATTTACAGAAAGCATCAATGCAGCAACAGCTGACACTTGCGGTGCAGCGAAAGAAGTTCCGCTGTTATAATAAGCTGAACTGTATGGATCTGGAATATTAGTTCCTGGAGCAACAATATCCAAATCTTCACCATAATTTGAGAATACAGCTCTTTGCATATTCTGATCTATTGCACCCACGGAAATGACATGTTGACTTACAGCTGGATACTCAACCACATTTCCCCTGTTGCCACTTGCACATATAATAGTTACATTATTTTCATATGCATATGATAGTGAGGCCTCTACATCATCACTATATGGGACGGTTAAACTTAATTGTATAATCTTTGCTCCATTATCAACAGCATTAATAATGCCTTCAACCAGTGCTGCAGTTGTGGGTGCATTAATTCCAACACAATATGGAAGAATAGAAACACCATGGCAATTATTTCCACCTGCAACACCTGCAATACCAATACTGTTATTCGTTTTGGCTGCAATGATTCCAGCAACCAGAGTTCCGTGAAATACAGATGTTCTACAATCGTTTGAATGAGTTGCAAAATTATACCCCTTCCAATCATCAATTAACCCATTTAAATCATTATCTAATCCATCACCGGAAGTTGGGTCATTGGGGTTTGTCCAATCATTCTCTTGTTGATTAAGGTGAATATTTTGATAAGAATCTAAACCTGCTCCAATATCTTCATTTCCCCAATCAACGCCAGAATCTAATACCGCGACAATAATATTTTCATTTCCCATAGTGTATTGCCAAGCCTGATATACATTGATGACAGATAGGTACCATTGACCCATAAAAAGAGGATCATTCGGAGTAATAGTATTATATGTGCCATATGTGGAATATAGGATATTATTCACGTCATTATTGTTATTTAACTGTTCCACGAATTGTGAGAACATATTACCCTGTGGAATAGGGATATAGACATACCCAAGTTTGTTAATTTTGGCAAAAGGATAAATTGATTTGATAATATTGGTATCTGCAACTTTTATTGTAATAACAGTCGTATCAATCTTGTAATTAATACCCTTTTCTGTTACATAGTAATCCCCATTTTTGTCTCTGCAAATTGATTGCGGACTCTTCTGTGCAATTATTGCTGTAGGCAATATGCAACAAAGCATTAATAATAAAACATTTTTCTTCATATCTTGATTATTGAATTATATAATTTACTTGGAAAGAAACTTCTTCATTGATTCGAGGATATACCCCCCATTTATACATTGACTCCATGACCCAATAGCCATTTCCATTTGAGCCTATTGATACGTTAATTTTATACTGATATTCAGCCCCACTGCAGAAAAGACTGTCAGACAAGACGCTACTTGGATGAGCATGTGAAGTTATCCGTACGAGCAAAAGAGAATAATTTGTAAAATCAAATGTAGTATGATTTGTGCACCCAATTTCATTTAAAATGACATCAAAAGATTGTTGATCGTTTATTATCCACAGACTATCATTTTCCCATTCGTAAAACCCTTCAAATAGATTGTTTAGATTATTAGCTTGAGTTTCATCAATATTAATTGACGGAACATAATGCCAAGACGTGTCTGATGATGGGTCAATCGGAATAGTATCAGTTGTACTAGTTTCTCTTTCCTGGTTTTGTGGAGAAATGTTGTAATCTTCTTCAGAATGAGATATGATTGATTCCTTGTTACATGCCGCCATTGAAAGAGCCAGAGCCGCCAAAAGGAGTGGCGGGAGAATTTTTGTTTTTTTAATCTTGTTCATTGTTGACTATGTTTTTTGTTCATAAATTCAGTGAGATGGGATAGGGATTGTTTGTAAGGGGGCAATCCCTATCCACTTCACTTTTTTACTTTTTGACGAGTTTGAGGTAAGTGACTTTGTCGGTGTTGTCGCGATGGGTCTTGACGCGGACGATGTAGATGCCGGAGGGGAGGGTGGAGATGTTGAAGTTGGCGGAGTTTTCGAAAGTGACCATCTTTCGACCGTTCATATCCATTACCAGAACTTCGACGACCTCGTCACTTGTACCGATGACATTGACCTCGCCAGTAGTAGGATTTGGCATTAGTTGCGGGGTGGTGTCATTGCCCAATTCTTGGGATTTCGACTGTTTTGTTCCATTGCCGTCATTGTCAGAGGTGGCGTCGCTCGACTGTCGTGGTTCGATGCCCATTTCCTGCAGTATATGCAGAATTTCTTCGGCTGGAATGCAGTACATACGCCTGCAGAGTTGGTCACCCTCGCAGGTGATGGCATAGAAACAGACCTTGCCGCCCTCCGCAATCATTTGTGTAAGCGTTGCGTAACTCACCATACCGAGGCCTTGTACTATTGCAGCACCATCGTACCAGTAGTTGATGACCATTGGCGGCTCTGACCAAAAGGCGATGAG
>JAILDR010000139.1 GCA_024689285.1 Bacteroidales bacterium | reverse complement strand
TCCTGCTTCATTCGGGCTTTGCGCTTGCGGTTGCAAAAATAAACAAAATAGTTGGATTTGGCAAGGTTTTTTTCTGCTTTTTCTACTGTTGTTGCAGTTGTTGCAGTTGTTGCAGTTTTTTTTCATAGATTTGCACCCTGATAGCAACAAGAATTATGCGAATGACGAAAACACACGGCTTCTGGTTCTATTTCGGCAGGGTGATGGCGGGCATCGGTATTGCGTTGCTGTTGTTGGTGCTGTATGTCTATCTCTCTGTGCCGACCTATAGTTTCAAGGAACCGAAGCCCTTTAGCGGCGAATACCTGTACAATCCCTATCAGGACATGAACCCCGGCCTGTGGAAGAAATACCATTTCCATTGCCACTCGCGCAAATACTTCGGCCTGACCAACGGACGCAAGAGCACGGAAACCGCCATCGACAGCGTGTATCAGGCTTTGGGATATGACCACTACGGTATCTCCGACTATATGAGCATCAACCCGCATGGGTCGGATAAAGGGGGCTATATCCCTGCTTACGAACACGGTTACGGACTTTTCCGCAAGACGCACCAAATCTGCATCGGGGCCGGGAAGGTGTATTGGCCCGACTTCCTCTTCATGCAGAACCTCAACATGAAGCAGCATACCATCAACAAGTTGGGCGAAAGGAGCCGCTTCGTGATGCCGGCTCACGCCTCGTTTACCAAAGGCTATAAGGTGAGCGACATGATGTTTTTGAGCAACTATCGCCTGCTTGAGGTGCTCAACCCCTATGGCAATGCCTTTGAGCATTGGGACAAGGCCCTCTCCTGTGGGCATCGTGTGTATGCTTTGGGTGACGACGACACGCACAATATCACAGATTATCACGAGGTGTGCCACAACCTGACGATGGTGAATACCCGCAGCATGGAGGCCGACAGCGTGTATGAGGCTTTGGACAAGGGCTTGTGCTATGCTGTGGAGTTCGATAATTGGCATTACTATCCGTTGACTTTGGATTATAAGGTGAGAGACGCCCGTGCGCTTCCTTATCTGACCCTCGCCCAACTGGACGGCGACACTTTGTTTGTGGCCACTTCTGCCGAAATGATGAAGGAGGTGCAGTTCATCGGGCAGGATGGCAAGGTGCTGAAGACGATGGACGACGTTGCAACGGCGTTTTATGTCATTCAGCCTGAAGACACCTACGTCAGGACGCGCATCGACGTCAACGGGAGGAACTTCCTCTATCTGAATCCCGTCACGAGGCATCCTGCCGCCCTTGTGGAGGACCGCCGCCTGGATAGCATCAATTATGCACAAACCGGGCTGTATTGGCTTGTTTATGCGGTGGCTTTCGTGGCCTTCGGCTGGTATCTCTTCAAGAAAATGAAAGAAACGAAACCTCAGGGTGATGCAGATTAAGGAACAGGATATCAAGAAAGCGATGGTGATACTGCTGGCAGTGAGCGTGGCGCTGAGGGGAGTGCTGGCGGCTCTGTTGGAGTTGGGCAACGACGAGGTGTATTACTGGACCTATGCCCTCTATCCCGACTGGAGCCATTTCGACCATCCGCCCATGGTGGGCTGGGTGATACAGCTGTTTAGCCTTAATCTGCTGTTTGATAGTGAGTTTTTTATCCGCTTGGCCTCGGTCGTTTTCATGACAGCCGATACTTATATTATCTATCGCATCGGCAAGGACATCAAGGATGCACGGACGGGGTTTTATGCTGCCCTGCTTTATACTGCCTCGATTTATGCTTTTGTCATCACGGGCGTTTTCATCATGCCTGATACGCCGTTGATGCTGTTTTGGCTGCTGGCGTTTTGGATGTTGATTAGGTTTTTTTCTGGTTTGCCGCGCTACGCTCGCAATGACGCAAAGCGGCTGCAAACTAAGTTGGCGGAGAATGAAGCCCCGCTTGGCGTCATTGCGAGGAGGAACGACGAAGCAATCCAGACAACCCGTTTGTTACTATTCGGTCTATTCGCTGGTCTCGCCATGCTCTCCAAATATTCCGGTGTCTTCCTTTGGGTGGGTATGGGACTGTATATCCTGCTGTTCAACCGCGAGCAACTCAAGAACCCCTTCCTCTATCTCTCCTTGCTGATTTCAGCCATCTGCTGCCTCCCCATTTTGTATTGGAACCTGCAGAACGGCTTCGTCAGTTTTATTTTCCACAGCGAGAGGGTGGGGGGTGGAATCCTCAATCCCGCTACCTTCGCTACCGAACTGGCGGGTGAGTTTCTTTACAACAACCCGGTTGTTTTTGTGCTTTGCATCATCGCTGTGATTGCTGCGTTGAAAGGGAGAATCCATATTGAGTCGTACCAACTCCGGCTGGTGCTTTGTACCGCTTTGCCGCTGATATTCACCTTTTTGGCCTTTTCACTCACCCGGCCTACGCTGCCGCATTGGAATGCACCGGCTTACGTCCTGCTCATCCTGTTGGTGGCCTGTAGGTTGAGTGAGAAGCATCCTGCAAGCGGAGGTCGCTTCAAACTGCCCCAAGGTATTGTGGCCGCTTTAGCTGTGATGCTGTTTGTGGTGGTTGTGGGTGGCATCGAAATCCAGACGGGCTTTGTCCCCCTTGACCGGCACACCGAGCCTGAAAAACTGGGCTGCGACGACTTCACCCTCGATATGTACGGCTGGAAACAGTTAGAGATGAAGTTTGCCGCTTTGCGTGAGGAGACAATTGCAGAGGGCGTGATGAAAGCCGATGACGGCATTGTTGCCGATGAATGGTTCCCGTTAGCCAATCTCGATTACTACGTGGCCCGTCCCTTGGGGATGAAGGTGATGGGAGTTGGCTATCTTGAGAAGCTGCACAAGTATATGTGGATTAATGAGCAACGCGGCGGCTTCCGGAAAGGCGAGGATTTCTGGTTTCTGACGGACAGCCGCTATTACAAGCGCCCCGAGGCCCTTTATCCTGGTGGCTTTGAGGCCATTGTCCCAATAGATACGATTACGATTGAACGAGGAGGCAAACCGGCAAAGAACTTCTTCGTTTATGCCTGCAAGGGCTTAGTCTATATGCAACCCACCATTAAGGAACTGCAAACCCAACGGAAAACTGACAGCACCCAACCTGAACCCTAATAATCAAGCCATGAAGTTATTGCAAACACCCTCCAAACGCCAATCTTTCATCGAGTGCCTTGTGCTACTCGTTGTGGCTGTGGTGCTGCGGGTGTGGTACATTGGAAAGACGAATCTGGGCTACGACGAGAGCTTCTCGCTTCACGCAGCGTTGCAATCTGTCCCCGACCTCGTCAGGATGCTTTGCCGAGGCGACAATCCCCCGCTTTGGGAACTGCTGCTGCATTTCTGGGTGAAGGTGTTTGGCGTTTCAGAAGTCGCCATCCGCAGTTTGTCGCTCATCTTCAGTGCTTTGACGGTTGTTCCCGTCTATTGGCTTGGCGAGAGGTACCTTCGTCGTTTTGTGGGCATTGCGGCAGCGCTATGTTATTGTTTCTCTACTTTTTCCATTTATATGGCGCACGAGTGCCGCGTCTATAGCCTCATCGGGTTTTGCTCGGCTTGTTCCGTCCTGCTCTTCGTCAGCGCTATCCATAATCCCAAAAGCTACAAGTTCATCCTGTTGACCCTCGTCAATTTGATGCTGATGTATGGGCATTATCTTTCCGTTTGGATTATCGTGATGGAGTTTGTTATTGCATTGTTCTTCAGACCGATACGAAAAAGGATTTGGAAGCCTTATCTGATTCACGCTGTTGCGCTTATTGTCCTGTTTGCACCGATGTTTCCTGTGTTGTTCACCCGCTTCTTCGATTCGGGTGTCAATGGTACTTGGATTGCGAAGACCACCAGCCCCGAGGCACTTTACGATTTTCTGTGGCGGATGTGTAATGTCCCTGCCACCACGGTGTTGGTTATGGTTGTTCTTGTTGCTGCTTTTATTGCTTTGATAAACAGCATTGTAAGAAAGAAGTGTGAGTTAGGAAACACCGGCATCATAACTTTGCTTTGGGTGGTTCCCTTGCTGGCTTCTTTCGTGCTTTCCTATTTTACAGGCTTTTTCCTCGACCGTTATTTCTATTTCCTTTTCCCGGTTTTCTATCTTTCTGTGGCGGCTTACTGCCTGTATTTATTCCCGAAACGTAAAGCGTTGGGTCTGAGTTTGATGGCCTTGTATGCAATTGCGATGGTGGCTTCATGCTCGCCCGATAGCTCCACCAAACGTTTCAGTGGCTGGCATCATGAAGTGAAACCGATTGTCAATCAATTGGTTGAAGCCAAAGAAAAGGAAAATGCCCTCGTTGTTCTGCCTGAGTACTTTGAAAAACAGTTTACCTATTATTTGGATGAAAACCACGAAGCTTTCCGCACCCAGAGTCAGCCCGTCGACTATTATGTTTTTTATGATTATCTGTGCAAGGCGGGTTATTTCTACGACTGTAACTATGCCACTGCCGATTTGAATGCCTATACCAAAGTGGTTTTCACGTACCGCAAGGCAATGCCGCTCAATGGTTTGCGGGAGTATCTGGAACGCGCAAGCTTCCAACTTGAGAAGGAAGAAGAGGCTTATCCTTTTGTGGTCTGTTGTTTTAGGAAGTGACAGTTTACTTTTCCTTTTTCTTCAGCAGGAAAAGAGTCCCATCGGTTGAAACCGTCTCATATTCATCGCGGTAGGGCATCAACAGTTGGCCGTTGCGTTTTGATTCCAGATAAGGAGCTGTTACAAGCACATAGTCGGCACGCACATAGGGCGCAACGGCGTTGAAGTCGTAGATTTCGGGGCGGGAGTAGAGGTGGGGAACGAACATGCGTCCAGCGCATACCGATGCATCATCAGGGATTTGTTTGATGAGTTGCCGCGCATAGTTTGCATCGAAATGTTTTTGTTTGTAATGCCTTTCTTGGTAGATACATAACTGATCAACGATGATATAGGCTTTCGGTACACCGATGGTGTAGAAAGTGGTCAAAACAGTGGAGAGCAACAAGGCGCAGGCAAGAATCAGCCTTGGGAGTTGCTTTTTCAGCTTGATAATCACTAAAAAAGCTGAAACAACCAATACGGGCATGAACTCGACAGAGTATTGCAGCGACACGCCCCAAAACAGATAGTCGGCAGACAGCATCTTCTGCCCGATAAGTGGGAGGAGCATGAACAAGTAATTGGGCTTCAATAAAGTAAAAACCAATCCTGTGGCCAGAATGCACCAATAAAACTCCTCCTTGACACCATCGTAGCGCGAAATCCCTGTTGTGTTGGTAAACAGGATTTTGAGGGTGTCCAAAGGATGGGAGAGGAGGTTGATGGCGATTTCAGTATAGTTGCTGCCGAGATGAGCATACCGGCCAAACGCACCTCCTGTGCCGCCCAATCGGGGCATGACTATCATGTTGATGAGGAGGAAGTAGACGATGGAGAAAACGGCATAACCTGCTAAATGCCAAAGTGCTTTCTTGTCTTTTCGGTAGTCCCACATCAAGCCGATGGCAATGAAAAACAGCCACAGCGACATGTTTTCTTTCCCGATGACGAACAGCACGGCAAACAGCGATGACAAACCGTATTTTTTCAGTTTGAGGAAATATAGCAGCCAGGGGAACATCATGGCTGTCAGTACGTTGGAATGATAGTCGAAGCCCAAGGCCTGGATGATGCCGAAGGAGAAAAAGAGCGTGGCTGTGGCCAAAATGGGCAGCCAATCGTTGTCGGTATAAAGCCCGATGAGTTTGTAGATGCCCCAACCGCCCAGCAATATCCCTGCAATCTGCACGATGAGCAGGGTGTAGGAACCAAAGACAAGCACCAAGGGCGACAGCAGCATCAGATACAGGTCGAAATGGTCGCTGAGGATGCATTGCGGATTGCCTTTGAACATGGTGCAATCGTCAATGGTGAAATGCACGTAGTCGTACATCGCATGGGTGTAGAGTCCCAGGTCGAGGGAATATGTCTTGAAGAGGTAGTGGTTGACCAAAGAGATGAGACAATACACCACTCCCGCAAGGGTGAACACCGATGCGAGAGTGATGCGTTTCTGTCGTGAGCAAAGGGTCAACGCCTTCATTACTGGACTTTATGAATCATCCTTCCGCTTGGAACAGGGTGATGATGTTCAGAATCACTTCCGAGGCCTTCTGCATGCTTTCGAGCGGCACATATTCCAGCTTGCCGTGGAAGTTGTGTCCGCCAGCGAAGATGTTGGGGCAGGGGAGACCCATGAAGGAGAGGTTGGCGCCGTCTGTGCCGCCACGGATGGGCTGCACTTTCGGCTTGATGTTGGCCATTTCCATAGCCTTGATGGCGCGCTCCACGATGAAGAAATGTGGCTCCACCTCCTGGCGCATATTGTAATATTGGTGCTTCAGTTCCAAAGTCACCACATTGCCGTATTTCTTGTTGAGGAACTCAGCAACGGAGGTGATGAGGGCTTTCTTTTCCTCAAACTTCGCTCTGTCGTGGTCGCGGATGATGTAGCTCATGGTGGTCTCTTCAACTGTTCCGTTGATTTCAGTCAGGTGGAAGAAGCCTTCGTAGCCCTGAGTGTAGCGTGGACGTTGTTCGACGGGCAGCATCGCGTTGAGTTCCATCGCGATGAGCATGGAGTTCACCATCTTGTCCTTGCCATAGCCGGGGTGGATGTTGCTGCCCTGGATGTGGATTTTTGCGCCAGCGGCATTGAAGTTTTCATATTCCAGCTCGCCAATCTCGCCACCGTCCATCGTGTAGGCGTACTTGGCTCCGAATTTCTTCACGTCGAATTTCACCACACCACGGCCAATCTCTTCGTCGGGTGTGAAGCCGATCTTGATTTCGCCGTGCTTGAAGTCGGGGTGTTCCATCATATACTGAGCGGCATACATGATTTCGGCCACACCGGCCTTGTCGTCGGCACCCAACAGGGTGGTGCCGTCGGTGGTAATCATCGTCTGGCCTTTGTATTGTGCCATTTCAGGGAATTCCGACACACGTAGTACGATGTTCTTCTCCTTGTTCAAGACGATATCATTGCCGTCGTAGTTTGGGATGATTTGAGGTTTGATGTCTTTGCCTGAGGCATCGGGGGCGGTATCCACATGGGCGATGAAGCCGACGGCGGGAATGTCCCTATCTACATTCGAAGGTATGGTAGCCATCACATAGCCGTATTCGTCCAGCTCGGCCTGAATGCCAAGGGCTTGCAATTCGTCGCGAAGCATCCGCAGCAGGTTGAGTTGTCTGTCGGTGCTGGGCTGTGATTCAGAGTTTTCATCAGAGGTGGTCTCCACAGAGACGTATCTCAAAAATTTGTCTAAGAGTTTTTCCATTTTCGTGAAAATTTGTTTGGCACAAAAGTAGGAAATAATTCGATTGGACGGTAGGGTTTGGAAATATTTGTGTAGTTTTGCGGGGTGAAATAACAACTATCATGGAAAACGTTTTATCTGATATTAGGCAACTGGCGATGGAGGTCGTCCCTTTTGGAAGTGAAGCGTGGCTCTATGGCTCGCGAGCGCGAGGAACGGCACATGAGCATTCGGATTGGGACATCCTTTTGATACTCAATAAGGAAAAGCTTACCCAATCGGATTACGACAATGTGAGTTATCCTTTTGTGTTGTTAGGTTGTGAGCTGGGGGAGGAAATCAATCCGATTATGTACACCGAGGAAGAATGGCAATCCTATAGGGCCACACCTTTTTATGAAAATGTTCAACATGATGCCTTAAATTTATTGCAATGACAGCGGAAGAAAGAAAAGTTTTAGTTGACATGCAAGTTGAAAGGGCGCATCGGTTTATAAAACAGGCTGATGAGATGATGGATATGGGCTATTCTGATATGGCTGTCAACCGCTTTTATTATGCGTGTTTCCATATTGTGCAAGCACTCTTCATCCAGAGAGAAATCGTTGCACATACTCATACGGGGATGTTGACGCAATTCAGTAAGCATTTTGTGAAGACGGAAATAGTAGCTTTGGAAGATGGGAGTTTTCTTGCTCGTTTATTCCAACTTCGTCAAAAGGCTGATTACAATTGCGCATACGATATCACCAAGGAAGAAGCCTTGTCCCTTAAAGAACCGACACATGCGTTTGTTGAGAAAATAGGTAATCTGTTATTTGGAACAGAGGTAGGAAATGTTAGACAGTGAGTTGGGAGAAGGAGATTTTCCAATATCCCTTACCGCTTCTCAGCGTGTTTTCTTGCTCTGTGGCGGTCTTTTGCCCACAGTCCGTACACCTCGCTGACGTTGCCGGCAGTGGTGAACGCGTTGATTTCGTTCTTCCCGAGATATTCCATCAGCTTCGAGAACTCGTCGTTGGTGAGCAGCGACTCCAGCTCAATCGACTTCTCGTTGGTGTAACCACCTATGACTTCATAAAGGGTGCAGCCACGATGCAGATCGTCGATGATATAGCGGCGGATGCGGTCGTAGTCCTTTGAGACGATGCAGACACGCTTGCGCTGGTTGAGGTTGGCCGTGAACATGTTCACCACCATTCCGTTAATCCATGTGGCGATGAGGCCGATGACGACCATCTGGAAGGGGTTGATGAAGAACGCCGTGAGGCAGATGATGGCTCCCGCCACGCTTACCGACTTGCCCATGTCGAAATGCAGGTATTTGTTGACGATTTTCGCCAGAATGTCGAGGCCGCCTGTGGAAGCATTGATGGAGAACATCAGCGTTTGGGCGGCACTCAGGATGATGACACAGCAAAGAAGGTCGAACCAGGGGTTGCCCATCACGGAATAGGCCGCGTCGGGAGCTACGCCCATATTAATAAGGTATTCATTGGGGGTGGCAAAATTCTGCCAGGGATAGAGCCACTCGCAGAACTTGGTCATGGGACCGAGAATCATGGCGCAGTAAACCGTCTTCAACCCAAACTCCTTGCCGATGAGCAGATAGGCCAATATCAGCAGGATGGCGTTGATGACCGAGATCATCATGGAAAGGCTGATGTTGATGCCCATACCGTTGAAAATGTTGGTCAGCACGATGGAAAGACCCGAGATGGAACCCACAATCAGCTTGCTGGGAACGAGGAAATAATAGACGCAGACACCCGTCATAAACATGCCGAAAGTCATAATCAGCAGCTCGACCCAAAACTTTTTGCTGACCAAAGCCTGGCCGATTTCATTCATTATGTTGCTAAACTTGCTCATAATATTTTGATTTTTAGTTTTTTAATAGTATTGTTGCTTTCAATTTTTGCGGGTGCAAAGGTCGTAATCTTTTTTGAGATAATGAAAGGAAAAGAGAAATAATTCGATTTTTACTCAAATTCAGCCGCAACAACAACATCGTTACACCTATCAAAGCCCCGAAGGGGCGACCCGAACACATCAGAGGTTTCAACCTCTGCTCATAGGAAGGCAGACACCTGGCCTCTAACCAAAACGACACTCATCGATAGCCAAAACGACACTCATCGATAGCCAGAACGACACTCATCGATAGCCAGAACGTCACTCGCTGCCGGTTAGAACGTCACTCGTTGCCGGTTAGAACGTCACTCACTGGCGGTTGGAACGGCGCAAACTCCTGCTCACAGAGAAACAACCTTTCTCTGCAAGAGAAACGGCGTTTCTCTCATAGCAAAACGGCTTCTTGCAACAAATTCATTCAAACAACTCGAGATATTGAAACTGTAGGTCAGAAAACTTGCATAAAACAGCTTCAATCTAAACAATTATTCGTATTTTTACGGCGTTATAGTTTAAATTTAAATAGAGCTATTATGTATACCAGAGAATTTACTCCAGAGAGAATCATGACGTTGAAACCTAATGAGATATTCGTGTTCGGCAGCAATTTGGACGGCTTTCATGGCGGCGGAGCCGCGAGGATAGCGATGGACAGGTTTGGCGCGGTTTGGGGACAAGGCGTGGGATTGCAAGGACAATGCTATGCTATCCCCACCATGCAAGGCGGCGTGAACACCATCAAGCCTTACGTGGATGAGTTTGTCGCCTTCGCTGAACAGCATCCCGAATACAAGTTCCTCGTGACCCGCATCGGCTGCGGCATAGCTGGTTTCGCTAACGAGCAAATAGCCCCGCTGTTTCAGGAGGCTCTCAATGTTGAAAACATCATCCTGCCAAAAGAGTTTGTGAAAGCCTTGCAATAACCGGAATCATTATGGAAACATATCGCATCAGAAAGAACATTCATCGTCTACCCGGTAAGGTGATACATGCCGTTCCGCTTCCCCAACCACAAGTGGTGGAAGGTCATGGTGCGCGAAAAATGATTGGCAAGATTTGCAAAAGATGCGGCTACAAACATGTGCTGGTAGTCACAGACCAGACCTTGAGTAAGTTAGGTTATGAACAGGCTGTCACGCAGGCTTTGGAGGAGGCGCAGATTGCGCATGCTGTCTTCAACGACATCAACTCCGAGCCCAACATCGACCTGATAGAGGCAGGCCGCAAGAAAGCTTTGGAGTGTGAGGCGGAATGTGTGATTGCCCTTGGAGGCGGCTCGGTGATGGACACTACCAAGATGATAGTTGCAGGTGTCAAGTTGCCTAATAGAAGCGTCAAATCTTTACTGATAAAGTTTTTGCCTGTCCCAGGCAAGACCTTGCCCATGATTTCGGTGCCTTCCACAGCAGGTACGGGGGCCGAGGTCACCGTGGGAGCTGTGGTGCTCAGCGAGCAAGGTGTGAAAAGTTCCACCGTGCTGATTGGCCTTGATGTCACCCACGTGATTCTCGACAGCGAGCTTACCCTTCACGCCCCGCAAACCGTGACCGCTGCATGCGGTATGGATGCCCTCAGCCATTTGGTGGAGGGTGTGGTGAGCGATGTAAAGGTGGATGAGGCGAATATGTACCTTTCCAAAGAGGGCGTGCGGCTTATCTTTGAAAACCTTCCCGTTGTCATACGCGAACCGGAGAACATTGAGGCGCGCCTGAGGATGTGTCGTGCGGCTTATTTTGGCGGACATGCCATCAACACCCAGTTGGCGGGCTATGTTCACGCCTTTGCCCACAGCATCGGGGCCAAGTATCACATCCCTCATGGACAGGCTATCTCGCTGATGCTCATGCCCGTGCTGGAATTCCAGAAAGAGGCTTGTACCGAAAAATATGCCATGTTGGCGCGTTATTGCGGTTTTGCCGATTATGACACCGACGACGACAAGGCGGCTGAAGTATTCCTGGAGGCCGTTGCCCGTCTTATGTCGCAATGCGGAATGGATAAACTGGCCCGACCCGTCAAAAAGGAAGACTATGAAGAACTTACCCGTATGGTGGTTCAGGATTCCATCAATTATTCTGCGCCTGTCACGCTGAGTAACGAGGATATAGAATTGATTCTGAAAACCGTCACATCTGATGAATGAACCGTTATGAACTATACAGAAACTGAAATTAGCAATATCGTGGCAGCCCAGCGGAAGTTTTTCCGCACGGGAGCCACACTCCCAGTAAAATGGCGCATCCAGCAACTCAAGAAACTGAAGGCAGCCGTCATGGCCCACGCGTCGGAGATGGAGGATGCGCTTACAGAAGACTTGGGCCGTAGCCGCGTGGAGGCCTACCTTTGTGATGTGGGTCCCATTATTGTCGAAATCAACGAGATGATTCGAGGCTTGCGGCGTTGGGCGCGACCTGAGAGGCATTTCAGCGGCTTTATGTGTTTCCCCAGTATGGTCA
>JAILDR010000059.1 GCA_024689285.1 Bacteroidales bacterium | reverse complement strand
GGGCTGGTTTTTACTTCAAATCGTCAAAACGTGAAACGTGAAACGTCAAATGCATCGATTTTCGCGGCGGGTATAAGGAATACCTTATTAATAAATAATATGATGTACTTATTCTTTAATTAATTTGAAAAAATCCCCCCTCCAAGAAAAATTTTTGAATTTCACATTTCACATTTCACGTTTTGCGGAAGGGAGAGAAATGTCACCAGTCCCCTGCTTGCTCCCTACCCTCTCTCTGCATCCTCTCTGCATCCTCTCTGCTTGTCTCTGATTTCAGGGACTTGGTTGCATGCAACCATAATCAATTGCGGGCGAAGAATAGATGCTGTATCTTTGCAGCGTGATGATCACTCCGTTCTTTGACATGTTGATGAACAAAACGTTGAAATTATCAGCTCCTATGACAAAAGCAACAATTTCGTTGTATCTTTGCGTCGTGAATTTGAGAGTGTAGGGTTCAGAGTTTAGAGTCAGTTGGGGAAGTTGAGAGAAGGGAGAGGAAGGTTGAGGATGTGTGATGTGAACGGATTTGATGGAAAAAGTAAACCATATTGGATTGAATCAATCGGATGCTCTCTGCACAGTTCTCCTCACCACGATGGAGGCCTCCTTCTCATGCGGCTTGCTGTATTGTGCATAAAGTGCCTCGTTTTCTGCACGGAAGGTTTTGCTGTCGAATTGCATTACGGTTCTTGCGGGAGTATAGACGACTGTAAGCTGCTTGGAGGACACCTTTTTTGAATGATGCAGCTCCATTTGTTCGATGAGTTTCGCACGTAGGGCTGCGATTTGTTCTTCTATAGTTTGTTTCTGATTGATAAGGCGTACCATCTCCTTTTCGTAGTCTTCAAACCAGTCGTTCGACACAGGATGCTCAGATTCAATCTTTGCATCTTTGATTTGAATTACAGCCGCCACCAGCTTGAAATGAAAGCCCTCAAATTCCATACCTAACGAGAGGGCAAGATACACGTCCTTCAGGTCGGTACCGAGTTCTGGATTTGCTCTGAAAGCTTCAAGAAATACAGGGTCAGTTATGGAGAAATCATGATGCATGCCATAGTAGGAGAACCTCATCCGATATTTCGATTTTTCCCTACTTTCGTCAATATAGGCCTCCGCCTCGTCGGGTTTGATTAACATCAATGAATAGTCGAGTCGTTCCACCATCTGGGCGGAGACCGCCTTGCCTTGATAATAGAAGATGTTTTGGTGCTTCTTGTCAAGACAAAGTTGCAATAGTTGATTGTTGGGTGTGAAAGAACCATGACGACATTCCATCTGAGCATACCTCACATCCTCAACATGGGCTTTTTTTGGGCAGGGAACCACATCCGTCAGTTTGATGACGGAGAACACCTTGATGTTTTGGGCGATTTCAGTAGGTATAGCTCCATCGGGGGTGTCTGAAACAGGACGAATCCAAACAGGTCTCCCGTCGGGATGATGCGCGATAAATGGTTTGCCGTTGGCATCAAAGGTGATTTCAATACCGGCAATGCACCTGCCTCCGTGCTTGTATGAATTGGCCAAACAAATGAAATATTTATCCATAATGTCAGATAAGGTGTATGATTTTGACTTGTTCAGAGCTGTGCTCTTGCAGATACTCTGCCAGCAGCCTGCGGTGGCATTGCTCAGGGGTGTCTTCGCTGCAAAGGAAACAAGATCCGTCGAATGCCTTGATACCATATTTGCGCAGAATGTCTCTGTCTTTGAGTAATTGAATGTATATCTTCTCGTATTCTTTCCAGGTCACTTCCTGCTTGTGCCATTGGTCGAGCAATTCCTTGGATGGCGCAAAGTCAGCGATGTGTCTATAGGGGATATGACAAATCTCCTTGACGAAAAACTCCAAGTCCTTCCCTTTGGCGAATCCAGCCAGCTGGCTGCTGTTGCTGATGCGGATGTCTGCCAGTTGCTTAACGCCGTTGTTTCTGAGCAAGTTAAAGAAATGCTCGGCACTTTTTTTCGTGAATCCGATGGTGAATAAGGTAATCATGGCCAATATTCTTCTTGCAATTGTGTTTCGGGTTTATATCCTATCTCTCTGTTCTTCAGTCGATAAGCATCTTTTCTTTGTTCTTCCTCAGTATAGGTGCCAAACAATAGGTCAATTTCCGGAAGATGGTATTTGCGGGCATGAAGATATTGATTGATCATTTCTTTCTCTAATGAGGAATGAGATGCCAGACCACCGTCCTTCAGTATGTGCTGCACGTCAATTCCTTGGTCGAAGAAATAGCGCGAAACCATCGAGAAGCGATGGCACTCTAACGGGTCGGCCTCTGAGCACATGAGCGCAATTCGGTAGCCTTTCTCTATTCCTTTCATCAACCGGGCTACGCCTTGTTGGAAGTTGGGGGTTTTGACAGCCAACTCAAAATTCACCTGCCCATCCTTGCCGAAACTGTCAGTACGTCGGGCACCGAACTCGTCTCCAAAATGCAAGTACTGTACGCCATTCCTTTTTAGGAATCCTTTCAAAACCTCCTGATTGAACTGCGGCGCATACTTGCTGGCAGGCACACTTCTGACATCCACAATGCAATTGATGCCATGCATGGTAAGCAGCGCAAGAAACTCATCCTGCGTCTGACTGGAATGTCCAATGCTATAGAGTCTGTAACTATCCATAATTGGAAGATTTCGCTTGCAAAGATAGCATATTTTTCGGAATCTTTGTTTTTTGTGTATTTTTGCAATGTCCATTCTTCTCCTTATCGACTAACAAACTGGCGTTAGCAAAATAAAAGGCATGATAGTTTATATTGACACAGAGGTTAATCCGCATACAAAGAAAGTTGAGGATTACGGTGCTTTGAGGGACGACGGTGCTGTTTTGCATACGCATTCCAAAGCCGACTTCGATGGTTTTCTCCTTTGGGCATAGGCCTGAAGTTAGTTGTTTGGGAAATAATTCAGCCAGATGCTTCCACGATAGAGTTTTTCTTTAAATTTGCCTCCTGTAACACGTCGCCTTCGCAAATATTTGCTGGATGCGAGAAAATAAATGAAGAATGAAGAGAGAAGAGATAGCAGCTTTGTTCGAGCAATATGAGCAGGCCGTCTGCTTGATAGACGAGACTGAATGCTGGAGTGCAAGAAACCTGTGCTCGCTGTTTGGTTATACCCAATGGCGCAACTTTAACAACGTGATAGACAAGGCGAAAGAAGCCTGCAATAATGCTGGGCAACAGGTTGCCGATCATTTTGCTGACGTCAGCAAAACGATACCCATGCCAAAAGGTGCTGAGAAAGAGATAGATGACATCCTTCTCACCCGTTACGCCTGCTACTTGGTGGCTCAAAATGGTGACCCCAAAAGCCGCAAATCGCTTTTGCGCAGACCTACTTCGCCGTGCAGACCCGCCGTGCGGAGCTGATTGAGCAACGTTTGCTGGAGGTGGAGCGAGTGAAGGCACGTGCCAAGTTGCAGGAGACCGAGAAGAAGTTGTCGGGCATCCTATACGAACGTGGGGTGAATGACCAGACCTTTGCCGTCATCCGTTCCAAGGGAGACCAAGCTCTCTTCCGACTCAGCACGAACATGATGAAACAGCGCATGGGGATGCCACAGAGCCGTCCTTTGGCAGACTTCCTGCCCACCTATGACGGCAACCGCCTGTCACGTGTTGACAACATTCAAGAGTGTACTGTTTATGAGTATGACGGAAAGCACTTGAAATCTGCCAATCATTATTACCATGACGACTTGGATATAACAACCGTTTTTGAGTATAAAGACGGAAAATTAGACAAAGCTACTGTCACTTATCTGCATGGATACAAAAAGAGCGAGGCAAGCCATCTGGGGTCATCAGTTTTGCCCTTCCCGTCAGAGTATACTGCCATAATTGAAAAATGTAATGCCAAGTTAGCCATTGGCAACGAACAAAAATCTGAATATGTCTTGACCTATCAGTTCTTCTGGGATGGTGACAATGTTGTAAAGATTATTGCTACTTATGATGGTGGGACAACAAGTGTGGCTTTGCAATATGACAACAGGAACAATCCTCTGAAAGGTTTTATGGATCTATGGTCTTGGGAATTGGATGAGTTGGAAGAGGGAGACAATTATGTCTCAAAAAACAATGTTACTAACATGACTTTCACCTATTCTGACGGGGATACAGAAGTGTCCTCCTTCATTTATCAGTACGATAGCAACAATTACCCGACCATGCGAACAACACAATATCCGGATGCCCAATACCAGTATCAGTATACGACTTATTACGAATACTGATTCGCCAATTTGATAAACAAATGAAAGCCAGAGCCGTAAAAGGTTCTGGCTTTTTTTTGTTTCCAAGGCTCATGGGATTGACTACGTCGAAATGCTCTGCATTCTATTCGGAAAATTCTTCCAAATAGCCAACTATTTGAGGACGCAACAGATGAAGGTCCTCTTCAATCACTCCCCAGACGATGTCCTTTTCCACTTGATGGTAACCATGGACGAGGAAGTTCCTCATGCCCGTGATTTGTCTCCAAGGGGTCTCAGGATGCTGCTCCCTGAATTCAAAAGTGAGCATATTGGCGGCTTCTCCGATAATCATAATGTTGTAAACCACTGCATGATAACGCATGCGGTCGGCCACGAAAGTGTCCATGTCATCATTGCCTACGTATTGGAAAACATTGTCGATGGCTTCCAATATGTCGGCCAGCCGTTTGGGGTCTTTACTCGGTTCTCTCATAAATCAGGATTTTGTCGCGGTCTGCGCTTTCTTTGGCAAAAGGCAACAGCCCTCCGACCGTAATTAAATCTACCTCACAGCCCAAGAGGTCTTTCAAGTCTTCGTACATGCCGCCTAACGTGAAAAGGCTAAAATGTTGCGATTTGTCGGGCACAAAAAGAATATCCACATCACTTTGTGGAGACTGCTCGCCTCGTGCATACGAGCCAAAAAGCCACGCTTTCAGAACAGGCTGTGTCCTGAAATAATCTGCGATGACTTTTATCATATTCTTTGTGCTCATTAGGAAAATGCTTTCATTTCAAGTGCAAAAATACTATGTTTTTTCTTAATGGCAACATTGACATTGAAATTTTAAATACTCTAGTTTTGTCAGCTTTGTGGTTCGACTTGGATAAAAATAATTGGCAATATTTTCGGATATTGCCAATTATTTGAATAATAGTCAACCGTTTAGGGGCATTTTTCGCGCTTACACCTACATCCCACTCATCCCCTGAGGTGCGCTGCCCGAGTCTCCTTCGCCTTGACGGGCGCGTTGCTCGAGCTCCATTTTGCCGAAACGGAAGGTCAGTCCTACGGCAATGCTGCGGCTGTTGAACTTGTAGTTGGAGTTGGACTGCACATAGGGGCTGTAGTTGCTCTGGCCGAAGCTGTTCCAGTTGAAGATGTCGTTGGCGTTGACATAGACCGACAGCTTGCGGTCGAAGAAATCGGCACGCAGGCCTGCGTTGATGCCGTAGTGGGCATGACGTTCGCTAAACAGCGATTGCGTCGGGGAGCTGTAATAGCCCGAAGCGGTCACCTCCAGTTTGTTCCACAGCTTGGCCCAGAGGTTCAAACGGAAACTGTATGACCATTTATTGAACTCATACGGCAGGCCGTTGTATTCGGTATAGATGTATGAGTCGTACAGGTTGGCATAGAAGCGCAGGTTGAAGAAGCCGCTCGGACGGTACATCATGTTGTACTCCAGACCCGTGGTGTAGCTCTTTCCCACGTTGACGGGATAGGAGTATTTCACCACACGGTCGTAAAGCCAATGATACTTGGAGAGCTGGATGGTGTTCACTTCGTTGGTCTTGCCACGATAGTAGGCTGACACACCGATTGAACCGAAATTGTCCCAATATTTGGTCCAGCCCGCCTCGACGGAATGGGTATAGATGCGCTCCAGGTTAGGGTTGCCCGTGCTGTAGTTGTCCATGTGATACAAGGGGAACTTGCTCAGCTGTTCCGCTTCGGGCGAGGCGATGCGCATCGTGTAGCTCAACTTGAAGTTGTGCATCGACTTGGTGCGATAGGAGAGGTGCAACGAAGGCCTGACGCTGAAGAAATGCTTCGAGAAATTGTATGAGGTATCACTGGGGAGGAATGTGTTGGGATACTCGCCGCTGACCAGCTCGCTGACGAAACGCACGCCCGGCTTTACGGTAAACCCGCCAAACTTGTGCTGCACGGTGACGAAGGCCTCGTTGTTCAGGTTGGTAAACTTGGCTTCGTATGTACGGTAAATGTCATTCACCCAGTCTTCGCTCACCAAAGAGTCGGTTTTAAGATATTGCTTTTCAGGGTCGTAACCCAAGGTATAACCTACTGAGATTTCGCCGTTTTCGGAATAGGGACGGTTGTAAACGACCTCACCTTCTACACCTATCGAGCTGGCGCTGTTTTCCTGGCGAAAGATATGGGCGTACTCCGTAGGAGAAGTGAACCGTCTTTCCACATCACCACCATTGGCACCACCCCAGCCCATGCCGTTGATGCTGACTGAGAGGTTGTGGCCTTTGTTGTCGAACTTGTGCATATAATACAGGCCTCCGTTGGCAAAGAAGTTCCTGTTGTAGGCGCTTGAGCTCTCGGTATAGGCAGTAAGCGAGGGGTCGGGCAGGAATTCCTCGCGGTTGGTCAGGCTGAAGTTGGTGTTGTTGCCCCAGCTTGGCCAGCAGCTGAGCCAGACATTCAGGCTGTTGGAGGTGTCAATCTCATAATCCAGGCTGAAGTAACCGCCTGCGTCATAGTTCTTGCTGGTGTAGTTTGAAGAGTCGAATTCGTGGCTGGCCAAAACTTCTTCGTCGACGAACAGTTGCTGGTCGACTGTGTTGTAGCCCTTCCAAGTGGAATAGCCTCCGTTGATGTAGGCGTTGAAGGTCAGTTTCTCATTCGACCAGACGTAGGACAGCCAAGGACCTATGTGGGGACTCGTCGAAGCATTCACACCGAAGCTGAAGAACTCGTTTTTCTGTACTTTCGCGTTGGTGACGATGTTGATGATACCGTCGGCCTTCGAGCCGTAGCGGGCTGAGGGGTTGGTGATGACCTCCACGCGGTCGAGGCTGTTGGCGGGCAGGGTCTGGATATAGGTCTTCAGGTTCTCTGCAGTCATGTGCGAGGGCTTGTCGTTGATCCATACCTCGACGCTGGAAGTGCCTCGAAGGCTGATGTTGCCCTCTACGTCAACCTCGACACCTGGGGCGTTCTGTAGGGCGTCGGAAAGCGTTCCCGTCTGGATGCTGTTGTCCTCGGCCACGTTATACATGGTTTTCTCGCCTTCTACGGCAAACAAGGGGCGCTTTTCGGTGATGACCACCTCGTCGAGTTTGGTCGAGCCTTCAGCCATTTTCAGCTGACCTAAGTCTTGGTTGCCTTTCACCGTCAGCATCTGTTCGTAGGTTTGGAAACCGATGGCTGACACTTGCAGACGGTAGTCGCCGTTGGGGGCCAAAAGCTCAAAACGGCCTTTGTCGTCGGAGGCAGCACCGCTCACAAAGACGCTGTCCGCCTGACGGAACAGACCCACATTGACGAAAGGAATGCCCTTGCCATTGGCTTCTTCAACGATGGTTCCTGTCACCTTGTTTTGCGCCAAAGCGGGCATAACGAAGCATCCTATAAGAGCGAAGAGGATAAAAATGGACTTTTTCATAGTGGTTGTTTTTACAAAACGGTTTTTTTGTTTGACTGGATATATAACGTGGTTCAATCTGAATTATTGCGAATTGCGTTTATTCTGCCTCTCTATACAATTCGATGATTTTGCATCGGTAAAGATAATCGTAACGTGCTTGCAGAAGGTCGGATTCTGCCTTGTGGAAACGGGTTTTGCTCTCGTTTAGCTCCAACAGGGTCTTTTTGCCCATGTCGTAGCCGGCTTTGGTGTAATCGTATGCAACGCGTGAGGCCTCTAAGCTGTTTTCCATTGCGGCCATCTTTTGCTGTTCGGCTTTGGCGTTGCCGTAGGCCTGTCGGATTTCCTTGCGAAGGGTCTTTGCTGTGTTTTCAAGGTTGAGCTGCTGGTCGTCAATAGAGAGTTCGGTCATCTTTACGCGATATTTCGTCTTCATGCCGTTGAAAATCGGGATGTTGAGCGAAACGCCAAGCTGCGCCCTGCTGTTGCGTTTCAGCTGTTCGCTGACAGGCGTGTTGGGGTAGTTGTCTGAGAAGTAATGGTACAGCCCGTTGGAATATCCGGCAAAAAAGCCCAGCGAGGGATACCACGCTGATTTGGCGACTTTCAGGTCATAGTGGCTCTTTTGCAGACGCAGCCGTGCGGCTTCCATGGAGGGTTGGTTCATTAAGGCTAATGAGATGGTGGATTGAGGTGTGTCGAGCTCGGGACTTTGGTCGGCAAAGAAGGCCTCTGGGTCACTTACCTCGAAGTCTTCACCATCCTCAATTTCCAGAGTTTGCGTCAAGGTAAGCAAACTGAGGGCCAAATCGGTCTCCATCTGGGTGAGGTTGGCTTGGTCGGTGGCCAATTGGGCTCGGCTTTCGTATACGTCGGCTTCGGCCACACGTCCGTTCTCAAAGAGCTGTTGTGTCTTTTGCAGCTGTTCAGTTGAGAGTTCAGTTTGCCTGCGGGCAATCTCAAGCTGCTCTTTGGCATACAGCACCTGCATGTAAAACGACATCACGTTGAGTTTCAGGTTGAGCTGGGCCGCTTTCTCATCCATCTCGGTGGCTTGCAGGTTGAGTGCATCGGCTTTGGCTGTGTTGTAAAGGCTCAGACCCTCAAACAAGGGCAAGGATAGGTTGGCACCAAACGAAGCCGATGAGGAGTTGTCGGAAATATAAACGCCTGTGTAGGAAGGCGATTGCCCGAAACCAAGGGATTCGCCTGCATTGGCACTCAAGGTGGGCAGCCAAGCATTTTTGCTCATATTATATTGATATTCTGCCTGCTGACGGGCCAGCTGGGTCTTTTTCAGGTCGATGTTATGCTCAAGGGCATATTGGATACACTCGTCGAGGGTCCACACCTTTTGGGCGTGTGTGTAGCCAACAAAAGCCATGAGGAGCAGAAGAAATGTAAACTTTTTCATGGCAGTTTAGTTTTTGGTTACTTCATTGCCACGGATTTTGTCTCCGGCAGCCAGCCCCTCGGTAACGACGATATTCACGCCATCCGAAAGGCCTGTCTTCACGCTTTGACGCTCAAACTCCTGTGGGTCTTCCTTGATGCAGCGATAGACATAGGTCTCGCCGTCCTCATAGCTGATGCAGCTTTCGGGTACGACCACGGCTCCAACAGCTCTGTCGAGGATAATCTCCGCATTGGCGGAATAACCGGCTCTCACAAACACATCGTCGGGCAGGATGGCTTTGGCCTTCATCTCGAAGAAGACGGCGCCGCTCTCCAGGGTGCCTTTTGGGGCGATGTATTCCAGCACGGCATCGAAATGCCTGTCATTCATGGCTCCGATGGTCAGGGTGATGGGCATTCCTTCGTGAATCTTGCCCACTTCGGTCTCGTCGAGTTTGCCTTTGAAAATCATATCCTGCATGTTGGCGATGGTCGCGATGGTCGTGCCGTCGTTGAAGGTGTTGGAGTTAATCACGGAATTGCCCACCTTGACGGGGATGTCGAGAATCATGCCTGAGATGGTGGCCTTAATCATGGTGTTGCTGTAGCCTGCCGTGCTTTTCGAGATGCCTTCCTTGATGATGTTCAGCTGGTCTTTGGCGTTGTTGTAGCTTTCTTTGGCCTGTTGGTATTCCAGTTGCGACTTCTCGAACTCCTCGGTGGAAATCAGGCCTTTTGCTTTCAGGTTCTCCTGGCGCTGGTAGGTCTTTTCCACGTTGTCGAGGTTCATCTTGGCCACACGCACCTGCGACTCGGCAGCGGCAAGATTGCTCACGTCGGGGATGACCTTCACAATGGCAATCACTTCGCCTTGTTGGACATACTGACCAGGCTCCTTGAGGATTTCGGAGATGATGCCCGATACCTGAGGCTTCATGGCCACCTCGTCACGAGGGTCGATTTGTCCCGTGACCACTGTAGATTTCTGAATCGTGTCGATGCGGGCCTCCACGATTTCATACTCGACCACCTGCGGCCTTGATTTCTTGAAGAGATAGGCAAAAGTCCAAATAACTCCTATTCCTAACAAGGTGAAAAACAAGATTTTGAAAAACTTCTTCATGGTATTGTTGTTTATATTTCTAATTTCAAGATTTCTGATTTCAAGATTGGCTGTTAGCATTTAGCAGTTAGCTATTAGCTTTGCGGCTTGTGTGCTAAAAGCCAATGGCTAATAGCTAACAGCCCTTCGGTTCCTAATTCGTATTTATTCCTCATAATCACTCCTCCCTGATTGCATCAATCGCTTTAATCTGAATGGCTCTCAAAGCTGGCAAGACACCAGCCAAAAGCCCTGATAGTATCACTATAATCGTGGCCAACACAGCGGCCTTGAAACTCATGTATGGGTCTTGGAACATCATATTGTCGCTGGGCATGTTGGAAGTAATCATTCCCACGATTGCCATGATGCCCACACCGATGCACAGTCCTACTAATCCCGCCAAGGTGGTGAGCAACAGACTTTCCGAAAGCACTTGGGTGATGATGTTCTTGGGCTTGGCTCCTATGGCTCGCCTTACGCCTATCTCACGGGTGCGTTCTTTTACGGTCACCAGCATGATGTTGCTCACACCTATGATGCCTGACATCAAGGTGCCCAAGCCCACAATCCAGATGAGGATATGGATGCCGAAGAACAATCCCTTGAAGGCCTTGAAGATTTCCGTCAGGTTAAAGGATCGGATGGCGTCTTTGTCGGTGGGCGCGATGTCGTGACGTTGCTTGAGGAGTTGCATGATATCTTCTTCAATTTCAGGGAGGGGCGTGTCGTCGTTGGCTACGAGGGCGAAGAAATTAATCTTATCGCCCAAGGCGAACACTTGCTGCATGGTGGTGAAAGGCAAGATGACTGACTCGTCAACGCTGCCATTGATATTGACGTTATCGGTATAGGAACGTGCTACACCCACAACTTGGAAATAGATGCCGTTGACCTTCACCATTTTGCCAATCGGGTTCTCGCCTCTTTCGAACATGGTTGTATAGACTTTTTTGCCCAACAGACACACTTTGCGGTTGGCAGCGATGTCGGTTTCGTTGATGAAACGCCCCTTCATGATCTTCGACTTTTCAATTTCATTGTACTCAGGCATCACGCCTTTCACCGTGAAACTGCCGCTTCGACTGCCATAGACTACGTTTTTGTCTTCTGAGGAATAGACACTGGCTTCGGGCGAAATGGCCTTGATGAAAGGAAACGCCTCTTTGAGGGCTTCGATATCAGACATCTGCATCGACCATGAGCGGCCTTTTTGGTAGCCTTTGTAGGGCTCGCTGGTGGTGCTGGTGAAAAAAAAGCCTGTGTTGGGGGTCACGCCTTCCACCTGCTTCATCATTCCGTTCTCGAAGCCGTTGCCGGTTGACGAAAGCACCACGAGGAGGAAAATGCCCCAAAATACGCCAAAGGCTGTCAGCAAGCTCCTTGTCTTGTTGCGGGCTATGGTCTGCCAAATTTCGTGTATGCCGTCGAAGTCGAACATGGTGCGTGGGTGTTATCTGTAATTCATTGCTTCAATAGGTTTGATTTTCACTGCGTTGCGGGCAGGGAAGAAGCCGGCCAACACACCGCAGACGATGAGCAGTCCTGTGGCCATCAGCACGATGCGGATGTCAATGCTGGGTATGATGTTCAGGGAGATTTCCTTGCTTTCCTGAACTTTGCTCAAGATGTTGCCCCCGACTTCAGCCGCCACCATGCCAAGCCACATCCCTATGTAACCGAAGATGGTGGTGATAATCAGGGATTCGGTAACGATGGAGGCCAATATCGAGCGTGACTTGGCTCCCAAGGCTTTGCGGATGCCGATTTCGTTGGTGCGTTCCTTCACGGTGATGCGCATGATGTTGCTCACACCTACGATGCCTGAAATGAGCATTGCGAAACCGATAATCCAGATGAAGAGTTGTATGGTGTTGAAAATCTTCATGGTTTGCAGGTATTCCTCTTGTCTGCTGCGGATGTAGACAGCTGAGTTGTCGTCGGGGTCAAACTCGTGGAGATGTGCCAGCTTGGTGCGTAGGTATTCGGTAAATGCCTCGTTGTCTTCTTTGGTCTCCAAGCCTGTGACAATGAAATTCAGCATCCAGTATTTGCTCTGTCTGGTGATATTCTTCAAGGTGGAGAAGGGTACGTAGTCGTTGCCGCCACTGGAATACTCCATGTTTTCACAAACACCGATGACTTTGTAGGCAATGCCGCTGATGAAAATAAATTGTCCAAGAGGGGAGGTGCCCTCATCAAAGAGTTTGTCCCGCAGGGACTCATCGATAACGATAACTTTCTCTCTGTTTTTTTCGTCCAATTCGTTGATGAAGCGTCCTTCCATCATCTTGACGTTGTTGATGTCTTTGAAGACAGGTCTCACACCACTCATAAACACACTGCTCGATTTGTCGTTGAATGTGGCAAAACCGTTGGAATAGATGCGAGGCGATACTTGGTCAATATTTCTGACTTCGGTTTCCAATAACCTTATGTCTTTGTCGGTGAACATGATGGAACGGTTGGTGCCGTGTCCCTTGAAAGGCTTGGATGTCTCGCCGCTATAAATCATATAGACGTTGGTGGACTTGTCGCTGAACTGTTCGCTGACACCATTCATGATGCCGTTACCTGCCGCAAGCAGCACAATGAGGATGAAGATTCCCCACGAGATGGCGAATCCCGTGAGGAAGGTCCTCAGTTTGTTGCGGCTCAAGGCCATGAATATTTCCTGCCAGAAGTCCATTATTTGATTTCTTGGGTAAAGTCGATGGTTTCGGGGTTGTTGATTTCGATGTTTTCAATCACGCCGTCTTTCAGGTGGATGATTTTGTCGGTACGGAGTGCAATGCCTCTTTCGTGGGTGACGATGATCATGGTGATGCCTGTTTGGTGTACCTCACGTAGGATTTGCATCACTTCGGCTGAGGTCTTGCTGTCCAAGGCTCCGGTAGGCTCGTCTGCCAGGATGACCTTAGGTTGGGTCACCAAGGCGCGGGCCATCGAAACGCGCTGCTTTTGTCCGCCTGAGAGCTCATTAGGGTAGTGGTCGGCCCATTCCTTCAGGCCGAAACGCTCCAGGTATTCCAAAGCGAGCTGGTTACGCTTCTTGCGGTTCACGTTCTGATAATAAAGAGGCAAGGCCACGTTCTCCATTGCTGTCTTGAAAGGAATCAGGTTGAACGACTGGAAGATGAAGCCAATCAACTGGTTGCGCATGTCGGCAGCCTGGTTCTCTGTAAGGTTCTTCACCAGCTGGCCGTTGAGGTAATAGTCGCCCGAGTCGTAGTTGTCCAAGATGCCGAGGATGTTGAGCAAGGTAGATTTCCCCGAACCGGAAGCTCCCATGATGCTGACCATCTCACCTTCCTCGATACGGAGGTCGATGCCCTTCAGCACATGTAGCGGTTGGGCTCCGAAATACGTCTTGTTTATTTTTTCCAATCGAATCATTGACTTTTTTATTAATTAGGTGCCTCACAACACTTTTGCCCTATGTAATACGCAGAATGTACGCTTTTGTTATGTCCTGTGGAAAACAATTCCTTTTTTTCGCTTTTGTTTGACAATCCGTGTGCTGCAATATTTAGCATTAGTGTATTAGTTTATTAGAACACCGCAAAAGTACAGCTTTTTTGAATATGTCAAGAAAAAAATTGATTTTTTTTGAAAAAACAATCTCTTTT
>JAILDR010000080.1 GCA_024689285.1 Bacteroidales bacterium | reverse complement strand
GAGCGCCCACCGCGAGGAGAACATCGACACTGAGAAGAACTTCATGAGCCTCTTCACCGCCATCAACAAAATGGCCGAAAAGTATGATATGCCGATTCTCTACAGCTGTCACCCGCGTTCACGCAAACGTCTTGAGGCTTCAGCGGTGGCTCCTGAGCCCAGTCGAAGGATCCAGCTGGACAAGCGTGTCATCCAGCACGAGCCTCTTGGCTTTCACGACTACAACTGCCTCCAGATGAACGCCTTTGCCGTGGTTTCAGACAGTGGCACCCTACCCGAGGAAAGCAGCTTCTTCACTTCTGTTGGTCATCCCTTCCCGGCCGTCTGCATCCGCACTTCTACGGAGCGTCCTGAGGCCTTGGACAAGGGCTGCTTCGTGCTGAGCGGCATCGACACCGTAGGTCTGCTCCAGAGCGTTGACGTGGCAGTTGAGCTCATCCGCGATGGCAACCACGGCATCCCCGTTCCCGACTATGTGGATGAGAATGTCTCGACCAAGGTGGTCCGCATCATCCAGAGCTATGTGGGAGTGGTCAATAAGATGGTTTGGAGAAAGAGTCTCTAACAAGTAAACATATCATTCAGTAAGCGATTAATAACTTTGGCTGAAAAGATATTTATGGAAAACAAAACTTGGATACGTATTGGTTTTAATAATGCCTGCTATTTAGAGGGGAAAGATGAGTTGCTGAAAGAATTGCGAGAAGTATGTCCGGTTCAAAGTCGAGACGAATGGATGCCTTCTGCTTTTCCAGGGTTTGAATTGTTCGTTGATATTAATTTCAACCTGAATCTTCATAATTTTATCAATAATGTTGTAATTCCCAATGCCGAGTTTATAGGGCTAATAAAGGTTTGCAAACAGATATGGACGGCATTCAAGAGTTTTCTTGATAAAAACGAAGAATACGACTTTCAACATTTTAATCTCTATTTCGATGACGTTGTCATAGTCTTTAGAGGAAATCCAAGTTATGGAACAATGATGAAGGTATATCAAAGTTTACATCATCATCTTGATGTACTTGAAAAGAATAATATTACCGAAATATCGGAGATAAGATTCCCGTATTGTGAGGAAGAAAATGAAGAAACAGGTGAAACTGAATATAAGGAAACCTATTGGGATAATGAAGACAAAGAATTATTGTGGAAGGTGAAATATATGCTGGGGTGCGAAACTTGTTTCTATAATCCACAAAAAGAAAGTATAATAGCATAAATAGATAAAATTGTAATTTGTCGGTAGTTATGCAATTCAAATATTACGATACATTAAGTACTTTGATTTCAGGAACGGTGCTGTTATTTGTACTTTCTCTGGCAGTTGGTTGGGATATGAAGGATATAAATGTCGTCATCCTTCTCGCTGTAGCTTTTGTTTTTGGCTATCTTGTCAATGCTATTAGTGCAATGGCAGAGCCAGTGTACTATTGGTTTATGGGTGGAATGCCGTCCAATAAACTGCTCACACCTCCAACTCCTAATTGCCGTGGAAAAGTTCGCAAATATACTGGCTTTGGACGAGTCCGTTTCTATGAATATGATAAGGCTATCCAGATGTTGAGAAAGGAATTGAGCGATGAAAATGCAGGACCTCGCAAAATGTTTGGGAAAGCCATGTCATATTCTAATTCCAATGGCAATACTCGTGTGCCTGATTTCAATGCTCATTATGCTTTCTCACGAGTGATGCTTACACTGGTGATAGTATCATCAGTTCTTATGATGACTCAATACTATGACAAGTGGTGGGCTTGGGTAATAGCGGTTGGTGTCATATTGATGACAGGACATCATTGCAAGGAACGTGGTTATTATTATGCTCTGGAAGTGCTGATAGAATATATCAAAGTGAAAGAACAGAAAAATAATTAAAAAAATGGGGCATTATACACGATTTAGAGCGTATCAGTTGGGACAATGTGGAGCATCTTTTTCTTTGTCTGTTAATAGTTATTTTACATTGATAGAGGCTCGATTCACGGAAACAAATATCCCTCATATATTATGGGAAATGAAAAATTGTGGCATAAACCATATCAATGTGCTACATATTACAAGTTGGGATGCTGATCATTGTAAGTCAGGAGAATTAGAACAGATTCTAAAATATTTGAGGCCTGAAAGAATAGAGTATCCGAGTTACACACCGCACACGGATAACGGGAAAGAGTCGTTAAAGCTTATCAATAACTATAACGGTGAAAAGGTACCCGTAACCCCATTAAAAGTTGTGTTAGGCGAAAAAACACCCTTACGGGGTTCTGACTTGTATTATAATCCCGTTAAGAATTGTGATTGTTCAAACGACAACTCGGTTGTCAAATTTTTCCGTGTTGGCTCATTCCAAGTATTAAGTTTAGGTGATTGTGAATCAGCAGAAATCAGTGAGTCACTTGCCGCTGATGAGATATTGAATAATGAAGTTGATGTTCTGATATTGGCGCATCATGGTGCGGACAATGGTTTTACTACACCCGACTTTTTGAAGGCTTTAAGTCCTACGGTTGCTATATGTGCTTCTGATTATGGCAATAAGTATGGTCATCCTGATTCAGTAATAACAAGCCGTTTGCAAAACGCTGGGATTGACTATTATTCGACCAAGGCAGGTGATATTATTGCTCAAACCGTCGATGCCAAACATTTCAAAGTTAGCAACTATATCTCAAATAATGAACAAAAGGCTAGTGTGAAGACTTATAGTTCCAAGACTTGGTATAGAAGTGATATAGAAAACGAATAATTTGCGGCCACCCGGTTTTTACGCATAGCTGGAGCCGCACAATAGATATCTTAACAATTCAAACTATGACAACCAACACTAAACCTATAGCAGTGGAATACTCCGACTCGAAGCTCCGTATCTTCGTTGAGGAGTACATCACCATGCAGAAGCATGACTTCACTTTCAAAGACCTATGCTCGTATGTTCTCTATCGTGCAATGGAAGAGGAGAAAACCGCAAGCACTGGTTTATATGAAAGCAATCAGTTGAGTCCTGCGGATTGCGAAAGAATAAGCGGCATTCTGCGGAAGATTGTCAATGAAGGCCGCCTAACTTGCGGAACGGACACTTTCGTTGATGATACTCAATTTGTGAAAGTAAAGGAATAAATATAGAAAGCCTAGAAAAACTGCGGCACAGTCTTTACGCGCAGCTGTGACCGCAAAGGGGGCAGGAGGGTCTTCCGCACAGCCCGTAGCCCCCCAACCATTAGGAAGTGAGGCAGTCCGTTGGTCTCTCAAATATGGTTCAATTCCCTGCGGACTTGCCCCACAACCTTAACCAAAAACATTAAACCCGGGAATCAATTAACAATTAATAATTAGAATTATGAAAGGTATCGTTCTCGCCGGTGGTTCTGGCACAAGACTTTATCCCATTACCAAGGGAGTTAGCAAGCAATTATTGCCCATCTACGACAAGCCGATGGTGTATTATCCTATTTCTGCCCTGATGTTGGCAGGTATCAGAGATATTCTGATAATCTCAACACCATACGACCTGCCAGGTTTCAAACGTCTGCTTGGCGACGGCTCTGACTACGGTGTGCATTTCGAATATGCAGAACAGCCCTCACCCGACGGGCTTGCCCAAGCGTTTATCATTGGTGAGAAGTTCATTGGCAACGACAGTGCCTGCTTGGTGCTTGGTGACAACATCTTCTATGGCAGCGGCTTCACCAAACTGCTACGCAATGCCGTGAAGGATGCCGAGGAGAACAAGAAAGCTACCGTGTTTGGTTACTGGGTATCAGACCCGGAAAGATATGGTGTAGCAGAATTTGACAAACAGGGCAATTGCCTCAGCATTGAAGAGAAGCCAAAAGAGCCAAAGAGCAACTATGCAGTGGTAGGACTCTATTTCTACCCCAACAAAGTGGTGAACGTGGCCAAAACCATTAAACCCTCTGCCCGTGGCGAACTTGAAATTACAACGGTAAATCAGGAGTTCTTGAAAGATGGCGAATTGAAGGTTCAAGTCTTTGGCCGTGGTTTCGCATGGTTGGACACTGGTACACACGACAGCCTCAGTGAGGCATCAACATTCGTTGAGGTAATTGAGAAGCGTCAAGGTTTGAAAGTGGCTTGCTTGGAGGGCATTGCTTATCGTAACGGCTGGATTTCGGAAGAGAAGATGCATGAATTGGCCAAACCAATGCTAAAGAACCAGTATGGTCAATACCTGCTGAAAGTAATTGATGAAATGAAAGAGGAAATCAATTCCGATACATTAACCCATCCCAACAGGGCAAAATAATCGTAGATATGAAGCGTACAATTATCATCACCGGCGGTGCCGGTTTCATTGGCAGCCACGTGGTAAGGCTGTTTGTCAATAAATATTCCGATTACCGCATCATCAACCTTGACAAGTTGACATACGCAGGCAACTTGGCCAACCTCAAGGACATCGAGGACAAACCGAACTACCGCTTCGTTAAGATGGACATCTGTGACTTTGAGGGTGTGCTGAAATTGATGCAAGAAGAGCATGTGGATGGCATCATCCACCTCGCTGCCGAAAGCCATGTGGACCGCTCCATCAAAGACCCCTTCACCTTTGCACAGACCAACGTGATGGGTACGCTGAGCCTGTTGCAAGCCGCCAAAGCCTACTGGGAAAGCTTGCCTGAGAAATTTGAAGGCAAGCGCTTCTATCATATCTCAACCGATGAAGTATATGGCGCATTGGAGATGACTCACCCAGAGGGTATCAAGCCTCCGTTCACCACCAAGGCATCTTCAGGTGAGCATCACTTGGCTTACGGTGAGAAGTTCTTCACGGAGAATCTGAAATACCAGCCTCACAGCCCCTATAGTGCTGCCAAGGCTTCTTCAGATCACTTTGTGAGAGCCTTCCACGATACCTTTGGAATGCCTACCATCGTGACCAACTGCTCGAACAACTACGGTCCCTATCAGTTCCCCGAGAAGCTCATCCCGCTGTTCATCAACAATATCCGCCACCGCAAACCGCTGCCCGTCTACGGCAAGGGCGAGAATGTGCGCGACTGGCTCTATGTGGAAGACCACGCCCGTGCCATCGACCTGATTTTCCATCAAGGCCAAGTGGGCGACACCTACAACATCGGTGGCTTCAACGAATGGAAGAACATCGACCTTATCAAGGTGCTCATCAATACGGTGGACCGCCTGCTGGGTCGCCCCGAAGGTGCCGACATGGATCTCATCACCTACGTCACCGACCGCGCAGGACACGACATGCGCTATGCCATCGATTCGACCAAACTCCAGAAAGAACTCGGCTGGGAGCCCAGCCTGCAGTTTGAAGAGGGCATTGAGAAGACCGTCCGCTGGTATCTCGATAATCAGGAATGGATGGACAACGTCACCAGTGGCGACTATCAGAAGTACTACGACGACATGTACAAAAACAGATAAATGGACAAAGTAACTATCATTGACTACGACCGGATCTACAAGAACTTCATCGACGAGAAGTACCTGCACGACGGTCACGACGAATACTACTACCGCAACCAACAGGT
>JAILDR010000079.1 GCA_024689285.1 Bacteroidales bacterium | reverse complement strand
GGCCAGGATTTGTTCGTATTCCTCTAAAGGGACGCTTCCGTAATAATCGTTCATTGCATTTAGGTTTTATTGTTTCTACGCTGCAAAGAAAATAAAAGCCTGTGCCGAATTGATGCACAGGATGTTTTTTAAAAAAAAATTATCTCAAAATATAATTCATATCAAAAAAGTATTATATCTTTGCATTAAAATAAAGAATGAATTATGACTAAGGCTACCATACAATCTGTTAGACAAACTGAAAATGCCGGATTATTCACCATTTGCTTCGAAGGCGAAAGCTACACGGAATTCCAGAAAAAGCTGGACGAATTGCTCAAACTATCAGAGCAAAAGGGAACAATCCATATTGAAGAGACTAATATAGAAGGGATCGATGATACAAATTTTGAACTATGAAACACACTGAAGAAACGGAACAACTATTCCAAAAAGTAATTGATGACACCCCGCAGGCAATCAAGCTGCAAGTGGAGTGGTCGTATGACATTGCAGACTACATTGACGCCTCACTTCAACAAAGGGGTATGTCACAAAAAGAATTCGCCAAACTCGTCGGAACGTCCGAAGCGGCAGTATCGCACTGGGTTGGCGGAGGGCACAACTTTACGCTTTCAACACTGGCAAAGATATCGGCCGCTTTGGGAATTCCGATAATTCAAGTAACAAGATTAAAGGGCGTCTAATTTGTCTGATAATGTCTTTGCACCTTATTTGTAGCCAGTCGGCGATTGGCTTACCACAGTTCCTGTTCCAATTCACGGTGCAGACCCTTAAAAAACGATCCCCGGCAGTTTGATTGCTCAGGGACTGTCGGGACTTAACGATGCAAATATACAAAAGTTTTTATTACTGTAAAGGGATTTTTCAAACCATCATAAGCCTTTTTTATAATCTTTTTTGTCCCTTCCACTCTTTGGTCGGAATAGAATTGCCCTCCAGGAAGAACAAAGTCACGCAGCCAATCGCTTCCAAATTGAGCAAGCAACGCATTGTTAATCCGATTTTCCCCCTTTGAATGGACATGGCATATTCTGACAACTCATCCCTAAGTTCCGGCTGTAGCGAAGTGTACCGGATGCAGCCGGTAAGCCAGGAAAGCATGACCAAGCGGTATTCCTTACCCTTATATTTGATTTGGTTTACAGCATCAGGCCGTTTGTCATCAAGGATCAAACTTAACCTGTTCCTTTTATGATTAATAGTAATACTCCTCCCCTCTTTATCAATCACTGACAAAACAGGTCCGTCTATGATCTTGGCCGAATCACAATCAAACGAAAACGGCCTCTGCTGACGTATAACTTCATTAAGGAAAGCATACATAAAGACACGTCCCATGCCATGCTCATCCTTGTGACTGAGCAGACGAGCGATGGTGGATGCATCAATGGTTTTGCTGTACTTCATTACGGAACTCAACTTTGATTTCGTAGAAAAAAACACGGCAATAGATGAAGTCAGTGATGGCAAAATCGGTGTGGTCGAACAGGTTGTGAAAGGCTTGTGTCAGATGCAGGTCTTTGGTCAGTTCCTAGTCGAGGCCTTCGTTCCAGTTAGGCGGGGGACAATTCATCCCGATAAATTCGTCAAAGTCGTTGGAATCTGGATCGTCGTTTCCTCTCAATTGGAGAGGGAATGCCACGCCGCCTTCGTACAACAGGTTCCATCCTGAATCCTGCAAAGCATTCCAAAGCTCTTGTCGGTTCTCGCCTTGCACGGAGTGCAATGCCGGATAGTCATTGCTAAGATAGCAGCAGGCCTCGACCTGCCTGTGCCGAATTGAGGCACAGGCAAAATTTTTTCCTGAAAAGAAGCAATAAAACTTTTGTGCCGAAATAAATCTTACTTTTGCGTCTGGGTTCTGTCCCTTCCACGGGAATTCCATTCCCGCCGCAAAAGCCCCAAACGAGAATGATCACCAGCAACAACATACCCAACGAAACCTCCACTTGGCAACAGCCCGGCGCATGGCGTAAGCCGTGCATAGTACATGTGACAATGGTGGCCAAGGGACGAGAACCCATTTTCGGCAAACTCACTCACAACGGCACATGGGCCGAGGTGGAGAAGACGGCCATAGGCTGGGCACTCATCAACCAGCAACAACGAATGTTAGCGCTTTGCCCGGAGATGAAAATCCTTGCGGACAAGGTCATGCCCGACCATCATCATATCGTTTTGCAGGTTAGGCACACCATGCAGCGCAGCATCAAAGAAGTGGTGCGGGGTTATATGCAAGGCTGCAAAGCTGAAGCCCGAAAGCTGGGCTTTGAAGGGAATTTGTATGATGGTCCGCCATATTACCTTGTGCTCACACATAAAGGGCAACTTCAGGCGATGATAAACTATGTTTACGCCAACGTCGAGCGAGCTTGGCAGCGTAAACAAAATCCCGACCTGTTTCGAATGTATCGTAGGACTGAGGCTTGCGGCATGCTTTTCACTTCTATGGGCAATCATTTCCTCCTCGGCTGGCCTGAACGCCAATTGGTGGAAATGTTGCGCAATGCCACGGACGAGCAAGTCCAAGAAAGGATGAAAGCGGTGTTGCGGTCGGCGCAAAATGGAGCGGCAACCTATACGGCTTCCATTAGCAAGGGTGAGCAACTCATTGCACGGACGCTTCGGACTCAAGGCTTCCCTTTGGTCATCCTTCTCAACGAAGGTTTCCCCGAGGAAGGCTCGCCGCATGAGCGGTATTACAAGCCTGGTGGTGTTTATTTTGAGGCGTGTTCCAAAGGAAAGCTTCTGCTTTTGGAGCCGATGGAAGAGGCGTTCAGTGCGCCTCTCATCCGTCAAACTGTCGAGAAAACGCTTCGTCGAAAGGCCGAGGCCAAGCATTTCGAATACATGCCTATTGCTGTCGATTCGTTGCGATATCGGTTCGTCGCGCTTAATGAGATGGGGAGGATACTTGTGGAGGGGCAGGGGGCGGATGGAATCCGCCTTTAAGAGACGGAACAAGATACAATGTGCTTCTGCCAAATCACTCTTTCTTAATCTTCATATCATCCCCAGCCCCTCAATCAATTTGGCATGGGTGTATTTTCCTTCGTTGATGGTTCCCTTAATGGTCGTTCTGTCAAGGACATAGTACTCATCGTAATCTGCTCGGTAAACCAAGTATCTTGCGTAGTCAAACAATTCCTTGACTGATTGCATAAAACTACCACGTGTGCATTATTTGCACGTGAATATTTACGCACAATCGTAATTTCTCTATATTTGCACTGAATTATGCAAAAAACCTTGTTATTTATATGGCTCCTACTCATTGCCGCTGCCTGTGACTGCATACCTTCAGCTGACTGGACCGAAGGTGTCGTCGAAGCCGACGGTCGTGCCTTGCACACCCTCGTGCTTCACAATGTGCCACAAGGCTCGCGCGTGTGGTTCCAAGAGCTTTTCGACGGCAAGACCTCCGTGGAGGGACCTGCGATGCACCATTATCAGGGAACCTCGTGGTACATCGACATCCCTGAAAACGGAACGGTTACCTTGAAGTATTACGGTCGCCCGTTGCCAAGGCATTCCTGGGCGCCCGAGGCCTTTGTCCTGCAGCGACAGGGGAGAGCCGACACCCCGATGGAAGTGCGGTATCATTTTTTGGAGCATCCTAAAACTGAAAACGACGAAGGAAGTTTTGTCAGCGACTATGAACTCCGGCCAGCCGACATCATTCCGCAAGTTAGTGCGGTGATATACGGGAATGAGCCTATGGAAAGGATTGATATTCTTCCTTCGCGTCCAGAGGGCTGGTACCGAATCACAATAGGAGAGGAGGGTGAACCTCAAGTGGAATCCTACGACGCTGACGGCGCTTTCTATGCCCAATCCACCCTCTCCAAGTTGCCACAACCTCTACAACCCATGACCATCGAGGACTGGCCTGATTACGCTTACCGTGGCTTTATGCTCGATGTGGTGCGCGACTTTCGTACGGTGGATGAGGTGCTCAAAATCCTCGACTTGATGGCCTCGTGGAAACTCAATACACTGCATTTCCATATTGCCGATGACGAATCTTGGTGTCTGGAAATCAAGGGTTTTCCTGAACTGACCGATTTTGGTGCCCACCATGCGCTACCTGATTGGAATTTGCAGGAAACCTGCGCGTTAAAGCCATCTGCCAATGGAAAAATCGGCAACACCTCTTTTTATACCGCCGAGGAATACAAGCGCATCCTCCGCTATGCTTGGGACCGTCGCATCAGGGTGATTCCCGAGTTCGACACCCCGGGCCATTCACGGGCTTCCATCAAGGCGATGCAGGCCTACGAGCGACGCACGGGCGACAGTAGCTTCCGCTTGCAAGACCCTGCCGATACTTCGCGTTACTGGTCGGCACAGGACTTCACGGATAATGTGCTGAGTGTTTATCTGCCCAGTGTATACAAGTTCTACGGCACTGTTTTCGACGAGGTCATCCGTTTGCATCAGGAAGCAGGCGCGCCACTTCCTGCCATCCATATTGGTGGCGACGAGGTGCCAGAAGGGGCGTGGTCGGGCCGCGACCGTCACGAGATGAAAGAAGTATTCACCAACTGCATGCTGGGTCTCGCCGAGGTGCGTGGTATTCGGCTGGCGGGTTGGGAAGATATTGCCAAGGGTTTGGAATCAGGGACAGAGGAACGGCTTAAGCGCTCTTTGTATTTCTTGAATGTCTGGAACACCGAAGGCATCGAAGGTTTCCCCGTGGTACTCTCTCCAGCAGCTTACACCTATTTGGATTTGGCCTATAGCGACAGCCCCAACGAAATTGGCCTCCATTGGGCGGGTTATGTGGATGAGAGCAAGACCTTTGCTCTGAATCCCAATGAGTACAAAGGCGATATCATCGGCGTACAGGCGCAATTGTGGTCATCTCAGTTGCGTTGTTTTGACGATGCCACTTACCAGATGCTTCCCAAAGCACTTGGCGTGGCCGAAAGGGGATGGAATGGAGGGTGTTTAGAACCTTTTGAAACGTCATTTGAGCGTTTCTATAGCATTATCGCTGTTCGGGAAATGTCAGAGTGGGAAAGGAAGGGATATGTGTATAAGAAAAGATAGGGTGGGGTATTACGAGTTCCACTCAGCAATCCATTTCTCGATTTCCTTCTCCCGCTGTGCATATTTCTCTAATTGCCCTTCGATGAAGTCGTCGCTGTATTTGCGGTCGCAGAAGCCGTTGCCGCGTGCCACGTAGTCGTCGTCTTCGAGGGAGCTGTAGACCTCTTCATAGTTTTCCAGATATTGTTTGTTGTCAGATAGAAGCTTGTGCAAATCCTCAAGGTTGGCTTCGATATGTTCTCCTGTGGAATAGATGAATTGCTTTTTCATGGCTCGTGTTAGGCAATAGATTGCAAATCTGTGAGTTTCTTGTATACACCACCCAGGGCAATCAAATCATCATGCTTACCACGCTCGATGATTTGGCCTTTTTGCAGCACCACGATTTCGTCGGCATGCTGGATGGTGGAGAGCCGGTGGGCAATGACGATGGAGGTGCGCTGGCTCATGACTTTTGTGAGGGCTTCCTGTACCAAACGTTCGCTCTCGGTGTCCAATGAGGAAGTGGCTTCGTCCAGAATCAGGATGGACGGGTTCTTCAGTACGGCTCGGGCAATGCTGAGCCTTTGTCTTTGACCACCGCTAAGATTCATCCCTCGGTCTCCAATTCGGCTGTCGTAGCCTTGTTCCAACTCCATGATGAACTCATGCGCGTTGGCAATCTTGGCGGCTTCGATGACCTGTTCCTTCGAGACGTCCTTCATGCCGAAGGCGATATTATTAAATACGGTGTCGTTGAAGAGTATGGTCTCTTGTGAGACGACACCCATCAGGTTGCGAAGGTCACCGATCTTATAGTCGCGGATGTCGTGTCCGTCGATGCGGATGCAACCGTTGCCGATCTCATAGAAACGTGGCAGGAGGTCTGCCATAGTCGACTTGCCGCCACCGCTCTCACCCACAAGGGCGATGAACTTGCCTTTCGGTATCTTTAGGTTGATGCCTTTAAGCACCTCATCCTTGCCATAGCTGAAATGCACGTCCTTGTATTCGATGCTGTCCTTGAAGTCCTTAATCTCCAAGGCGTTTTCTTTCTCTGTAATCACCTCTTCGGCATCCAGGATTTCGAAGATGCGTTCAGCAGAGGCAATGCCTTTCTGCACGTTGTAGTAGCCCTGTGAAAACGACTTGGCGGGAGAGATGATTTGAGAGAAGACGACGATGTAACTGATAAAGCTGCCCGCGTCGATGCTGCCGTTGCCGCCAAGGATGAGCTTGCCACCAAACCACAGCACGAGAATCACCACTGCCGAAGAGAGGAATTCGCTCATCGGAGAACTCATGTCGCGCTTGCGGTGGATGCCGCGCAGCACTTTGGTATAGTCGGCGTTTTGTTCCTCAAACTTGTCCTCTGAATAGCGAATGGCGTTGAAGGCCTTGATGATTCGCAAACCAGAAATGGTTTCTTCCACGGTGGAGATGATGCCTGCCAATTTGGTCTGTCCTTCCTTTGATTCTTTCTTCAGCATCTTGCCGACTTTGCCGATAATCAGACCAGCTAAGGGCAAGACAATCAGTACGAAAAGGGTGAGCTTCGGGCTGAGGGTAATCATGAAGGCGAAATAGAAAAAGATGGTCAACGGGTCTTTGATAAGCATCTCCAAGTAGTTCAAAATCGATACCTCAACCTCTTGCACGTCGGTGGTGATTCGGGCTATGGTGTCGCCTTTCTGGCGGCTGTGGTAGAAGGAGAGGGGCAGGATGAGGATTTTGTTGTACACGTCGCGGCGCAGGTCGTGGACTGCTCCCACACGCACATTGGCCATGAAATAACAGGCGAAGAAGCGTCCGAGGTTGCGGAAGAAAAAGGCAACCAAAAGCAACAGGCACATAAAGACCAGCGCATGGTATTTCCCTCCATCGGCAATGAGGCTGCTCATGAACCAGTTAAGATAGCCCATCAGATAATCAGAAGTGAATGAAAACTGGGGCTTGGCTACGGCTTCCACCGCGCCTTCCTTGAATAATAAGGTAAGGAATGGCCCCACCAAAGCAAACGAAAACAGCGAGAAGAATATGGCCATCAGGTTGAAGACCAGATTCAGGACGATGCTGCCCCAATAGGGCTTGACGTAAGTGAGGACGTGGGAGAATGTTTTTTGCTTGGCCATAGGCGTTGGTTTGCTCTTATCCAAACGCGGTTTCCGCTCAATAATTGTATCCCGTGTAATTCTCCGGCGTGATGGCCGCCAACTCCGCCTTGATCTTCTCGCTCACAGGCAGGCCTTTGATGAACTCGTCAATCGCGGCCTTGTCGATATGCTTGTTCGTGCGGGTGAGGCCTTTCAGCAGCTCGTAGGCACCTTCCACCTGCTCGCGGCGGAGGATGGTCTGGATGGCTTCGGCCACCACGGCATAGTTCTGTTGCAGGTCTTGACGGATCTTGTCCTCGTTGAGCAGGAGTTTGTCCAAACCTTTCATCAGTGACTTGAGCGCAATCAGTGTGTGGGCAATCGGCACGCTGATGTTGCGGGTGACGGTGGAGTCGGTGAGGTCGCGCTGCAGGCGGCTGATGGGCAGCTTGGTGCTGAGGAAGGTGAGGATGGCGTTGGCCATACCGAGGTTGCCTTCGGCATTCTCGAAGTCGATGGGGTTTACCTTATGGGGCATCGCCGACGAGCCGACTTCGCCCGCCTTGATCTTCTGCTTGAAGTATTCCATCGAGACATAAAGCCAGATGTCGCGCGAGAGGTCAATCAGGATGGTGTTGATGCGGCGCAGGGCATCGAAGTAGGCGGCCATGTAGTCGTAGTGCTCAATCTGTGTGGTGGTCTGCTGGCGCTTGAGCTTCAGGCTCTTTTCCACGAACTTCTTCGCAAAGGCAGGCCAGTCGATGTCGGGATAGGCCACTTTGTGGGCGTTCATGTTGCCTGTGGCACCGCCGAACTTGGCTGTGAAGGGTACGTTGTTGAGCATCTGAAGTTGGTCTCTGAGACGCTCCACGAAGACGTAAATCTCCTTACCTAAGTGGGTGGGACTGGCGGGCTGTCCGTGGGTGCGGGCCAGCATCGGGATGTCTTTCCACTCTTTGGCTATATCCTTCAATTTGTCGATGAGGTCTTCCAAGGCTGGCTTCACCACAAGTTTGTGCGCCTCCATCATCGAGAGCGGCACGGCGGTGTTGTTGATGTCCTGCGAGGTGAGGCCGAAGTGAAGGAATTCTTTGAATTCTGTGAGGCCGAGTTCGTCGAAGCGGCGTTTCAGGAAATATTCCACGGCTTTCACGTCGTGGTTGGTCTCTTTTTCTATCTCCTTGATTTCGAGAGCGTCTTCCGTTTGGAACTCCTCGTAGATGGCGCGAAGGTCGTCGTAGTCACCGTTGAACTGCTCGAGTTGTGGCAAGGGCAGTTCGCACAGGGCGATGTAATACTCCACTTCGACCATCACGCGATAGCGGATGAGGGCAAATTCGCTGAAAAAGTCGTCCAACTCAACGGTCTTGGAACGGTAGCGCCCGTCGACGGGCGATATTGCGGTTAAGGGATTGAGGTTCATTATGTTGTAGTGTTGATTGTTTAATCGTTTAATTGTTGTTGCTCAATTACAACAAAAGTATCGCAAAAATAGCGTTTTTTGCGATACTTCTTCCCTTTTGGCTTGAAAAAACTGCTTTTGCTTTAGACTAAAACCAAAATCAAAGCAATGGTTAAAATCAATAGAAATAAGAAACTCACGCCGTGTATGCCTTCGCGGTTCTCGGTTTTCGGGAATATTTTGGTGTGGTAGGCAAGTAGTCTTGTGATGAAATAAACCGCTGTTGTTAGTGTAACAATGATTAAAACCATCCAAAGGCTTTCCAACCATTTGAAAGGTTCTTTCTCGATAAATGATGTGAGAATTTGCGAGGTAAAAATGGCTGCGGCGTATGTTGCCGCAGTAACGAGGAACTTCGCAATGGAGCCTTCCTCGTTGCTAAAGACGTGTGCATCTTTCAGTTTTCTCATGCTTTAAGCGTTTTCAAGCTTGTCGTTCGAGCCTAACACATTGATAATCTTGTGCTCGTAGAGCTTCTTCATGCTGTCGCGGGCGGGGCCGAGGTACTTGCGTGGGTCAAACTCGGCGGGCTTTTCGGCGAAGGTCTTGCGGATGGCGGCGGTCATGGCCAAGCGGCTGTCGCTGTCGATGTTGATTTTGCAGACGGCACTCTTGGCAGCCTTGCGCAGCTGCTCCTCGGGGATGCCGACGGCAGCCTTCAGCGCACCACCATATTTATTAATGGTGTCCACCTCGTCTTGCGGCACCGACGACGAGCCGTGCAGCACGATGGGGAAGCCGGGCAGTTTTTTCTCAATGGCTTTGAGCACGTCGAAAGCCAAGGGAGGCGGCACA
>JAILDR010000049.1 GCA_024689285.1 Bacteroidales bacterium | reverse complement strand
GAAATTTTGGTTTTTGGTTCGATATCGCATCGAAAAAGGGTTGTTGTCAGGATGTCAAGGAGCGGTTGTCGTTCGAACGACGCTGCAAAACTACAACCGCGAAATTGCGCTCTACGAATTTTTCGGCAAGTTTTTTTCGGGTTTTTGGAATTTTTTTTTCTGCACGGGTTCTAGGGTGTCATGGGTGTCATGGTGTCACGGTGTCAAACTCATTTCTGAGGTGTCAAAGTCGTCACTATATAGAAATAATTAATTATTTATATATAGTGGACATTTTTCGGCTGTGAAAACCACTTTGACACTTTGACACTTTGACACCGTGACACCTTGCGATTCAAACAAACTTTTGTTTGTTTTCTGAAAAAACCTCTCTATATTTGCAGGGCAAATAAAAACGAAATGGCGAAGAAGATATCCATAGTAGATTTCCCTGAAGAAGAGAAGATAGAAGGCAACTTCGGCGTGAAGATATACGGCGAAACGTCATACGAGAACCAGTTGGCCAAGCTGAAACAGTGGCTGCTCAGTCATAGAACAGAGGCTGCGATTATAACGCATTATATGCATAATTTCGGAACCGTCTTTGCTGATCCGTTCAGGAATGAAGCCTTGCGAATTTTGGGCTTTAATAATGAAGAGGAGATGTTGGCTGCCATCAGGATAAAAAAGAATTGATTATGGCAAATAACTGGACTCGAGAACAATTGATAATGGCTTTGAACGTTTACTGTAAGATTCCGTTCAAAGACGTAAAGGAAGGGCATCCCATTATCCAAAAATATGCTCCTCTTATCGGCCGAACACCCGTGGCTTTGAAGATGAAAATCGGAAATTTTGGGCGTTTCGACCCTAACTTGCGTGCCAAGGGCATTACGGGTCTTGGGCATGGAAGCAAAGAGGAGGAGATTGTGTGGAATGAGTTTTGGGGCGACACAGAAAGGCTGGCTTATGAAAGCGAAAGACTATTTGCCGAACGCGCTGGGAAACCGATCGAAGACTTTGTCTCAATAGATATTAAGACGTTACCTCAGGGAGAAGATAGGGAGGCTGTTGTTCGTCAACGTGTCAATCAAAACTTCTTCCGAACATCCGTCCTATGTGCCTATCTCAATCAATGCTGCATTACTGGCATTACTACAACGGCATTACTTGAGGCTTGCCACATATCTAGTTGGGCTGACGATAAAAACAACCGCACAAACCCGCAGAACGGTCTTTGCATGAATCCACTTTTCCATCGTGCATACGACAAGTTTCTTTTTGCTGTCACACCTGATTTCAAGATTGATGTTTCTGAGCAGTTTATTCAAGATTCAAAAGATGATACGTTTCGTAATTATCTAATTCAAATACAAAAACGCGGTATAATTATGCCTGAGAAATTCTGTCCTGATAAGAACCTATTGGCAAAACATTATGAGCAGTATAAAGCAAACAGTTGACAGCTATTACAACGCATGGCGTTTTATTGAAAACTATCTTCCAAACTACTCGAAACGCGATGATGTATTGGAGGACGATATTCTTCTACGCTTTATTGAAGGTGATGATTTGAGCAAAGATGACATGAAATGGATTGATTCCGAATTTCATGGTGACAAAAAGATGATAAGCGATGAACTTGTACGCCTGGAAACTGGTTTTATGGAAGAAGCGTTGAGAGTTTATTATAACATGAAATCGCAACGATGCAAAAAAAACAAAAATATTGTTTCAGAAGGCGAAATGCGCTTCGACGACAAATCTTTCATGAAAATAGAACTAAATATTTTTCTCTCATATTAATCCCATTCTTCCCATTAATTTCCCATTAAATCATGTCTGACAACGGCAAATTTCTCAATTCGAAAGGTGATTATAAGAATCTCATAGCCTTTCAAAAGACGGTGTGTATCTATGACATCACCTTCTATTTTGTTGATCACTATTTCCCAAAGATTGGTGACCGCACTGTGGACCAAATGAGGCAGGCTGCCAGAAGCGGAAAGCAAAATATAGCCGAAGGCAATGAGACAGGAACCACTTCGATGGAGGCCTGTATCAAGCTAGTAAATGTTGCCAAGGCGAGTTTGAAGGAGCTGCTTGAAGACTATGAAGACTATTTGCGTAATCATGGAGGACAAAAGTGGGATGTCAACAGCCAGCAGTGCAAGAACGCCCGAGAATGGTGCAGACAGCACTCAAAACCAGAAGACTACATTCGGGTATGCGAGTTGCGTGATGATGTAACGGTGGCAAATGTCGCCTTGGTATTGATACATCAGGCGGACTACCTGTTGAAACGTTTGCTGGAAAAGCATGAAAAAGACTTTTTGGAGAATGGCGGAATCAAGGAGCAGATGTCGCAGGCAAGGCGCGATTGGCGGGAAAAACATGGGATGGGGTATATGAATGGAAATTATGGGAATTTTGGGAAGAATGGGAATTATTGGAATGAAAGGACGAAGCGAACAGGCAATAATGAAGAGAAGAATTAGCTGCCTTTTACCGACACCAATTTGAGGGCAATACTCTCAATGAAATAAAAATGTCTTCCTTTGCAGGGTCGACGATGAGCCGTTCCTGGATATGGAGATGAACGTGCAGTTAGTGATAAGAAACTTCAAATTGAATACAAAATCAAAAAAATGATATACCTTTGCAGTTTGGCTATTGAACAGGTATGAACAACATAGATATCTACAAAGGTTATATTCAGAAAACCGTCATCAATCACTTGGAATTCCTGATGAACGGTGGCCGTCAATCATGCGATTTGGACTTGTTTGAACAGTATCCATCTTATGGTGGCTACGTTCCCAAAGACTCTTATTACAAAAACACATTGCATGAGATGATGGAGCCTTACTATAAGATGTATCTCTTTGGTGACACCCGTCTGTGCAAGCCCAATATGGAGAGCATACGATGGGAGTTGAAATACATCATCGAGAACGATGACCAGTTTGGCCGTTGGGCATCGGAACAAGACTTGATAACGTCGGCAGAGTGTTGGGGCGACAACATGAAACGCATCGATGAAGCGAAGCGCATTTACCAATACTTTTATATTCTGGAGGCGTTGCTGCGAGCCGACTGTAGTCAGGATTGGTGCAAGTTGTCGAATGAATTGAAGATGATGCTGCTCAAGGCAGAGGTGTGTAGCGACTACAAGACCGACGAGGTGCTTTGTGTCCTTCATGCCTTTACGATGATTATGCAGCAGAACTGGACGAAGCTGAAAAAAGCGGAGAACCTGGAGCTGCTGAGGCGGCAATGGCTGTTTATGAAGTATTACTATTCTGTGATGACGCGGCATATCGTAGGCGTGAAATGGACCAACTTCATCGATGTCAGCAAAACGGTGATGAAATCGAGCCAGTCGTTTATGCCACACATGCACATCTACTATTGTGGCTTGATAGACTGCGCGGACCAATTGATACTTGACCGTAAACACCGTAAGCAATTGGATAAAGTCATCCTTCAGATGCAGGATGTCGTCAACAGGACGGAGCCTTCTGAAATGCTCTATGAGTTGTGCGACACCCTCTTTCCCGAGGACTTTCAACGGATACTGCGCGAACATCGCCCCAAGAGCTACAAGGAAGTGGAGGACGAGAGCCTAAGAAAGGACGAACTGATTCGACAGATGGAGGAGCAGAAAAGTCATTTGCAAGCTGAGCTTGACAGGACGAAAGAAGTGCTGCAACAGATGATTCTTACAGCCATCCCCATTGAAGATGTGGATGCAGAGTTGATGAAGTATCCGCCCGCTATGGCGTGGGATTTGTTGTGCAAGTTGAACGAGAGTCCTATCCTCAATGGTATTGAAGTATGGCATAATGCTTATCCGACATTGCTGCATAAGTATAGGAATCGGCTGGTGGATAGCATGAATCAGCAAAAGGAAATGGCCGAGTCGGTAAAGACGGCAATAGAACGCCCAACCAATTATTACAACTATGAGGCGGGGGCAACACATGACGACAAACGCCATCAGCTGTTGTTGAGCGAAGATAGAGAGAAGACATTTCGAAAAAAGCAAACAGAACAAATAGAGTATGAGCGAAACCTATAACTACGAAGAAGGAGCCATCCACAACGACCACAAGAAGGTGATTCACATCGACAACGTCGGCAGCAACGACATCGGAAAGGTGATTAAGGCTTTCTTCGATGACGAAGCGGAGGATGCTGAGAATGTGGAGGAAGTGGGCATCGACGCTCCTTCTTCAGCATCAGATTCAGAGCAAATAGAGCAGGAAGAGCCAAACTACTTTCAGCCAACGAGACACCTGAAAGACTTGCTGAAACAGGATTGGTTTAAGGAACTGCGTTCAAATGATAAGTATGATGAAGCGTGGACAGATGCCTTTGTTGAGGCATTGATGGAAACAGAGTGGAAAACTGTCATTGCAAAAGATTGGGCAATCAAGGGAAAGCGGGAAAAGAAGAATCAAATCAAGGGCTATGTGGTAGGTCTGCTGGCAAAAGAAAAAGTATTGAAAGGTAGTTACGACAGTATAGCTGTCCAAGCAGGCGTTACGGATGCCCCGCGTACTTTTTCCAGATATATGAGCGAAGGAAGCCGCCAACCATACGCTGATTGGGTAAAAGACTATATAACAAACAATTAGTTTGTTTTTGCAACAAGCCTTTGCGATTGAATCTTGCGATTGAACAAATGGGTTTCAATCGCAATTTTTTTTGTAAAAATTTTTCTTCCCACAAACACAAGGGTTTAGGGTGTTTTCTGTTTGCGATTGAATTTCGGGCGTAATCCGAATCATTCAGTCGCATAATCGCATTTTACTTTTGCTGCATCAAGCAGCGGGGAAGGTCCCCGTAGCGATTTGAATAACTT